>DATJST010000089.1:0-32578 GCA_035503975.1 Acidimicrobiales bacterium | reverse complement strand
CCCTCGTGTTCGGCCTCGTGCCTTCTGTGGGGCGCTTCTTACCGTCACGCGCGTCGGACGCGCTGATGGGCCTCGGGACCCAGCATCTCCTCTCGCCGGGCGCCGGCGCGATCATCTTGATCGGCTGGGCCGGCGCACTGGGGGCCCTCGGTACCGCCCTGTCCGTTTGGCAGGACATCAACTGACTACCTGGCCGACCGGCCTGGGCGACGCCTTCGGTGGGCGCACGCTTCGCGACTACGGCTGCATGGCGGAACCAGGGAGAGGCTGGATCATGCCGAAGGTGTTGCCCTCGGTGTCCTTGGCGTAGATGGTGTCGCCAATTCCGGGCACGGTCTGCTTCTCGCCGACGATTTCTCCACCCGCCACCTTGACCCGGTGGATCATATCGTCCAGGTCGCCGACGCCGACCCAGTTGATCACGGGTTGAGGGTTGTACGCCCGAGGCATGATCGCGCCGTTTATCCCCATGCCTTCCTCGCCGGTGTGGGCGAGCCAGTAGTCCACCCCGGGCATGCCTGAGCTCGTTATCTCCCAACCGAAGATCCCGTAGAACTTACGGGCGCGCTCGACATCGTCGGCGGTTATCTCGAAATGGACGACTCTTGCCATGGAGGGCCTCCCTGTGAATATTTCCCGGGGGGCTCACTCTACGCCGGCTCGGGCGGCTCCCCAAGGGCGCTGACGGGGAGTGGACAAACTGGGAACACCAGGCTGCACCCGCCGCGCTCCAGGTTGCAGAGCCAAGAGCGGTCGCTCCCGGCTCGGTGGGGGAGAGTTGGCGCCGCCAGCGCGCCCCTCCGGCCGGCTCGCGGGTCTCGGTTAGTCTCCGTGTGGTGCCGGTGCGTGACGTGGGCTACGAGACTGGCGGAGTGGTCATGCGGGGGCGACTGGCCCTCCCTGACGGGGAGGGGCCGTTCCCGGCTGTGCTCGTCGCCCCAGAAGCGAACGGCCTGGACGAGTTCCAGGCTAAGAGGGCCGAAACCTTCTGCGAGCTCGGCTATGCCGCCTTCGCCCTGGACTACTACGGCGGGGGCAGGGTCCTGGGCGACCCGGACGAGGTGTCCCGAGAGCTCGAGGCGCTCGGTTCGGACCCCGACGCGATCCGCGCACGGGCCAGAGCGGCACTCGACGTGCTCTTGGGCGAGCCATCGGTCGACAGCTCCAAGGTTGCGGCCGTTGGCTACTGCTTTGGTGAAACGGTCGTCATGGAACTGGCTCGCACTGGTGCGGACATCAAGGTCGTTGTCGGCTTTCACCCCGGGCTGAACATCTTGCGCCCCGGGGAGTCGCGCAACATCCGCGGCAAGGTGCTCATGTGCGTAGGCGCCGACGACCCCATCGTCCCCCTCAAGCAACGCGTCGCCTTCGAAGAGGAGATGCGCGCTGCCAGAGTCGATTGGCAGATGGTCCTCTACGGTGGCGTGCAGCACAGCTTTACGCGCACCCGCTCCCATTCGGACGAACAGGCCGGCCTCAAGTTCGATCAACTGGCCTCCGAGCGGTCGTGGCGGGCGATGCTCGACCTTCTGGCTCAGACGTTCTGAGCAGAACGAGTGGTTTCGGTGAACGCAGTTACCAGGCTCCTGGCAGTGCGCACAGAGAGCCTTTCGGTTGATCGTCCTTTTGGGCTTCTGGGAACAGCCGCACAGTGATCACGGGCCCGACCCTACCGGCGGCCTTCACCGCTCGGCCGGGCACCAACGAACAGTGGCGGCCCGGGCCGACTTGGCCCGAGTGAGCCCGTCGAACAATGTCGGTGACGGCATTGAATTGCGCGTACAGGGTGACGTCGTGGCAATTTGGGCCTGGTCCCTCGATCGCCCCGAAGCTATCCAGCACAGGCTGTACGACATCCTGTCGCCCGAGGAAAAGATGAGAGCCGCGCGGCTGCGCCGCTCGATAGACGCGGCACGCTTTATCGTGGCCCATGGCCGTCTCCGCCAATTACTCGGCCACGTGACCGGCCGACCTCCCGCCGGGCTGTGTTTTGTCCGAGGCCCGCACGGCAGGCCGGAGCTGGCCGACATGGCTGTCCGTTTCAGCCTCAGCCACTCCCAGTCCCAGGCTGCGGTGGCGGTGGCGCCGTTCGCAATCGGGGCCGACATCGAGATGTGGCGCCCCGCGGACTACCGCGTGGCGGGACGGTTCTTCTCCGTTGCCGAACGGGAGGGCCTGGCCCGGCTACCCAGCCATTGTCAGGGCCCGGCCCTGCTCCGCTGCTGGACTCGCAAGGAAGCGGTCATGAAAGCGACCGGCTTGGGCTTTGCCATGCCGATGGCCTCGTTCAGTGTTTCCTTTGGGCTCGAGGAACCAGCCCGGGTGACCTGGATGGAGGACGACCCGAACGCAGCCGAGGAGTGGCGCCTCCAGGACCTCGCCTTAGGCCCGGGTTGCACCGGCGCGGTGGCAGCCCGACGGACCGGGTGGCGTACCCGGACGGGCATCGCCGTAGGGGCGGCCGACGAGGAGTGGGACATGGCCCCAGGCCGTCAACCCGGGGACCAGTAAGCTCGATTATTCGTCTGCCGGCGTGGCCAGCTTGGGTTCAGTAAAGCGGCCCGGCGGGTCCAGGACCGGTGGGCCGGCCACGATCCTTATGCCCAAGCCGGTGGGCTTATAGACGCGTTTGCCGTCCACCCAGAGGCTACCGTCGGCGATCACGAAAGGCCCGCGGTCGTCCCTGCCCACCTCGGTCACCTCGATCTCGGTGACCACGCGTTCGCGTCACGTACCATGTCGAGGAGCCCGGTCGGTGGACCGAACTGAGCCGCTGTAGCAATACTGACTGGATGATCGAGCATTTTGACCCTCTCCAGACCAGCCGGCTCAGTTTAGAGCCGGTCACCGCGCAGCTCGCGCTTTCGATTGCCGCAGGCGATGTTGCGGGCCTCGGTGCGGCCGAGGGGTGGCCCCAGGCGGGCACGAAGAACGGCGTGGCGCTGGCCATCGAGCACGGCCACCCGGCTGGTTGGCTGGTCCGCTGGGACGACAGGGTCATCGGAGACTGCGGCATCCGCAGCCC
The DNA here is from genome assembly GCA_035503975.1 of Acidimicrobiales bacterium. GTDB lineage: Bacteria > Actinomycetota > Acidimicrobiia > Acidimicrobiales > Palsa-688 > DATJMJ01. The sequence continues at coordinate 29,553 of DATJST010000089.1, read as the reverse complement.
GGTCGACGACACTGGCTGCGTGGAGATCGGCTACGGCCTCGCAGAGCTGTACCGAGGGCGAGGCTTCGGCACTGAGGTCGTCGTGGCGATCAGCGATTGGCTGCTCGGCCAGTCCAGCGTCTCAGCGGTGCGTGCGACCACCTTGGTGACGAACGCCGCGAGCCGCCGCGTACTGGAGAAGGCCGGTTTCGCGATAGTCGGCACCACGCAGGATGGAGTCGTTTACGAACGCCGCTCGTGATCCCCTAAGGAGTCAATTCTCTGTCCTAATGCGGAAAAGCCACCCGGCCAGCGCTACCGACAAGGCGATGATGCCGAAGCACCAGGCTACGGCGACCCAGCTATCGGTACCTCGAGCCCCATCAAGGAGCCCGCGGAGGGTGTTCACGATGGGAGTGACGGGCTGGTGGTGAGCAAAGCCACGTACCCAGGGCGCCATGTCATTCACCGGGACGAAGGCGCTGCTGGGGTAGGCGACAAAGCCGACCAGGAACCCCATGCCGTTGGCAGCTTCTGCTGACCTGGCCAAGGTCCCGAGGGTTGCCGTGAGCCATGTGTAAGCCAGCACGCAAAGGGTGAGCAGCGCCAATGCTTCGAGCCAGTCGAGCGCGCCCGCATGGGCACGAAAGCCCATGGCGAAGGCGACGCCGAGCACGAGCACCGTCGAGATGAGGTTGCGGACGGCACCGGCCAGGACGTGCCCGGACATAAAAGAAACGCCGCCAATGTCCATCGAACGCAACCTGTCCACTATGCCCTCGTTGAGGTCGTGCGCGACGCTGATAGACGTCGTGACGGCGCTGTAGCCGACGCACACGACCAGGACGCCCGGCACGACGTAGTCGATGTAGCGCGCGCCGGTATGGATCGCGCCCCCGAACAGATAGACGAACAACCCCATGAGGATCACTGGCAGTGCCAAAGCGACGACGAGCCCGTCGATGGCGCGCAGCGACAGCCGGAGCGACCTGATGGCCATCAACCAGGCACCGGACCAGATCTTCGCAGGGGCACCGCCAGCCGGTGCAGCTCCGCTCTCGAGCAGGGCACCCTGCAGGACGACGCTGTCAGCCATCTGTCAGGGCCCCTTGGCTCGCGCCCGTCGCCGTAAGGGCCATGAAGACGTCGTCCAGGGTGGCAGCGCTTAGCGTGAACCGCTTGACGAGGTGGCCGTCCGGGTCGAGCTCGTCGAGCAGCGTTCGTGCCTTTACCGCCTCGCCTGGGGTGGTGAGGACCAGGTGCAGCTCTTCCGGTTCAGTGCGCAAGGCCGCCGCACCGAGCCTGCTGGACAATTCCTGGTAGCAGGCGCCGTCGGCTGCCCACAGGTCGAGCTGCTGGCCGCCCACCCTCGCCTTGAGCTCGTCAGGGCTGCCTTGGGCGACCACCCGGCCGCCCTCCATCACGGCGACGCAGCCAGCGAGCCGGTCAGCCTCGTCGAGGTACTGAGTGGTCAACAGCACCGTGGCCCCCGCTGCTGCCTGTGCCGAGATGATCTCCCAGATAGCGGCCCGGGCGCGCGGGTCGAGGCCAGTGGTTGGCTCGTCGAGGAAGATCACCTCCGGTCGCCGGAGCAGACCGGCGGCGAGGTCGAGCTTGCGGCGCATGCCCCCCGAGTAGGTCCCGACGCGCCGGTCAGCCGCTTCGACGAGGTCCAAGCGCTCCAGCAGTTCGCTGGCGCGCGCCCGGGCTGCCCGCGAGCCCAGGCGGCTGAGCCTGGCCATCATCTCGAGCGTCTCCCTTCCCGTTTGTAGCGCGTCGAGAGTGGTTTCCTGGCCCGTCAGGCTTATCCTCCGGCGCACCTCGTGCCTCTCTGCGACGACGTCGTAGCCGGCAACGGTCGCCCTGCCTGCGTCGGGCCGAGCCAATGTGGACAGGACACGTACGGCGGTGGTCTTGCCTGCGCCGTTGGGGCCCAGCAGGGCGAACACGCTGCCCGCCGGGACGCTGAGGTCAAGGCCCGCGAGGGCGGTTTTGGCCCCGTACGACCTGGCAAGTGCCGCGGACCATATGGCTGCATCGTTCGTCAAAGCCGGTCTCACCTCCTGCGTAGTGAGTACACTACTGCGTAGTACGTACACTCTGATGCGTACGTCGCACGCTCCAGGTCATACGGTATACGCTGACCTCGTGCATGTCAAGCGGGCAGCTCTCGAGCGAAGGTGGTGAAAGGTGAACGAGGGGGAAAGTGACGTTGGCGGGAAGCCGGTGTTGCCACCGGTCATCGAGCTCGCCTGGGGGTTGCGTGGACGGGGCCGGGGCACTCGCAGGGGGCTCAGCCTGGAGCGGGTGGTGGCCGCCGGCATCAAGGTCGCTCTCACCGACGGCATCGGTGCCCTCTCGATGGCTCGCGTCGCCGCCGAGCTCGGCGTGGCCACCATGTCCTTGTACAGGTACGTTGCGGCCAAGGACGAGCTGCTCATCCTCATGGTGGACACCGCACTGGGCCTCCCACCCAGGTCGGTCCTGGACAAGACGGGTTGGCGAGCTGGGATGACGGCTTGGGCGGAGGGAGTCCGGGCGGCGTACCTGCGCCACCCCTGGGCGCTGCGTGTCCCTGTCATGGGGCCTCCATTGGGGCCGAACAACATCGCCTGGCTCGAGGCCGCCCTCCGGGCGCTCGCCGGCACCCCGCTGGCCGACCTCCAAAAGCTGAGATTGGTGACGCTGATCAGCTTCTTCGTGCGCAGTGAGCTCACGCTGAGCCTGGATGTGGTGGCAGAAACAGCAGGGGCGACGGGGACGGGGGGCGAGGAGCCCTCCACAGCTGCCTACGGCGAAATGCTGGCCCAGCTCACTGACCCCCTTCGTTTCCCAGCCCTCCACAGGATGATCGCGTCACGCGGCTTTGAGGGTGACAAGGAGCCTGACGCCCAGTTCAATTTCGGCCTGGAATGCATCTTGGACGGGGTGGATGCTCTGATGCGCAGGGCCCCCTCCGGCCGTGATTGATAACCCTGCGAGAGGCGCCCGTGGCCGCACATATCGTCCGCGTATCGAAATCCGGATACGTTCTGGCAACATCACGCTGCGTTTACTGGAGGCATGACCTACAGCGGGCGCTCACCGGCAACGGCTGGCCGCGTCGTGGTACAAAGACGGTTGGTGCACTCATCGCTGCTCTGGACGGCCGCGGCCGTTGCCTTGGGAGCGGCGGTCGCCGCGTGCTCCGGTGGGCCGAGCTCGCCAACGGTCCCGAACGCTGGCTTGCAGCCGAGCACGACTGCCGCTCCATCGGGACGACCGAGTTCGTCGGGGCATACCCCACTTGCCGAAGCTGAGGCGTACTCCCAGTGCATGCGCAGTCACGGCGTCTCGAACTTCCCCGACCCGGTACTTACCCCCAGCGGGGGCTACGGGTACAGGACCAAAGGAATTGACCCGGGCTCCGCTTCGTTCCAGGGGGCGGTGCAAGCGTGCCGGACGCTCCCCTCACCGTGGCAGCGGGCCGGCCAGCAGCTTTCCCCCGCTCAGCAGCAGGCGTGGTTGAGCTGGGCCGAGTGCGTCCGCGCGAACGGGGTGCCGAACTTCCCCGACCCAACGTTTTCAGGCCGTGCCGTGCAGATTGCCGGGTCGAGCGGTCCGGGCGCGGCGCGGTTGCAGTCGGCGATGGACGCTTGCAAGTCGCGGATGCCGTCCACTGGAGGCCTTGGCGGGTGACCGGCGCCGCATGGGCTCATTTTATGGCGCCGGCGGTGAGGCCACGCTCGAAGAGCCGCTGCAGGCCCAGGTAGGCGATGACCTCGGGGATCGCAGTTACTACAGCCGAGGCGAGGATCTTGGTCTGGTCGTCGTTGAACTCGCCCACGAAGAACTGTGGGACGAGCGTGATCGTCTGCATGTTGGTGGCCTGCTCGAAGACGAGTGGCATTAGGTAGTCGTTCCAGGCGGCGATGAAGGTGAAAATTATGACCGCGGCGGCGATCGGGCGCGTGAGCGGGACGACGAGGTGCCTGAAGGTCCGCAGCGGGCCGGCGCCGTCCACTCGGATCGCCTCGAACAGTTCGTCAGGCAAGCCACTGATGAAGTTGCGCGTCAACAAGACCGCGAAAGGTACCTGCAGCGCAGATAGCGGGAGGATCACAGCCCAGTACGTGTTGTAGAGGCCCAGCTTTTGGTCCGTGGTAAACAGCGGCGCGAGCAGGACGACCTCCGGTAATGTGAGGCAGGCGAGCAGCATCCAGAAGTAGATCTCGCGCCCGAGGATCCGCAGCTTCGCGAAGCCGTACGAGGCGAGCATCGAGCAGGTGTACACCAGGACAATGACGCCGCCAGAAATAATGGCACTATTGATAAAGAAGCGGGCGAAGCCAGGCACCTCGACAACGGCCTTGTAGTTGTCTAGGCCCTGGCCGGCGAGCGAACCCTGCAGCATCACGATAAGGGGGAACCCGTCCCCCGAAACCAGGGCGGGCCTTAGCGCGGTGACCCAGTTAGCGATCGTGATCAGCTTAAAGTTGACCTTTATGTTGGGATAGACCTTATTAAATACGGCAATCTCGGCGGTGGCCTCCGCCGAGTCTGTTGGGGTCCAGCCCCACCAGTTGATGGTCGCTGAGGTCGACGCGGTTGTTTTGGCCCCGAGCGCAGGTGCTGCACCTGCCTGTGCCGAGGTCGCGATCGGCACGGTAGCCCCGAGCGCGGCGAACGCGCACCACAACTTCTTGGACCTGCGTAGACGAGGCATCTCTCCCCTCCCCCTTCTGTTGGTAAAAGTTTCGCAAGGTTGCGTCGCATTTTACAGCCGCCTCTGGCAAGCGTCAAGGGCGGAGTTGCGAGCAACGTTAGCAGCTAAATGACGCTGGTTTTTGATGCTGGGAGTCTAAAGCGAGGGACGCTCAGGACGCGGTCGGGGGGGGTGGCAGCCGGTGCTCGTGCGCCATCTGGAGGCGCTCTCTTGACACACTCTTTCGCAAATGTTACGCTCAGTTTCGCTGCAGGCAGTGGCTTGCGGGTGCTGGGCGTACTGAGCGACGTGGGACGGAGGAGGTCCCGGCCTTCGGTCCCTCATCGCGGCCTCGACAGAGGCGACCGCCGACAGCCTGCTGGCGGCAGTGTTCTACGTTGGCCCCACTGGGGGACGTTCAAGTTGGACGGATAAAGTAGGGTGCGGACCGAGCACCTACGGGAAAGGAAGGAAGCCCGGTGGTCCTGTGGAGGAGAGCTGAGCGGACCGGGACGGCCTCGTGGTGATGAGGCGCGACGAGGCGCCGCTGCGGGCGCTCTATATCGGTGGCACAGGGACCATCAGCGCTTCGTGCGTACGGCTCTCGGTCGAGGCTGGCATGCAGGTGACGGTGCTCAACCGCGGTCGTAATGCGGCCCACAGAGCGCTGCCTCCGGCGGTGACCCAGCTCGTGGGCGACGTCGACGACCCCGGCTCGGTTGCCGCCGTCCTCGATGGCCGCGATTTCGACTCCGTCGTCAACTTCCTCTCCTATGATGCACAAGACGCTTCTGGCTGGGTGTCTTTGTTGCGTGGTCGGGCCCGGCAGTACGTGCACATCAGTTCGGCTTCCGTCTACGGCAAGCCCGTCCTGCGTACCCCGTTGGTGGAGTCCACTGCCCAGCACAACCAGTTCTTGGAGTACGCGCGGGCCAAACTTCGCGCCGAGCGTACCCTTTGGGCTGCGTTCACGGACGAAGGGTTCCCCGTAACGATAGTGCGGCCCTCCCACACCTACGACGACGCCTCCCCACCGCTACCGGGCGGCTGGACGGCTGTGGACCGGGTCGCTCGGGGAGCCGAGATCCCCGTGCACGGGGACGGCACGTCGCTGTGGACGCTGACGCACGCCGAGGACTTCGCGCAGGGCTTGGTCGGACTGCTAGGCAACACGGCGGCGATCGGCGAGGTGTTCCACATCACGGGTGACGATGTCTTGACCTGGGACCAGATCTACACCATGGTGGCGACCGCGCTCGGCGTCCCGGCACGGCTCGTCCACCTCGCCTCGGACCTTTTCCCCGTCGTCGCCCCCGACTGGTTCTGGTCGGACTTGATCGTGGGTGACCTGGCGCACAGTGCCGTGTTCGACAACACGAAAATACGCCGGTACGTACCCGGTTTCGCACCGATGCTCACGTTCCAGCGAAGCGTCATACGGCTGGCAGGCTGGCGGCGGGACCACCCGGACCTGACAGCGCCGGACCCCGTAGTGGACGCCGTCCTTGAGCGGCTCGCCGGTGCTTCCCACGCTGCGCGGGAAGTATGTGCTTCCTGGGCCGGCAAGTGACAGCGGACCGAAAAGGGCGGCGCCAGGGCCCGGGGTCGGCGTTGGGGCCGGGACCGGGACCGGGTGGCGGCGTCCCAGCGCCCCGGCGCGTGACAATGAGCGACATTGCCATCGAGGCTGGCGTCTCGGTGGGGACCGTGTCCAAGGTGTTGAACGGTAGTGACCGTGTTTCCCAAGAGACGCGCGATCGCGTTCAAGACCTGCTCTCCGCGCGCAACTACGAGCGGCGCTCTGCAGCCCGCGCAGGACCGGTGCCAATAGTGGACCTGGTGCTGCGTGAGGTGAGCAACCCGTGGGCTACCGAGATAATTGCCGGTGCCGTCGAGGCGGCGAGAAAGGCCCACGCCACCGTGGCGGTAAACGTTCTGCCTGACGTCGGAGGCCACGGCAGCTGGCTTGACGACATCTTCGCCCGTGGCACAAAGGGCGTCATTGTGCTCTTGGCCAGGCTCAGCGAACGCGAAAAAGCAGCCCTGCGTTCAAGGGGCATCCCGGTGGCCGTGATCGACCCACGCGGGGAGCCTGAGCCGGGTGTGCCTACGGTGGGGGCCACGAATTGGTCGGGTGCCTTCATGGCGACGCGCCACCTCGCCGAGCTGGGCCACCAGCGGATCGCGATCATCACTGGCCCGCGTGACCTCTTCTGCAGCCGGGTCAGGATGGACGGCTACCGGTCGGCCATGGAAGCGGCGGGCTTGCCGGTCGACCCCGACCTGGTGCGTTGGGGGGACTTCCACGTGGAAGCGGCGTTCAAGCACGCGACGACCATGTTGTCCATGGAGGAGCGCCCCACGGCTATTTTCGCCGGCAGCGACCTGCAGGCCATGGGCGTGTTGGAGGCAGCGCGCCTGGCTCGCATGCCCGTGCCTGCGCAGCTCAGCCTCGTGGGCTTCGACGACATCCCTTTGTCGCGGTGGATGTCCCCGCCATTGACGTCGGTACGTCAGCCATTGGCCGAGATGGCGGCCACAGCCGTACGGCTCGTGCTCTCCCACTCGGAGCGACCGCGCCAAGAGGACGGCAGTGTCGAGTTGGCCACAACCTTGGTGGTGCGGGAGAGTACCGGTGCACCGCCGCGTACGGCAAGGAGGGCGTGATGGACGCGACTGCTCAGTTCGTCCGTACCGAGGGGAGCAATGTTATCGGGATAGAAGGTGAACCTATCCGGCTGCGGGGTGTATGCCTGGGTGGATGGCTCAACATGGAAAACTTCATCACGGGCTATGCCGCCAACGAGTCCCTTATGCGCTCGGCCGTGCTGCAGGTGCTCGGCCAGCAACGCTACGACCTGTTCTTCGAAAGCCTCCTTGCGAACTTCTTTGGAGAGGCCGACGCTGCTTTGCTGGCTTCGGTTGGGGTCAACTCAGTCCGGATCCCGATCAACTACAGGCACTTCGAGGACGATGCCAAGCCGTTCGTGATCAAGGAAGAGGGTTTCCGCCACCTGGACCGGGCTATCGCTGCGTGCGCCGCCAATGGGATCTTGTCGATCATCGACCTGCACGCCGTACCTGGTGCTCAAAACCAGCACTGGCACTCAGACAATGCCACCCACCGAGCGCTCTTCTGGGAGCAACGTCAGTTCCAGGACCGAGCAGTCCACCTCTGGGAAGCGATCGCGGACCACTACAAAGACCAGGTTTGGGTCGCGGGCTACAACCTTCTGAACGAGCCGGCGGACGAGTCTCGTCGAGCGATCGGCCCTTTCTACGCGCGACTAGTCGCCGCCATCCGCCGCGTGGACGCTCACCACACCTTGTTCGTCGACGGCAACACGTACTCGACCGAGTTCGACGTTTTCGAAGGATGCTGGGACAACACCGTGTACACCTGCCACGACTACGTCCGCTCGGGTTTGGGACGAGGAGGCCCGTACCCCGGTTTCACTGAAGGCGTCTATGTGGACAGGGCCGCCGTCGAGCGGACATTTCTGTCGCGCGCCGTGTACGCGCGTCGCACCGGCACTCCTCTCTACGTCGGCGAGTTCGGCCCGATCTATACCGGCGAGGAGGCAATCGACGAGCAACGACGGCAGATCCTTGCCGACCAGTTAGAGATTTACAGTGAGTACGGCGCCGGGTGGGCACTGTGGACCTATAAGGACGTGGGACGCCAAGGCTTGGTGACAGTGGCACCCCGGACGCCGTACATGGAGCGCTTTGAGGGCTTCATCGCCAAGAAGTACCGTCTTGCGGCCGACCAGTGGGGCACTGACGGAGAAGGCCCAGTCCAGGTCAGTCGCCCGGTGCAGGCACTCATCGCCGAGGAAGCTCCTGGCTTTGAGCCGTACCCGTGGGGACGCTTCGACTGGGTACGGACGCTCTTGCTTAACATAATGGTGGCCCAAGCGCTGGTGCCTGAGTACGCCCGCTGCTTCGACGGCGTCACCGACGACGAGCTACTGGCCTTGGCACAGTCCTTCGCCCTCGCCAACTGCATCGTGCGCGAACCGTTGCGTGAGCAGTTGAGAAAAGCTATGGGAGAGTTATGAAGCCGTGCCTCTAGGGGTTGTCACGCTCGGGACCACGGGCTTGAAGGTCACGAACCTTGCGATCGGCACGAGCGCCCTTGGGAGCATGCCTAGCGTCTACGGCTATGAGGTTGAACGCGAGCGTGCGTTGGAGACGCTGCGCAGGGCACTGGACAGCCCGCTCAGGATGATCGACACTTCCAACGGGTACGGGGGCGGTAACAGCGAGCGCCTGATCGGTGAGGTCCTCCGCGAACGTGACGGTGCCCCCGAGGGCATGCTCGTGTCCACCAAGGTAGACCCCGACCACACCGGTGACTTTTCCGGGGCACGGGTGCGGCGCTCGGTCGAAGAGAGCTGCGAACGTCTCAACATGGACTACCTCCCGCTCTTGTTCCTCCACGACCCCGAGCGCGTCACGTTCGAGGAGTCCATGGCCCCCGAAGGCGCCGTACCGGCTCTGGTCAAGCTGAAACAGGAAGGTGTCGTCGGTCATCTCGGCGTTGCCGGCGGACCGGTGGGTTTGCTGGAGCGCTATGTCAGGACCGGAGTGTTCGAGGCGCTGCTGACCCACAACCGCTTGACGCTGCTCGACCGCTCGGCGTCTTCGCTGGTCGACGAGTGCGTGCGCCTGGGTGTGAGCGTTCTCAACGCCGCGCCGTTCGGCGGTGGCATGCTCGCCCGGGGCCCCCATCAGGAGCGCAACTATGGGTACCGGCGGGCGTCGCCTGAACTGGTTGCCAAGGCGAATGCAATCGCCGCGACCTGCAGCCGCTACGAGGTACCGATGGCTGTTGCGGCGCTCCAGTTCTCGCTCCGCGACCCTCGCGTGGCGTCAACGGTCGTTGGCGTCACCAGGCCCGAGCGCGTGGACCAGGCAATCGAAATGGCCTCGTATGACGTCCCCGAAGCCTTATGGCCCGAAGTCGCCAGCCTGGCCGCGCCCCCGGAGCTGTGGCTCTGGTAGCCCGCGAGACCTTGTCGCCGCCGCGCCGCTCGGGCGCGGCCAAGGCGGGCATTAGGTGAAATGGGCGCCCTTTTTTTGCCCGCGCTGGTAGCCATGGGCGTCTGAGGAGCGCTTCACGGTGCCGTAAGGTTCGCGCCCTACGGTCTGTACCAGTGCCAGACCGACTGCAGCGGGCGACGGGACAACGAGCATGAAACGTGCAGGTGTGGTAGTCGCGGCCACAATCGCAGGGCTCGCGGGCGTGTTGAGCTTCCATACCAAGCCGCCGACGCTGAGCCTCGGGAAACCCGTGGCCCCACCGACGGGAGGCCCCCCGACGACGGCACCTCCGGGGCCAACGACCTCGCAGACTTCTGCGCCGCCTGCAACCTCGCCGACCTCGCCGACCTCTCCGGCACCGGTCGCAGCGCCCAGGACCGCCACGGGCGCAGCCGTCAACTACAACTACGGCACCCTCTCGGTGGCGGCGACGGTATCGGGTACCAAGCTCACAAACGTGACGATCGCCTCGATCGACGACGGCGGGAACTTCCGCTCGCAGTCAATCGACCAGCAGTCCATCCCGATCCTCGAACAAGAGGCTCTTCAGGCCCAGAGCGCCAACATCCAAGGCGTGTCGGGGGCCAGTTACACCAGCGCCGGGTTCGAGCAGTCGCTCCAGTCGGCCCTCACCCAACTGGGTTTCAAATAATGCCGATGCCCGCTCCGGGCACGCTTGCCGGCGAGCCTGAGGTCCTTTGGCATTCCTACCACCGCCAAACAGTGATGGGCACCGTGGTCACTTTCGACCTCTACTGCGAGCGTGATGTTGACCGGCGCGAGCTGTATGTACGAGTGGCCCGTGCTCGGGCGTTGCTGCATCGCGCCGACGCCGTTTTCAGCACCTGGCAACCTGACAGCCCGATGAGCCGATTGCGCAGGGGCGAGATCATGGCCACCGAAGCCCCTCCAGAGGTGGCGTCGGTGCTGGCGGCGTGCGAAGAAGCGCGCTCGCTTTCGGGCGGGTGGTTCGACCCTTGGGCCATGCCAGGAGGCGTCGACCCGACCGGCTACGTCAAGGGCTGGGCAGCACAACGCGCCCTGGGAGTACTAGCCATGCCCGGTGTCGCCGGCGCCATGGTGAACGCCGCCGGCGACATCGCCTCCTTCGGCGGCTTGGGTACCGGGAGGCCTTTCAGGGTGGGCATCGTGGGCCCGGCGGACCGGCGGGCCCTGGCTTGCGTGGTCGAGCTTTGCGGGGCCGTAGCAACGTCTGGCAACTACGAGCGCGGCGAGCACCTCATAGACCCGCGCACAGGACGGCCAGCTTGCAGTGTTGCTTCGGCCACGGTGACTGGGCCCGAGCTCGGCCTCGTCGACGCCTTGGCTACCGCGCTGGCAGTAGCGGGGCAGGAAGGGCTCGAAGCCATCGAGGGGCTCGACGGCCATGAGGGCTTGGTCATCGCCCATGACTCTTCTTGGCACTCTACAAGGCATTTCCCATTCGTGCCGACTGAGACGAAAGCCGCGAGCTGACTAGCTGGTGCTGACGAAAGCACCGCGCGGGCACCTCGCGCCGCATTCGGCGGGCCAAGGCTGCTCTTGGCAACGGAAGTCAGGGGTTCCTTCCAGTCCGAGCGCCGAAAACATGATAAGCGCCGGAAATATGATATCAGTATAGATGTAGGCGTCTACATCCATGAGGGGCATCATCGGTACGGGCACAAGCACACTGGCAGCCGTGAACACTGAGGAGGTACCGCTCAGCGGCGGCTACGGCCGACGCGTGGCGGTGCTGTGCGCCGTCGCGCTAGTGGCCGCGGCCGCCCTCGTAGCACTGGGCGCCAGCGACGCAGCCCGGCGCGCGACCTGGGCCGCAGCCGCCGTGTTGCTGGTCGCCGGCCTGACCGGGCTCCGCGGGTTGGTGCGGGTCGAGCAGGGAAATGCCGTGGTTGTCCAGCGCTTCGGCGCTTATGTGGGCACCATCCGCTCGCCCGGGCTGCACTGGGCTTTACCTGGCTCGAAGGCACGGGCCGTGTCGGCAAAGGTGCGCACGCACGAGACCGCCCCGCTCAAAGTCAACGACTCTGACGGTAACCCCGTCGAGATCTCGGTCGCGGTCGTATGGCGGGTCAGCAACACCGCCCGGGCGCTCTTTTTCGTCGACGACTTCGCGCAGTACGTGGCCATGCAGTCCTCGGCGGCCGTCCGCCACGTCGCCGCCGGCTACCGCTTCGACAATCAGGGGGGCCGGTCGCTCTCCCTCAGCGCCAACACAAACGAGGTGGCCGAGCGGCTTTCGGCCGACATCTCGCGCCGCGTCGAGCCGGCCGGCGTCACCATCTTGGAGAGCCAGGTGGTACGTATCGCCTACGCGCCGGAGGTGGCCCAAGCCCTCTTGCGCCGCCAGCAGGCGGCCGCCATAGTCGCCGCTCGCCAGCAGATCGTCGAGGGCGCCGTAGGCATGGTCGAACTGGCCCTTCAGCGCCTGACGGAAGGCAACTTCGTCGCCCTCGATGAGGAGCGCAAAGCTGCCATGGTCAGCAACTTGCTGGTCGTACTTTGTAGTGACCACCCGACCGAGCCCATGGTCAATGCCGGGTCCCTCTACCACTGATCAGCCCAATGCGGTACGGGAGCGCAAGAGCCTCCTGCTCCGCATCGACCCGGCCGTTTACGACGCCCTGGCCCGGTGGGCGGAGGACGAGGTGCGCAGCACGACGGCGCAGATCGAGCTCCTCCTGCGCAGGTCGCTCCAGGCCGCGGGGCGCCTTCCGGCCAACACTGGCGACATGCCCCGGAGAGGCCGTCCGCCGAGGCAGCGCGACGACCTCGCGGTTGACACCTTTCACCAATAAGTGATATCACTTTAGTGTGAGCCTCGCTCAAGAGCAGAAGTGCCCGCAACGGGGCCGACGGGCTCACGCAACCTGCTCTCACGCACCGAAAGGGGACCAACCTTGCTAGCAACGATAAGGCTGACGCGCGAGGCGTTTAGGCGACAGTGAACGGCCCACGAAGGGCAAAGCCAACCTTGATCGGCTTGGCTGCCGCCCTCGTCGCTGTGAGCACGCTGGCGGCACCGGCCTTGGCGACGACTGCGCCGCTCGGGCCAGCGTCTCCGGGCGCGCCATGCGCCTGGCCGGTGTTCTTCAATGTGCACAACTCCCAGCTGCTCGGGCTTGACTCGTCGGCCGCCTACTGGGACCAGCCGATCGTGGCGAGCGAGGCGACGCGCATCACGGTCTCGGGGACCTACCCCGACGCGGCCTACTTTTCTCTGCAGACTTATACGCCTTACGCCTCGCCCTTCAGCGTGAAGGGCGTCAGTTCGTCCTTGGCGGACTACCAGGTCACCCCTCAGCCAGGGAGCACCAACCCGTGGCAGCAGCGAGCAGCCCCCGGAGGCCGCTTCCAAGTGACAGTCCGCCTCGACGTCGTGCCGGGCGAAGCGAACGAGCTCCCCTTCCCTGCCGGTACCTCTCCGGCGCACCCCGGCTACCTGGTCTACCGTGTCTACCTCCCGGCCGGCGGGACCTTCACACATGTGAAGCCGCCCACCCTGACCGTGGCCAACGGGCCTGCGAGCGGCACGCTGCCGACCTGTCGCACCCACGAGCCGCTCCCCGTCCCGAAGAAGGCCCCGGCCGGGACGACGCCCCCGCCGCCGAAGGTCCCGCCTCCCGCGGGTGCGTTCTTTACGCCCGCCCTCAGCACGTACCGGAGCGCGCTTGCCGACGCCAACGACGCCTACGTCGGGGCCTACGTCATCCGCCCAGCCCCAACGGACGTGCTCGTTGTCAGCGCCAAGGCGCCGACTTTCCCTCCCGGCGTCGGCCCGTCGCCGTGGCCGGCGCCGGGCGAGGACATGCAGTACTGGTCCATGTGCATCATCCTGGGTAAGGGCAGCCTCCCGACCGTCGCCAACCAACTCCCGGGAGGGCAGGTGGACTACGGGTGCCGCGCCGACGAGGCGACCAAGATCGATGCGTCCGGCTACTACCACTATGTGATCGGCTCGGAGGCTCAGCGGGCGGTCATCTCCCGAGTGGCCGGCGCCACATTCCTGCCCTACTCGAGCAGCCAAACGACCCCACGAGGGCGCCCATGGCCCCTCTACCTGCTCCTCTTGCGCAATGTCCTCGTCAGTCCCGACTTCGCTCATTCGGCGCAAAAGGTGGCTCGTGCGGACGACCCGCGTGACGCGGCGGCGGCCATGGGCACCTACTACCCGCGCGTCTCCACCTGCTCCCTGGCCGCGCTCACAACGAAAGGGCTCAAGGCTTGCGGAAGCTGAGCCATACCCGAAGGCCTTTGTTCGCCGTGCCGAGAAAGGACGCCAGTGTCAGCAATCAGGATCCTTAGGCCGAAGCGAGACTGGTCGGTGTCACCCGCAACTGTGCTCCCGGCCGGCTTGCTCATGCGCCTCTTTAAGCCTAATTGGAAGTACACGGTGGTACTCGACGACAACCCAGTAGGCAAGATCGGCAACGATCAGGCGAGGGTCTTCGAGGTGGGACCGGGGGAACACCGCCTGCATATTCGGTTCGTGCGGTTGCGCAGGTCCAAGGAGCTACGAGTGTCCTTAAGGCCGGGCGAGGAGCGCCAGTTCGTCTGCGGCACCAGCGGGATGGGATGGCCCACCCTGCGCGAGGCGTCGCCTAATGATGTCGCTCATATCGGGGGAACCGTCGGCGAGCCGCCAAAGCCAGGGGATCCCGCCCTGCCGCACGAGCGCTGAACTTTGCCGGTTGAGGCTCGCCAACCCAGGCACGATGGCACGCCCCGATCGTGCGCGCTCCGGCTACGCTCCATAGAGTGCAGACCCCTGAGCCGCGGGCCCGCGCGCGGGAGCTTGCCGCTGAGTCCACGGCCCGGGGTGACCCGCTCGGCTGGTTCGAGCAGTTGTACATCGAAGCCGAGACCGGGACGGCAGTGGTGCCCTGGGCAGACCGGGCTACCAACCCTCACCTGGTGGAGTGGTTCCAGCGTAGCGGCCGCTCCTTCCGCTCCGCCCTCGTCGTCGGCTGCGGGCTCGGCGACGATGTCTCTTGGCTGACGGGCATGGGGGTCGGCCGGGTTATCGGCTTCGACATCTCGGGGACTGCGGTCGCGGCCGCGCGGCGGCGTTTCCCAGATCAGGGGACCTTCATCCAGGCCGACGTCTTTAACCTTCCTTCGCAGTGGGAGCACGCCTTCGACTTCGTGCTGGAGGCTTACACACTACAAGTGCTACCTGCGCACCTCCGCGACCCCGCGGCACGTTCGATGGCCAAAGCGCTGGCACCTGGCGGGCTCTTATTAGTCATAGCCCGCGGCCGGGACGCCTTCGACGAGCCGGGCCGGATGCCGTGGCCGCTGACGAGGGTGGACCTCGGGGCTTTCGGCGAGGCCGGCCTGAAGGAGGAGTCGTTCGAAGACTTCGTCGACGAAGAAACGCCACCCATACGGCGGTTCCGTGCCGTATACCGCTGTTGAGCGCTCAGGGACATCGCCGCCGAGCAGCACCACATGACCGGTATGTGGAGCGCGCTACAACGCTTGGCCGCTGAGCGGGTGAACCGGCGGCGCGGTGCACGCGCTGTACCATTCCGGGCGGGACCAGTGAAGCGGAGGTCGGGCGAATGGCGGACGGGGGAGCGCGAAGGTTCGGAGACCAAGCAGCAAGACCGCTGGCTTTGTTCACGGCAGTTGTTGCGTGCACGCTGACATTGGCAGGCAATGCGGGTGGGACAGGCTACGCCGCCCCCTTGTCCCACGGTGACGTCCTTGCCGCGACGAGCCAGCGGATCCCTGCGGCTCCACAATGCCGGGCCCCGAAGCATGCCACATGCGCCAACCTCACCTACCACGGCGGCAGCGTCATGCTCAGAGACCATAACTACCTCATCTTTTGGGGCCCGCACCGAAGCTTCTCGTCTGGGTACGTGACATACCTGGAGGAGTTCTTCCGCGACATCGAGGGCAGCGGTTACCTTCAAAACCTGACTCAATACTACATGACGCCCCTATTCGGGTCGCGCGAGTACATCAGCAATGACAGCACTTTAGCTGGCGTAGTATCCGATACCGCCCCTATACCTGATAATTGCGGCAGCCATTGCGTAAACGAAGACCAGGTCGAGGGCCAGATCAAGGACGCGATTCAGGCCGAGAACTGGTCCGCGACCACCAATAACCTGTTCTGGGTGTTCCTGCCCAAGGACGAGGGCACGTGCGGCAACTTTTTCTTCATCACGTACAGTTGCTTTCCGAATTCGGACTGTGCTTACCATGACAACTCGCGCACCCTTATCCTCGGTGGCGACGTGATCTTCGCGGTAGTCCCGTACTTGGGCAGCGCGGGTGCCGACTGCAGCACCGGCTTTCAACCTAGTGGTAATGCGGTATGGGACGATACTGCTTCCGTGGCCGCCCACGAAATGATCGAGGCCATTACCGACCCAAACGGGGACGCGTGGCACGGGAGCGGATCCAACGACGAGGTTGCGGACAAGTGCGCGTGGAACTTTGTCGACCCGAACGATGTCCTCCCGTACTATAACTCCTCCAGCAGCGGCTCGGACCCGCAGGCAAACGAGTACTGGGGTGGCCATTACTACGCCATCCAGGACGAGTGGGACAATGCTGCCCCTTTGGAGCCGGACGGCACCCGTTGTGTGAGCTCGGTCTTCCCGTACGCACCCATCCCCTTGGTGGTCAACACTGCGACTAGTGCCCGAGCGACCGTGACCTGGGCGAACCTGCTCTCCTTCGACAGCTTCCAGTCGCCGAACCAAGCTCGCCTGACCGGTTACAGGGTCAGCGTGACCGACGGTGCGTTCCATCGGCAGCAGTCCTTGGCCCGGACGGCAACACAAGCAACGTTCACGGGACTACCTCCAGGGCGTGCAACATTTCAAGTCACGGCTGACAACAAGTACGGAGGCCAGCCGGCGAGCATCCAGGCGGTTATTCCAATGACGGCGCAAGTGCTACCGTGCGAGCCGCCGTCGCCGGTTACTCCGGCCTCTTATGGCGAACCAGGCTATGACGAGCCGGCTACGGCACCCCCAGCGCTGTACATTAATTGCGGCGCGGTTCACCCATACCAATGGTTCTCTCGTCTCACTTGGTCCTCATGGGGCGCAACCAGCGCTGTCGGCCAGGGTGATTACACGGCGCTGACGTGCAAGCCCTCGTGCGCAACGGGTGGGGCGGCCTACTATCCCGTGGTTCTCCGGCTGAGCGGCCCGCGCCTCATCCATGGCTATACACAAGAATTGTTCAGCCTGCTCAACATTCAGTTCACTAAGGGCGTGCCTGCATACAGGCCAGCATGGACGGCGCTTTCGAAGAAGGATTACGCGGAGGACTTGCCTCAACGCTGCCCGACCAAGCTGTGCGTGTGACCGCGCCGTGTGGCGTTGCCATAAAGCGGCGACCGGCTTGGGAATGTACTCAGGGGCGTTGCACCGGGTTGAGCAGCTGGTCCTGGGGGCCGTAGTAGCCCCATCCCTGCGGTCCGTCCTGCCACGAGGAATACGGTGCCTCGTAGAACTTGCCCGTGTTCGGGTCCTGCACCAGTTGCTGGTCGTTCAGGGTGTCGTCGAAGTCCGCGACTTGTCCGCTGAAATCCTGCCACTCGCGGTTGACCTCTTGGATGTCCTGGAGGTCCTGGGTGAAGTCGTGCTGGATGGACCCCGCCATTTCGATCAACGCGCCGTTGAGCGAGTCCCAGTAGCTCGAGACGGCCAGGGCCAGGCGGAAAACGCCAGCCGCGCTCGGGCCGGTTACGCTCAGGTCCATGTACATGAGACCGTGGACGGGGTAGCCCTGCGTTGTGCCCGTGAACTCCATGTACTCGACCTGGTCCTTGGTGACGGCCGACAGCGTGGTCACACCGCTGATCCCGAGTTGTCCCAACCAATAAGTGATCGCCTCTGCCGGTGTCGTAAGGGGCTGTGAGACGTTGACTCCTTGGACCAGCGGGCCCCACAGGTCGTAGGTAGCGCTACCAGTATTAGCTGCGTTCGCTATCTCGAGCGCGTTGGGCTGGTCCGCGATCGGGCTAAAGCCCGGCGGCATTATGTACGTGTACGGGTTGGTCGGGAACACTGCGAAGAGCTGGGCCTGCTCTGGGCCGTAGCAGCGCGCGATACCGGCGAGGAGCGGTGCATCGGAGGCAAAGGAATTCCGCGGCGCGACAGCCAGTGAGACGACGGCCTCGTCCGAGGCCATTTGTGTCTTCAGGGGCAGGAGCGTGGCGGTCGCTTCGCCAGCCAGCGAGACCCCGTCGACTTCAGCTCGGACCGTTGCGGAAGGCAACCCGCCGTGGCTTCTCGCCACCTGGTAGCTGAAGACGCTGCCCGCGGCTTCGGCGTTGCGCTGTTCGTACGCCATGTAGGCGGCGAACACTTGCGCGACGGTCGTGCCCCGGGTCAAGAGCACGGGGTAAAGGATCACCCCTTCGGGGCTGTTCGGGGACGGGTCGACGCTGACCTCGCCCTCCATGGTCGAGAGGTCCCAACCGGAAGGGACCCCGACGTGGAAACCATCGTAAATGTCATGCACGAGCGGCAAGTCGCAGCCGCCTCGCACGACCGGGACCGCAGTCGTCACTGCGCTCGCCGAGACGGGGGCGACCAGCAGGGCCGCGCCCACAGCCGCCGAGAGGGCCGCCGCCGCGCGTACCGGGTGGTGTGAAGACATCTTTCTCATGTGGCAGATCTCCTACTCGCATATAGGTCGAGCGCGACCTGATGCAGTTGTAGGCGAGGACCATTACACCAGCGTTACACGGCCGGCGGCAGGACCATCGCGGTCCACCCCGGGGCGGCGTCGCTCAGCCACCAAGAGCGAGGGCGGTAGCAGAGGCCGCCTCCGCCAGGACAGCGAGAGCCGAGGCCAGATCTGGCTGCCCGATGGTCAAAGGGGGGCACAGCGTGACGACATCGCCCCCTCCCACCTTGAAGCTCAGTCCTCGCTCGAGGCACGCGTAAAGGAAGTGGTCGGCCACTTTGGCGGCGTCATGCGCGGCCAATGGGCCTACATCCAATGCCCACGACATGCCAAGGCCTCGCGCCGCGATGAACAGTGAGCTCGAGGCGACCAGTTCGTGGAGCTGCTCCAGCGTCGCCGCCCCGACGGCGCGTGAGCGCGCGAGCAGGCCTTCCTGCTCGATCACGTCCAAGGTGGCCAGCGCGGCGGCAGAGCCCACCGGGCTCTTCTCGTGCGTGTAATGGCCGACCGCCATTTCTGGCGCAACGTCCAAGTCCGCTCGGGCAATAACGGCGGCCATGGGCATTATGCCACCCCCGAGCCCCTTGCCCACCACCAGTATGTCAGGCGCTACCCCGAAGTTCTGGCACGCGAACATTTCGCCCGTGCGCCCGAGGCAGCTGGGCACCTCGTCAAAGACGAGCAATGTGCCGTAGCGGTTGCAGCTCTCCCGCACCTGGGCCCAAAAGCTGGCGGGGGGTACGTCCAGGGTGGTCCAGCGGACCGGTTCGGCCACCACGGCGGCCACGTCGCCCTGGACCGCGAGGGTGTAGTCGATGTAAGCGGCCAAACGCTCGAAGGCGTACCCGTCCGCCCCGAAAAGCCTTTCGGCCTGACGCAGCGAGGGCACATGCTCGGTGCCCGGCAGCAGCGGGCCAGCGCCGTGGCGGAACAAAGCTTCCCCGCCGACCGAGACCGTGTCAAGGTTGGCCCCGTGGAACGACTCCCACATCGAGACCGTCCGGTAACGGCCGGTGGAGTAGCGGGCTAGCTTGAGCGCAATGCTTACGGCGGCTGCTCCGCTCGGGGCCAGGAGCACCTTGCTCAGCCCGTCGGGAGCCAGCCCGGCCAGGCGCTCGGCCAGGGTCACCGCCAGCCGGTTGGTGTAGCGGCGGGGCGAAAATGGCAGCCGGTCCAGGGCGTCTTTGACCGCTGCGACGACCATGGGATGGCCGTACCCGACTTGGTGGGCACTGTTGCCGTGAAAATCCAATATCCGGCGGCCGTCAACATCGACCAGGAACGCTCCCTCGGCACGCTCGATAACGTTCAGGCACGGGGTGGACAGCGATTGCCGGATGAAATACCTCTCGTCCCGGTCGAGCAGCTCTTGGGCTGGGGCGCTCAGTCGCTCCACCCAGCGCCGGCGTGCCGCAGTGGTGTTGACATCGCCCTCGCTCGAGGACTGCCCGTTCACGTTCACCTCGCGCAGCAGCGTGGCTCAGCTCGAGCAATAGCAGCCGGGGCAATAGTCCTCGCATGGCAGGTGCATGGTCGAAGGAGCCGTCGGGTAATAAGGCGATCGTAGCGCCGCAACCCGGCCAGCTGCCCCGGACCGCCTTGTGAGATCGTGACGGTGCAATGGTAGATACTGTTATCAGACTGTTGCTCTTGTCACCAATCGTCCGGCAGTGGGCTTCACGGTAGGTGTAATACCTGGTAATGGGCCTCGCAGAGGATGACAGGAGGCGTCTGCAAGCGCCCTCCGTGGGCTCCATGGTCTTGACATTTGGTCGAATAAGGTAGATACTGTGATCTGCCCGGTAGAGGTTGTATGGCGTCCGAAGCCAGGCTGAGCAGGCGTCAACTGAGACGGTGGGCAGGTTCGTTGAACTTTAGGGCGGCTTTAGGGAGCTAGTTCGCGAGTGGACAGCAATAGGGTCGGCGCGTGCCCGATGACGTCCTGTGATCGGAATTTGATAGATGAAGTGAACTCACGGCCGAAGACGTAAAGGGCGACCTAAACCTAGGGCCGTCTCGCGAAGGGGGTTGTCGGGCAGATGAGGAAGTTGGCGCGCGTCTTGGCGACGGTGCTCATGATCAGTCAGCTGGCGGTAATGGCAGTGCTGGCGGGCGCGCCACCCGCAGGCGCCGAGGACAACGGCGTCGGCTTGGCACCGGCAATGGGATGGAGCAGCTGGAGCTTCATCCGTCACGACCCGACAGCGGCCGACATAGAGGCCCAGGCGCTGGCGATGCACGACAGCGGCCTGCAGGCGGTGGGCTACCAGTACATCAACATCGATGACTTCTGGTACGAGTGCCCGGGCAGTCAGGGGCCGAACGTCGGGCCCGACGGCTTTTGGGTCACGGACCCCACGAAGTTCCCAGCAGGCCCGAACGGCGAAAACGGCATCGCAGTGGTGGCGGATTATGTGCACAGCCTGGGCTTGAAGTTTGGCCTCTACGTGACGCCCGGTATATCCAAGCAGGCAGCGTCGCAGGCGATACCCATAGCCGGGACGGACGAGACCACCGAACAGATCGCCAACGCCGGCGCTCCGGAGCACAACTACAACTGCGGTGGCATGGTTGGCTTCGACAGCCAGCCAGACGCGAGCGTGCCGGGAGGCGAGGTGCTGGTGCCAGCCGCCCAGCAGTTCCTGGACAACTGGGCCGACGAGCTCGCGTCCTGGGGGGTCGACTACGTCAAGTTGGACGGCGTAGGCAGTTTCGACATCCCCGACGTCATCGGCTGGTCGGAAGCGCTGCAGCAGACCGGCCGTCCCATCCATCTCGAACTTTCCAACAGCCTGAACATCAACGACGCCTCGGTTTGGGAGCAGTACGCGAACGGATGGAGGACGGGTGGGGACATCGAGTGCTACTGCGGGTCGGGCGGCGCCAGTTACCCGCTCACCGACTGGTCGAGCGTGGAGTCTCGTTTTAACCAGGTAGCGGAGTGGCAGCCCTACGGCGAGCCCGGTGCCTTCAACGACTACGACTCGATCGAGGTCGGCAACGGTGCCAACGATGGCCTCACTCTCGTCCAGCGCGAAACCCAGCTCAGCCTGTGGGCGCTGGCTTCCTCACCCCTCATCCTCGGCACCGACCTGACCAACCTCGACCCGACGGACCTGGGGCTGCTCAAAAATAGGCCGGTGGTCGCGATGGACCAAGACGGCATTGACGCCGCCCGGATAGCTGAGACCTCGACGTCGCAGATCTTCGCCAAGACGGAGAAAAACGGGGACGTCTACGTAGGTATCTTCAATACGGGTGGCTCTCCCCAGGTCCTCACCACGACGGCGGCCACCCTCGGGCTATCGAGCAGCAGCGCCTACGAGCTTGACAACCTGTGGACACACGAGCGCACCGAGACTGCAGGCGTGATCGAAGCCAACGTGCCCTCGGACGGGGTCGCTCTTTTCCAGGTCTCCCCGGTAAGCGATGCCAACCTGTTCCCGCCCTCGGTGACGCTCGACGTCAATGCTCCGGCGGAACTTTCCGCTGAGACGCCGACCCCGGTCACCGCGTCGCTCACCAACAACGGCGTGCAAACGGTGAGCGTTGCGCGGGTCGGCCTCGTGGCCAGCTCGGGTTGGACCGTCACCCCGCACGTCGCCAACCTGGGCAGGGTTGCGGGTGGGCAGACGGGCTCGGCGACGTTCGAGGTCACCGCGCCTTCACCGGGCCAGCTCTTTGGCACCGGCGAACTGACTGCAACGGCCACCGACATGTGGCCGGCGCCGCTCGGCTTGTTGCACGGGCCAGCCCGGCCAGCCCACAACGGGGTGCTGCCCGCACAGCAGTCGCCGTGTGCCCGGTCCGGGCCAGGCCCTTTCGGCATCCCCTGGTTGCACGGCACACAGTGCACTTCGCTGGTATTGAGCGAGACCGTCGCTGCCCCCGTGGAAGCGCCATACAAGACCTACTCTTCTGCCACTGACGCGGGAGCAGTCTTCGCTGAGAGCGGCGACGAGTTCGGGATCTCGGGTGCGGGAGCCGACGTCTACAGCGGTGCCGACGACTACAGCACTATTTACCTGCCGGGCTCGATGGGCCTCACCTCGACGGCCGTTACCGAAGTCACTTCCCAAGAGGCAATGTCCGGCTACGCCAAGGCTGGGATCATCGTGCGCAACGACATGACCGCGGCCAACACCGCTCCCGAAGGCGTGATCCTGTTCGAGTCGCCTGAAGGCGGGATCCAGATGGAATGGGACAACAACGGCGGCGAGTACATAGACACGTTCACCCCGTCGTGCTCGACGGGTTGCAGCGCTGCGCCCAATGGGGCCGTTCCGGAGAGCCTGCCTATCTACCTGATGCTCCAGCGGACCGGGGGTGACGTCTACACCGGCTATTACTCCTACGACGGCGCGAACTGGCTCGAGGTCGGTTCAGCGACGGTCCCCGACCAGGCCGGCACCCAGGATGCGGGCATGTTTGTGACTTCGCACGCCACTGGCCAACCAGGCACTGTGACCTTCAACGGCTTCAGCGTGACCTCGAGCGCCGCACCGCCTTCTATGGCCACTCTCTATATGGCCAACGCGGCGGGCTTCGGCTCGGGCGCCCGCCTTGGAGGCTGCGGCACCTGCTACTACGGCGAGGACTACGTCGGGTACGTAGGTAGCGGTGGGACCTCGACGTTCGACGACGTCACCGCACCTAGCGACGGCAGCTACGAACTGACCATCATCTACTGCGACGGTACCGGGGTTGCTGGCACTCCTGGCCGGCCGGGTTACATTGTCGTCGACGGGGGCACGCCCCAGCCGCTCCAGTTCACCTCCACCGGGAGCTTCTCGGCGGTGGGCTCGATGACGCTCGCCGTAACGCTCCAAGCCGGGCTAAACACCATCGAGTTCGAGGACGCGTCGGCTTACATGCCAAATATCGACGCCATCGTCATAGGGATCCCGTCGGCGGTGGAGCCGCCGTACGCGAGCTTCTCGTCGGCGAGCGACGCCGTCCCTCAGTTCCGCCAGCAAGGTGCCGAGTTCGGGATCTCGGGGGCGGGGGCGGGCGTCTACAGCGGCGACGACAACTACAGCACCATATATTCGCCCGCCTCCATGGCTCTCACCTCCACCGCCGTGGTCGAAGTGCTCTCTCAGGAGGACCTGGTCAACTATGGCAAAGCCGGGATCATCGTCCGCAACGAGATGACCGACGCCGAGAGCACATCGTCGCCGGAAGGAGTGATCCTCTTCGAATCGCCCTCGGGGGGGCTCCAGATGGAGTGGGACAACAACGGCGGCGAGTACATTGACGATGTTTCGCCTCCCAATGGCACGATCCCGGATCCCCTCACGAGCTCGACGCCAAGCCCCGTCTACCTGATGTTGCAGAGGACAAACGGTGACGTTTACACGGGCTACTACTCGCTGGACGGTACGACTTGGACCGAAGTCGCGAGCGAGACTGTGCCCGACCAGGTCAATGGTCCTCAAGATGCCGGCATGTTCATGACGTCTGGTGCAAAGGGTGACCCGGCCACGGTGGACTTCCAAAACTTCAGCGTCGGGCAGTCGGCTTAGGGCCTCCTATGTCTCTAGTAAATCCATGGCTTCAGTTGACATAGCGGGTGGCCCAGGCCTAAGGTCGCAACGTGAGGTCGCCAGGTCGCGCATCCGTGCGGCTCAGGGCTTCGGGACGTCGCAGCCCCGTCCGCAAGTCAGGCGGTGCTCCCGACTACGGCTTCCGCCTGCGTGGGCGTTCTACGTCGGTCCTTCCCGACCGGTCCTTCGACCTGGCGCCCGAGCCGGGCCGCCAAGGACGGGCCGGGAGCGAAAGCGGGTGTTTCTCCCGGCGCCACCGCAGCGATGTTGAGAGCCTCCAGGCGTGCCTCCAGTGTGGGGTATGCACGGCGAGCTGCGACCTGACCGACGAGGGCAGCCTGTTCCCCCGTCGCCAGCTGACGCTGGTGCGGCTGGGGCTCGAGGGCTGGGCGGCTGCCGAGCCCGGGATCTGGAAGTGCTACTCGTGTGGCGACTGCACCCTGAGGTGCCCGTCCGGCGCGAAGCCGGCGGGCATAATGCGCGACCTGAGGCAACTTGCCATCGAGCACTTCGCTTACCCGGCCGCGGTGGCCCGTGCGCTCGGCCGACCGCGGACCTATCTGGCCCTGTACCTGGTCGTGGCGGCCTTCCTGGCCGCACTGGTGGCTGCCAGCGGGTCCTTCGTGCCAGGACGGGGCCCGATCGACTACGCCGGTATGCTGCCTAACCCCGTCCTCATCCCCGTCTTTTGCCTCCTGACTGTCCTCCCACTGGCGGTCGCGTCGGTCGGGGTGGCTCGCGCGTGGCGGGCCTGGTGCGGCACCCGCTTGCGCGCGGCGACCAAGAAGCGCCTATGGGCCGCGCACAACAAGGTCGTGCCGGAGCTCGTCGCCCAGCGCAAGATGTCGAGGTGCGGTCACAGCCAGGCTCGCTCCTGGGCGCACCGGGCCGTAATCACCTCGTTGGCCGGCCTCCTGGTGGCCTCGGGGGTCATGGCGTTCCTGGTCGGAGCCGGCAAGTCCTACCCGCTGCCCATGACCGACCCGCTCAAGGTGCTGAGCAATGTCTTCGCTGGGCTGCTGATCGGCGGCACGGTGTACTTCTTCTGTCTCCGCTACGCCGACCGCAAGCGAGGGGAGAGGGCGAACTTCTTCGATTGGGCGTTCCTCGTCAACGTCTTCCTGGCGGGCGTCACCGGTGTGTTGACCGAGGTCATGAGGGTCGCAGACGTCCGGGCGGCCGCCTACCCGGCCTTGTTCGTGCACTTGGTAGTGGTGCTGGTCCTCATCCTCTCGCTCCCGTACACGAAACTTGCCCATGCCGCTTACCGTGTTGTGGCGCTTACGGCCGAGGAGTACCAAGCCATGGCCATGGCCGGGGACGCCGGCGCAGTCCCCAAGGTGCACGTGCGCGGGCAAAGGCGGCCAGCAAGCATCGGCATGCCCGCGCCGACCTCCAGGCGGTCCGCCGAAGAGTTCCTCCAGTTGAGCCGAGCTTGCCTGGCGGGATGTCCCGATCACGAGCTTGCCCAAGCCTACTACGAGTTGCGTGACCGGTGGGAGCACCGGAGGGGCAAGCGCTACTACCCCAATCTGAAGCTGCTGTCCGGCACGGCGTTGGAACGCGAGAAAGACCGCAGGGAGGTCGTCGCGTCGGCGCAGCGCGCCAACCGGAGCGAGTGGGAGTCCTGGTACGAACAGGCGGCCGACCAGCCCTGCACGTGGTGGCTCGAGAACGACCTCATAGCCCGTCACGCCCTGACCACGTGCCTGAATTGTGGGATGTGCACCTCGGTTTGCCCGGCTGCGGAACACTTCGAGGAGTACGACCCCCGGGTCGTGGTGGACACCGCACTTTCGGGCGACGAAGACCGGATCGTGAAGCTCCTCGAGTCCGACGTGATCTGGTACTGCGCCCAGTGCGGCTCGTGCAACTCGCGCTGCCCCCACAACAACGACATAATGAACCTGGTCGCGTCGCTACGTACCCTTTCCCAGTTGAAGGGGTACCACACCCAAAGTGTGCGGGGGCGCCAACAGTACGCAACGCGGCACCTCTGGGGGGGGAACCTGTGGAACAGGGCGGTAAGCCTCTACTTCCGTGACCCGCACCCGGCGGTCCACCCCGACTTCGGCCCGCGCTACGAAAGCCGATGGGCTGGCCTCGAAGAGGAATTCGAGCGTGTCGGCGGGCAGCCCGACATGGACGGCACCTTCGGTGGGCGCAAGGTGGCGCCCGAGACGCTGGCCGAACTGCGTAGCTGTATCCAAGCGGGTGGCGCCCTCGTCCTTTGGCGCAAGATCGAGGAGCACGCCGTCGCCGATGCCGCGAGGCGTGGCCTGGACATCGACGATTACCTGAGCAAGGTCAGCACCGAAGGGTGAGCCTGTGGAATTGTTAGTCAGTACCGCACCGGTTGTCCCCACGCGCCATGACATCAAGCCGATCCCTGACGACGGGTACTACGTGCCCGCCAGCTGCGTTATGGGCACTTTCAACCCGAGCGTCGAACCGCTCATCGGCCGCCTTTACGATCTTCTCGGACGGCGCTGGGCGATGGGCGCCGATTTGCCGCAGTCCCAGAACACATGTTGCGCCGGGATCGCCAGTCACGGCAACGTTTTTACCGTCGAAGCATCCCTTCTCGTGGTTGCGCGGCTCTGGTCGGTTGCCGCTGAAGCCGGGTTCGAGAACCTCACCACCGTCTGCGTGACCTCGTTCGCCCGGCACAGCGAAATGCTGGAATTGCTCTACAACGAGCCCGGCCTGGCCGAAAGAGTGGACCAGACGCTCTTGCGGGCGTGCGGGCGCCGGTTGGTCGTCCCCAAGGAAATAGTCCATTGCAGCGACGTCGTTTACCGCTACCGGGCGGAGCTGGCCAGGTTGATGAAGTACCAGCTGGTGGACAAGCGGACCGGGCGCCCGTTGAAGGTCGTCGACCATGTCGGCTGCCACTACAACAAGCTCTTCCCACGCAAGTCCGTAGGCGGCCAGGAGTACTGCGACGTCCTGGCAGCGATGATAAGGCAATGGGGCGGCGAGGAAGTTGACTACCCGGAGCGTCGCCACTGCTGTGGCATGGGCTTCCGCCAGTGCATGGTGCGCCCCAACCGTGCGTTCACCATGGCCTGCGCGCGCAAGAAGTTCGAGAGCATGGCGCCCTTCGGGCCCGACCTCATCCTGACCAACTGCCCGGGGTGCCTCATGGTGCTGGACCGGGAGCAGTGGGGGGTCAACGAGCTGACCGGTTCCACCTTCTGGGTGCCGGTCCTCAATTACGCCGAGCTCGCCGGGCTCCTGCTCGGTTGGCACCCCTATGACGTTGTTGGCATCCAGGGCCACTCCGTACCCGTTGAACCGCTGCTCGCCCGCGTGGGCATCCCGTGCCCGGGCGCAGTGGCATTGGACGGCCCGCTTCACCAGGGCGCATTGGCGGCCAGAGCGAGCGCGCGGTGAACAACCCCGTGCTCGTCCTAGGTGGTGGCGTCACCGGTATGCATGTCGCCACGGTGCTCGGGGAGCTCGGCCTCGGCACGGTCCTGGTCGAAAAGGCGGACCACCTGGGCGGCCGCGCCGCCAGCTTGTCGCGGACGTTCCCGTTCTTCAACCACGATGGCTTCAGCGACGGCAAGGAGTTCACCGACGAAGTGGAGGCGGACATGCGGGCGCTCGGTTGCGTGGAGGTCCGGCTCGGCGGCGCGCTCGCCTCGCTCGAAGGCGATTTCCCCGAGTTCCGTGCAACCTTCTGCGACGGGGCGAGCCGCGTTGTCAGTGCTGTGGTTGTGGCGACCGGCTTCGAACCTTTCGACCCGACGGTGTTGGAGGAGTACGGCTATGCCCAGTACGCGAACGTCATCACCGCACCTGAGCTCGAGTGGATCCTGAACCCACGCGGCCCTAGCCAGGGCATGCCCAAACGCCCCTCTGACGGCAAGCTGGTGGACCGCCTGGCGATTGTTTTTTGCGTGGGCTCTCGCAACCGTCGCATCGGGGCACCGTTCTGCTCGCGGATTTGCTGCTCGTACAGCACCAAGCAGGCCCTGACGGTGCACGAGCGCAACCCAAGGGCCGAGATCACCTGCTTTTACATGGATGTACGCACCTACGACCGGGGCTTCGAAGAGATGTACTCCCTTGCCCAGGAAAGGGGGATCCGGTACGTGCGGGGCCGCGTTTCGAGCTGCAAGGGCCTCCCGGGTGGCGACATCGTCGTGCGGGCGGAGAACACGCTACTACAAAGGATCTATTCGACCTCGTTCGACATGGTGTCGCTTTCGACCGGCATGCGCCCGTGCGCCGACCTGGAACACTTGGCTCGGGTACTGCGGCTCGGCCTGGCGCCGGACGGTTTCTTCGCCAGCCGTGAGTGGTTCCGGTACCCTCAGGACTCAACAAGGCTCGGGGTGTTCATCGCCGGGTGCGCCTCTGGCGTGAAGCCGGTGCGGAACTGCATAATCGATGGGAGCGCAGCGGCCGCTCGCATCGCTGCGCTCTTGCGCCACGAGCGCTGCGCCAAAACCCGTTGAGGGCTGGCTACTATGCCGTTGCTGGCCCGAGGGGAGGCGACAGCGTCGCGGACGGCGCTCGGCGGGTGGGAGTGCTGCCTACGCACTACCACGGTCGTACTCGGGCACCCAAATGGCGCAATCTACGTCGGCCGCGAGCTCCCCGTCTGTGGCGATCCGGCCCACGCCCTCGTCGCGAGCCTCGCGAGCAACCGCGAAGGCGATGCTCTTGGAGATCCGCCGCAGGTCGCTGAGAGCGGGGTAGAGGGCCCCCTGCGCCAAGCGGTTATCCGGCACGGCTGCCGAAAGCTCTGTTGCTGCGACCAGGAACATCCTGTCGGTGACCTCCCTCGCGCGGGCCACAATGGCGCCCAAGCCCAGGCCTGGGAAGATGAAAACGTTGTTTGCCTGGCCAATGGCTCGGGGCCGGCCGTCGACCTCGACGGGGCCGAAGGGGCTCCCTGTGGCCACCAGTCCCTTACCTTGGGACCAGATCAGGACATCAGATGGCGTTGCCTCTGACAGGGATGTGGGGTTGGAAAGTGGCAGCACGATCGGCCTCGCGGTACGAGCCGCCATCTCCCGGACCGTAGTTTCGGTGAAGGCGCCGGCCTTTGCGCTCGTCCCGACGAGCACGGTCGGGGCCACTTGGCGCACCACGGCGTCGAGGTCGTAGTGCTTGTAGGGATCGAACCCAAAGCGCGACATTTCCTGGATGGAAAGGGCGAAGGGGCGCTTGTCGGCCTCGAGGTCGCCGCGGCTTTCTGTGAGGAGGCCCTGCGAATCGAGCATGACGATGGCTCCGCAGCCCTTTTCCCCGCTTTGCCCTTCGGCTTGCATGGCCGTGCGCAGCAAGCGGGCGATGCCAGTCCCGGCCGCACCCGCTCCCAGCAGCACGACACGTTGTGCTGATAGCTTCTCGCCCGAGAGCCGCAGCGCGGCGAGCATGCCGGCGAGCACCACAGCGGCTGTCCCCTGGATGTCATCGTTGAAACTGGCCAGCCGGTGGCGGTACCGGTCAAGCAGCCTGATGGCATTGTGCTGCTTGAAGTCCTCCCATTGGAGCAGGGCATGGGGGTAAACCTCGAGGACAGCTTCCACGAAAGCTTCGATGAAGCGGTCGTAATCAACCCCGCGGAGGCGAGGCTTTGGGTAACCGAGGTAGAGCGGGTCGTTCAACAGCTCTTCGTTG
>DATJST010000088.1:0-4443 GCA_035503975.1 Acidimicrobiales bacterium | reverse complement strand
GCCCGATGGGCAAGCACCTCGTTCTAAAGCCAGGCCGCAGGCGGTCGGCAGACGGTTCGGGAGCTGGCCCATCGGCCCTCTCGACGCTACGGCTGGGCCGCAACGCCTACAAGCATTATCAATGAGACGGGTCGGCGCTCGTGCATCCGACCGGACGCCGACGCCATAACGCGCGGCCAGATTACCGAGGCAGAACGGGGATATTCTGTACTCGCCCCTCCAAAGTAGCGCTAGCGCCGTGGGCTTTTCCGTGATCGCCGACCCGCAGCGTCGTTACGGGGACCGCGGTGGTGACCGTCGCCCCGTAGACGTGTGCTGCGGCGCTCCCCGTGAAGGAGTACGTTAGCTCGGCCTGGGACCCGTAGGCACTGATGTAGGTGACCAGCCCGTCGGGTTCGGGGGTGTAGAGGAACGCGTGCAGGCGCTCGCGGATTCGCCGGGCCGAAGGCACCGTGGAGAGCCAGTCCAAGAGCTCGCCCGGGTTGCGTACAGTCCGTTCCCGCGCTCGCCCGGGCGACCGCGGGAGTCAGGCAGCCGTCAGCTGGCCGTAGGTGATGCAGAGGCCGAAGGCGTCTATGAGCAAGAACGCAGCCACGATCATCAGCACGACAGGCATGCGCCAAGACCGCGTGGCACTGGCCATCACGGGTGGCATGTACCACAGCGGCAACGGGCCAGATGGCCCAGGGTAAAGATCGAGAGGGACTGCGTCGGCGCTCAACGGCTCGTCGGGGTCGGCTGCCAGGGCCAGGGCAGTCAGCTCGTCATCCGTGAAGTCGAGCCCACCGATGTCGGTCCGGGCGTCCATAACAGCGGTCATGACGAGTCCTTTCGGGACGAGCAACAACGCTGTGGCCAGCGTACCGACGCTGGCCGGTGTGGGGGCGGAACTCGCCTCCTCAGCTAGCGCCGCCGTCCTCGGTTCCTGGGGACATACGAGCCGGCTCTGCGCTAGCTGGCGCCCGGGCCAGTCGGTGCCTCAGTTGAGACGGCTCTGGCAGTGCTGCTGCCACTTACCTCGGACGAGAGAGGGACCACCACCAGGGCCCTGACGTCGGCGCTGAGGTGGACGAGGACGGTCAGAAGGAGGCTGGCCGTCCCGAGGAAGATGGCCCCGAACGCGATACCGACGAGCGTGGTGAGGAACACGCCACGCCAGCCTTGGTAGAGGTGAGCAAGGCCATAGACGAGCGCAGCCAAGAAGGCAGCAAGATAGGGTGAGAGCCCGAAGACGCCAACGCCCGCGGCAATCAGGAGCCCACGGTAGACAACCTCCTCCGTCACCCCCGCGGTGAAAGCCGTCCCAAGGGCGGAACGCCTTTCGCCAGAGGTCGTCGGGAGCAGGGCTTGGGCTCGCTTCTGGCCGGGGACGTTCTTGCCCCGTAGGGCGCGTCGGCGTCGACTGGACGGGCCGCGACCAGGCGTGCATAACTGCGCCGACCGTAGACCGGCACCACGGCGACCAGGTAGACCGTGATGCCGACCGCGAGCACGGTGGCAAAGACGTTGAAGTGAGGCGACAGCCAGCCGAACTTCACCTTGGCAGGATAACTTGCACCCGCAGGGCGCTCCAACGGCTGCCAACCTTCGCTGAGGTCGGGCGTGGCCGCCATCTCCAGCTGAGCCAGATCGGCAGTTACGGGGTCCCTGGCAACAGGGGCGAAGACGGCAGGGGGTCGCGTATAACGATGGCTATTTCTCCTGGTCCCGGCCGGCCGGTCGGCGCATAATGTACGGCCAGAGCGGCTGGATGTTCTGTGCTCGCTTCGCCCGCGCGGAGGCGTTCCCGGCGGCATGCCATGGTCGCCTACTCGGGCGCGAGGTGCCTGTAGAACGGGATGGCGGGCGAAAAGGGTTCCACGCGCCTGGGGACCTTGCATCCGGGCGACACCCGGGCTGCTCGCTTTGTGCCGGGCGCAGCGTGCCAGACTGACGGCAATGTCCGCGACAGCGAAGTCACGGGCACCAGTGAGCAACCTGGCGCCCCGGTCGATGTCAAAACAGGTGGCGCTCGGGGTGGTTGCGGGCCCAATGTTCGTGGCGGCATTCACCGCGATCGGGGCAGCACGGTCCGGTTATGACTGGCGCCGCCACGCGGTGAGCTCGCTCGCATGCGCGCGCCAAGGGTGGTGGCAGCGCGCCAACTTCATCCTCACGGGGATGCTGTGGTGCGCTGCGGCTCGCGGCTTGGGGCAGGCCCCCCGCCGCGTTGTGGGGCCGCCGATAGTCCCGGCCCTAGTCGCCGCCGCCGGCGTCGGGCTGGTCGGCTCGGGCCTGTTCGTCACCGACCCGGTTGCGGGTTTCCCTCCGCCTAGCGCTCCCGCCGGCGAACCCGGTGACGACGTCGCTCCCGCCTCCCCCGCGCAGACTTGGGAAGGCCACCTCCACAACCTGTCAGCCATCCCAATCTTCGCGGGCATACCGGTGGCGGGGCTGGCCGCCGCGGTCGCTGCCGTGCGGGCGCGCGACTATCGGTGGGCGTGCTATTCGGCCAGTTCCAGTCTGGCCATGGTTGGTAGCTTCGTGCTGTTCGGTGCTGCCTTCGGTGGCAAGCCCAACTTGGCGAGGAACGGCGGGATTTTTCAGCGTCTCTGCATCGCGGCTGGTGCCGGATGGGTGACGGCGCTTTCTTGTCGCACATTGCGCGCCTTTGGACAGCGATAGTTGTCCCGATCAGCCTTGCCTGACCGAGCGCGCAACTCGGCACACCTCGAGGATGGGCAGCGCCTCTGGCAGTAGACGCCCAAACGACCCGACGGCTGGCCAGGCGGCCCGGTCCGTCGTCACCGCGATATTGCGGCCAGTCCCTAGGTTGTGCCACGTGAACGTCCTATTCATCACAAGCGTGGCAGTTATCACAGCCGACCCGCCGCAAAGCCTTGAGCTGTTCATGGGTGCGCTCGGCCTCCCCTTGGAGGGCGAAGGTGAGGGCTACTACTCGAGCGGGAGCATCCCCGGCTGCAAGCATTTCGGTGTCTGGCCGCTTCGGGAGGCGGCGGAGGCGTGCTTTGGAACACGGGAGTGGCCCGCGGAACGCGTCGTCCCCCAGGCATCCATCGAGTTCGAGGTAGACGGCCCGGAAGCTGTCGCGGCAGCAGGCGACGAGCTTCGGCGTGCAGGCTTTGAGCTCCTGCACTCAGCTCGTACAGAGCCCTGGGGACAGACAGTGACGAGGCTATTGACGGAAGACGGCTTGATCGTCGGCATCTCCTACGCCCCCACGCTTCACCACGCAGACCCTGCCTGAGCGCCCCGGCTGCCGCCCGAGACACAGAGCCGATACTCCCCGTCTGGCGTCGGCTTGCGGAGCCTCCCGGTGACCGACCCATGCGCCTAAACGACGGGAGTGCGTTCGATGATTGAGGCTGAGCCGGGCGCCATAATGCACGGCCTATATAGAGCAAACAGGCCGTGCGTGATGGGAAGGCGCTGATTTCCTTGTCAGCTGGCAAGCAACTGTTGAACGCGCTGGTGCGAGAGACCGAGGACTTCTGCCGCGTCCCGCATAGACAAGTGAGCGTCGCGGACTAGCGCTCGGGCGGCCGCAGATTTGGCTTCGGCTGCCCCTCGATTTCGGCCATCCACTGGTGAGAACGCGGGTCGAGCTCGAGGGTGGCAGTGTAGGTTTCGTTCACTTGCGCGACCATCCTTTCCCGAGGCACGGCTCAAGGTCGTGCCCGATCTTTGCGAGGGTCCCGGTCGGGATGTCGCCGCCGTGCACCGCGATCGTCGTCACGCATTTCGCCACAGCGGATTGTGAGGTGGGACCCGGCTTGGCGCACCTCGGTGCAGCCCCGCTGGCTCAAAAGCCTGAGGACCTCGCGTACTGTCACACGCTGCGTCTAGCTGACATAGTCACTATGTGACTATTGGCACTAGCCACCGGTCGCCGGCGGCGGACCGAGGTCACTTCAGCGAAGTTGTCGCCCGGTAGCCCACATGGCCGAAGGGCGGGCCACTGGGCGCTACGCGCCCTATCCTCTGTGTGCTGTTGGGTACGTGCCGTCCTTCGGGATGACGGCCCACGGCTGCCCCAGGGAGATCGTGAAGACCTCCGCCGTGCTGGTCAGTCGCCTGTTACGTTCCTGTTAACAGTCGCGTACGACGATAGGAAACGTGACCACGCTGACTACCCGACCTGTGGCGCTCGGGGCCGTTCTGACGACCTTGGTCGTCCTGGCGGCCGCCTGCGGGGGCACCCCGGCGCACAACGGCGTCGCCAGCCTCGGCAAGACCACGACCACCGCCCAGTCGAGCGCTCCCCCCGCCTCGAGCCCGTCCGGCTCGTCAGGGCCTTCGCAGGCGCAGGCGCTGAAGTACGCAAAGTGCATGCGCTCGCACGGCCTTAGCGACTTCCCGGACCCTAGCGTCATGCCGAACGGCGGCATCGGCTTCAGTCTTCAGGGCGGGCCCGGGAGCGACCTCGACCCCCGCTCACCGCAG
>DATJST010000087.1:0-9178 GCA_035503975.1 Acidimicrobiales bacterium | reverse complement strand
TGTGGCGGTTGTGGCGCCCCATCGCCCGGCCCGCCGGCTGGCCCGGGCGAGGGCGCGCTTTCTCAGCTCGGTCTGGACGTCAGGGCAACGGCCGAGGGCATAGCGTCCCTGTCGGGCCCCCCAGCCACGGCGGGCTACGCTCCGGGGCCGCCGGTTCGGGCGCTTGGTAAGCCCCGACCGGTCGGCAAGCTCATCTTGTTGTTCATCGTGACTTTCGGGCTCTACAGCTACTTCTGGGCCTATGCGGTTCACGAGGAACTGAAGGGCTATACGGGGCGCGGCATGGGAGGTCTCGTCGCACTCCTGTTGTGGCTCTTCGTATCCCCGGTCGTAGCCTTCACCTTGCCCTACGAGGTCGAACAGGCTTACGCCCTCGGGGGCGCGGCCTCGAGTGTGCGCGCCTTGACAGGGCTTTGGATCTTCCTACCCCTAGTCGGCGGGATCGTCTGGTTCGTGAAGGTGCAGCGAGCCTTGAACCGCTACTGGCTCGAGAGGTAGCCGGGACCGTGCGCAATCTCGTCACCTTGCACGTGAGACGGTCGAACAGCCCTCGCTAGCGACTCTGGCGCAGTGAGGCTCCCAATCTCGCAAGAGAACGGGAGGCGGGCCGCTTGTTGCTAACCGCCATCTTCCCGGGGGAGGAGAGGTTAATAGATGCCTGGCCGCAGCAGGCGACGCGCCCGGCTGACGGGAAATAGCCCACCTCCTTCCGAACGTGCAAGGGGCGGGCACCCTTGCCCCCCCTTGCACCGACCGGCCCTGCTCAGTACCCTTTCGCCAGCACAATCAGTACGCCCGGCAATGGGGGTTGACTGCAGTGGACGACGGCTCCTTAACTTCGGCGGGGCCTGTCGCTCAGGTGACCTTTCGCGGCATACCGAGGGAGCTCCGAGATGGTGAGACTCTCGTGGTGGGCCGTGACCCGGCCTGTGACCTCTGCGTCTGTTGGCGATCACCGAAAGTCGCGTTCTGCGATCATCGAATGTCGCGCAGCACGATCATCGAAACTCGCGCTCCGCGATCATCGAAAGTCGCGTCCGTCGCCCTGGCACCCTCCCGTCGTAGGCTAGCGGCCACCTCCTTTCTGGGCCTCGTCGGGCCGGCGTGAGGCCTCGGCAAGGGCCTGGTGCTCCCGCATGCGCCACGAGGCGCCCCTGATGTTGACCACGACGGCCTTGTGCAAGATGCGGTCCAAGATGGCTTCAGTTCTTTTGTATTGGCGGCTGAAAGCCCAGGTGAATGGGCACGAGCTGTGTGGCAGACGTAGCTGACTCTCGAGTTCAGCTGACGGCGCCGGGAGGTCTGGAACGCCCGGCAGGTGCGGGGACCTTCCGATTGAGCTCGCTGATCAGCTCCCGGTTCACAGCTCGAGCCGCGTCGAGGTTTTCGTTGAGCTCACGGGTGTCGTTTTCGAGCTGGCGGATGCGCTTTTGTTGGCGGTGGTTTTCGGATTCGAGCTCAGCGTTACGTTGCTCGAGCTGATCGAGAAGTGGGCTCAAGGCCTCGCCGCGTGCGATATCGGCGTCGGCACCGAGGTGGCGGGTGAGCCGTTCGCGGAGGATTGCGGTCTCTTCGACCAGCCGCCGAGCGCGCTCCTTGGCATTGGCCAGCTCTGCCCGCAGGCTCTGTTCGGTGACAAGTGACCGGGCCGGGAGCCGCCAGGCCCTTTCCGGCCCCGCCTGGCGCTGGCGGTCGCGGGCGGTGGCGATAGCCGAGCTGAGTGTTGTGTCGGCATAAAGCAGCGACACCGACACGCCGGCGCGCCGGGCCACGGCAGGGAAGCTGATAGGGCCGCCCTCTTTTTCCATGACCGTGAGCGCTTCGGCTGCTCGCTGGCGCTTAGCCCCGCTGTCATGGCGCCGGGCCCGGCGCAGGGCGGCGCTGTTGTCAGCCATCAGCCGGCCCTCCGGCGGCCAAAGGCGACGGGGACGGACTGACGAGCCTTTCTCAAGGTGGCAGAGGCCTCTTCCACCAAAGCCCGCTCGTCGTCGCCAAGACGCTCGAGTAGGGACTCGTGCACCCGGACGTGGCCCACGATCACCTCGAGCTGGCGGCTGACGTGCTCGACCGCCCAATCGGTGGCGCCCGCGGCGATCATCGCTTCGCGTTCCCTGCGCAGCTCGTTGGCGTAGGCACGCAGCTCGGGCAGGTAGGAAGGGTCGGACTCGAAATGCGGGCAGCCGGCGCACTGGTAACGGATAGGGCAGGCCTGGCCACCGGAACGGACGTTGGTGGGCTCGGAGCACTTGCCCATCGGCACGGCCACCCACGAGATGTGCTCGCGCAGGTGCGCCGACGAGGACGGCTCGCCCGCGACCGGGCGCGCCAGGCCTCGGTGGTCGACGTTATGGCGGGCGAGGACCTCCATCGCCTTGCGCTTCCGGGATTCTTGGACCTTGTAATAACCGAGGGTCGTCGACATGCTGCGGTGGTCCATCAGGTCCCTCAGCACGGGCGCAGGGACGCCCTGGTCGGCCAGGGTCTGGGCGTAGGTGTGGCGAAAAGCGTGAGGGTGGATGGCGCTGCGGTCAAACGGGACAGGCTCGCCATGCTCGTCGAGAGGGCCGGCGTCTATCCGGGGGACCCGCTCCAGCCAGGCTCGGAACCAAGCGTTGATGAGACCGGTCTCGAAATGGTTGGTGCCGTCGGTGTTCTTGTGGGGGCGGGGCAACAGCCAGAGCCGCTCAGGTGGAGTCGATGGGAACCGGGATCTCACCCAGGCTTGCTGGGCGCGGATGGCTGCCACCAGAGCCGAGTCGGCCAACGGGAGCCGCCGGGCCATCCGGGCCGCCTTGTGGTTGTCGTAGACCAGTATGTCCTTGCCGTGCTCGTCGACGTCCAGGCACTCCAAGCGCAAGCTGGCCACCTCGCCCACCCGCCGCCCGGTGCCTTTCAGGAGCTTGTAGGCCAGCACTGCCATCTCGCCGGCCTGCTCGCCGAGGGCGCCCAGGGTTGGCACCCGCGCCGGCCCGGAGGCGCCAGGAACGCCAGCTAGCACGTCGAGGTTGGCGTCGAGCTGGGCGATGACGCCGGTGGGCAGCGCCCGGCCCGGGGGCTCCTCGCTCGTGCGCGGGATCCGATCCCCCCGCCTGAACGCGAACGTTCCCCCGAGCGTCGCCACGAGGCCCAGTTCCCTGGCTTCCTGGAGCACCTGCGCGCACTCCTCCACGGCGGCCGCCCTCGCCCGTGTGGCAAATGGTTTGTCCCGACTGGGGAAGTTGGGCGAACGCACGCGGCTCAAGAACCGTTCTATGTCGGCACGCCCGAGCGCGGCCGGGTCGTGGCCACCCCCCGGCCCCGAGGCGAGCACGGCAGACAGGACGGCAACGGACCCCAAGCAGTGGGAGAGGTGGCCGTCGCCGACCCGGCCGAGGGTAACAGCCGCCCAGCCCTTGGCCGCTTCACGCAGCCAGTCCTGGCGGATAGCGCTGAAGTCGAGGCGGTGACGACCCGGTCGCCCGAACAGGCGCAGGTCCCAGGTGTCCTTGGCCGGCTCGGCCCCGGGGTCAGCGTAGGCAAGGCTCACCCGGTCGACGCTGAAGCGGGCGAAGCGAAATTCGGGGCGCTCGCCGACCAACCTGGAGAGGTCGAACTCGGTGACCGAGCCCAACCCCTCGGCTCGGAGCTGGTCGACCCAGGGCCGCATGTTGCCAACGCTCACGCTCACCTGGTCGGCTGCCCGGCAGCCGATTGCATAGGCCAGCTCCAAGCGCACTAGCTCGGCCAAGCCCCGGAGGCTCAGGACGCGGGCGTCCTCGGGTTGGCGCACTCGTGCTGCCCAATTGGCAAACGCCCGCTCGCGGGGGCGGCCGTCGGCCCGCCACAGCTGGGCATGCAGGGCACAGAGCCGGTTCTGAGGGTAGGCCGCCCTTCGCCAACAGCAGGCTGCGGCGCAGTCGCCGAGTTCGGCCAACGCTTCGGCCCTGGCCAAGAAGTCCTCGAAGCGGGCCCCCTTCCCCTGGTATTTCCACCAAGTGGCGCTGTGGGCGTCGCACAGCTGCCAGCAGCCGTGGGCTGGCCGAGGGCAACACTGCCCGTCGGTGCCGACCACGATGCACACCCGGTCCGCGCTGCGGCGGCGCTCGTAAGCAACGGGCTCGCCACTGGCCAGCCAAGAGCCGACGTCCTCCAGGCCCGATGCACTGAATTGGTGGCGGTGCCGGGTGCACAGCTGGGTCGAGGTGTAGCCGTCGTTCTCGCACCCTTCGACTGCGCAGAGCACCACCCGGGTCAACCGGCCACCGCGCGCCGGCAGCACGAGCTGCCTTCTCGGGTCCCACTCGCCAGCCAACCAGTCGTCGCCCATGAGCGAGCTCAGCCGCTCGGGGTGCCAATCACGCCGCCCGGGCAAGACCGGCCGGGGTTTCGCCACGACTGCATGAGCGAGCCTCACGGCTGCTTCCCAATCGCTCGGGCGTGGGCCTCGACCGCGGCCCTCATGTCGTCCCAGCGCGAGTGCAAGTAGACGTCGGTCGACGCGACCGAGGCGTGGCCCAGAAGCTCTTTCACCAGCGCCGGGTCCTTGGTTGCCAGCGCCACCTCGGAGGCAAAGCTGTGGCGGAGCATATGGGGCCGTGCCCTGAAGCCCGCTTTGGCCGAGAGCCGCACGAACAGGCGCTCTACAACATCAGGCGAAAGGGCTCGCCCGAGCGGGGCCCGCCAGAGGTTGACGAGCAGGTAGTCACTTTCGGCTGCCTCGGCCACGGCTTCACGCTCGAAGCGATAAGCGTCATGGCAGGCCACCAGTGGCCTGGTCACGGGGACCACTCGGGGCCACGCCGACTTGGCGAGGGCTCCGTTCTCGTTGTCCAACCGGCGGACTACGTGCAGGTGGGCACCAGCCACCTGACAGCCGAGGTGGGATGCCGTGGGCACGAAGTGCAGGTCCGCGAGATGGAGCCCGCACAGCTCGGCCACCCTGAGCCCGCTGGCGTAAAGAGCCTCGACGATGAAGTGGTCCCTCATGTTCGAGCACGCGTCCACCAGGGCGCCGACTTGGTCGGCGCTCAGCACCGCCGGGGGCCGCTCGGCTCGGCGCCTGCGGACTACGCGTCGCTCGACGACTGGCCGAGCGGTGCGCTCACCCCGGTCCCAGCGCCCCGGGGTGAAGGACAGCTCCGTGCGCACGCTTAGCGGGGAAGCCACTGCTGGCTCGCACCAGCCTCTGGACGCGGCGAAGCGGATGAACTCGACCACGGCAGCAAGGACGCCTTCGACGGTCGCCGCCGAACGCGCCGGGCCCAACATCACGACTTTCGCCTCTGACGCCCGTCGGCGTTCGCGCCCCGGCCGGTGCTTGCGCGAGGGCGTGCGCTCTAGCCAACGGGCGAAGGATGCGAGCTGGTCGGCGCTCGGCGCCACCGGGTCGGCACCGGCTGTCCCAGCCCACGTCAGGTAAAGCGCCAGGCGCCCCGCATAAGTCCGGGTCGTGCCGACCGAACGACCTTGGGCATCCGTCAGCATACGGAGCCAGGAGCCCGCCCGCTCATGCTCGACATAACGGGCGTCCACGACGGTCCAACCGACCCGGCCATCAACAGGCGACACTGTCCGCTCAGCCCAGAACTCCACGGCCCACGAACATACGTGCTGGGTGTGACCGCCACCTCAAGAGATGCTGTCCGCCACACAGCCAGACTCCCCTCCCATGGAGGTGCTGGATATCCCTTACGAATACAAAAGAACGCTCGCCACCACGTCGTCGCCGAACAGTTCCCCCCACGCGGGCAGCGACCTATTAGTAGTCACGAGCGTAGGGCTTCCTCTTTCGTAGCGGCTGTTGATGACATGGAAGAACGAACCGGCGGCGTCACGGGCCATCGGCAGGAGCCCCACGTCGTCGACCACGAGCACGGTCGGGGCGACGAAATGGCGCAGCCGCGTCGTCCAGGTGCCGTCGGCGCGCGCCCTGGCGAGCGCCACCACCATCTCGTCGGCGGTGGTGAAGTAGCCCCTATAGCCGGCCTCGACGGCCTTTGTCGCCAGCGCCACGGCGAGATGAGTTTTCCCACAGCCCGGGGAGACATCGAAAGACTGCAACATTTGCGGGCGGTCTTGCCCTGCCCGGTGAAAGTGACGTTGGCTTGTCACCCCTTGTCCGGGACGGTGCTGCAGGCCAGCGGTTTCAAGCACTGGGACGGTGAGCTGCTGCTCGTGGTCCAACTCCCTGACGGTGCACCGGGCACTGTTGCTGCCGATGCCACCGACGTGTTGGGTGGGACGGTTGTGCCCAGCTCGGCGACGGTGCTGAGCGTGAGCGGTGTGCGTCACCTGCGGCAACTGGTCAGCTCGATGAAAGCGGCAGGAGGGTCCACGTCTGCCCCAAAGACGCGCAAATAGGCTCGACCAGCCCCTGTACGCGCCAACGGACAAAGGAAGGTGAGCCTCTTTGCGAACACTCACGATAGCCGCGCCTGCCCAGCTCTCCCTAGGAATGCTCCCAGCCCCCGCCGAACGCTGGTGGCTGTTGCCAGAAGAAGCCCAGCAAGCGGTGCTGTGCGTCCTGGCGGCGATGATCGCGGCCGGTGTCGGCCGGAAAGTAAGCGAGGACGACGGTGCTGACGAGCGTTGAGCCAGCCTCCAAGATCGGCTCCTCCCACCTCAAGCGGGACGCCTATGTCTATGTCCGCCAATCAACCCTCGCCCAGGTGCACGAGAACACCGAGAGCCTGGAGCG
Organism: Acidimicrobiales bacterium; assembly: GCA_035503975.1. Classification (GTDB taxonomy): domain Bacteria; phylum Actinomycetota; class Acidimicrobiia; order Acidimicrobiales; family Palsa-688; genus DATJMJ01. Next base: position 2,502 of record DATJST010000087.1, on the reverse strand, counting down.
CCAGTACGAGCTGGCCGCCAAGGCCCAGGTGCTCGGCTGGCCTCCTCAACAAGTGGTCATCGTGGACGACGACCTCGGGCGCTCGGGTGCCGACTCGACTGCCCGGGTGGGGTTCAAGGGCCTCGTCGCCGATGTCGGGCTCGGGAAAGTGGGCGCTGTGCTCGGCATCGAGGTCTCCCGCCTGGCCCGCAACAACACGGACTGGTACCAACTCTTGGACCTCTGCGCGCTCACCGACACGCTCATAGTCGACGGCGACGGCATATACCACCCGGGCCATTACAACGACCGTCTGCTGCTCGGCCTCAAAGGCACAATGTCAGAAGCCGAGCTCCACCTGATCAGGGGCCGGCTAACTGCAGGGCTGAAACACAAAGCAGCGAAAGGAGAACTTCGCCAGGGCTTGCCAGTCGGTTTCGTCTACGGCGAGGACGACCAGGTGGTGCTCGACCCTGACGAAGCGGTTCGCGAAGCAATAGCAACAGTTTTCCGCCGTTTTGACGAAATGGGCTCGGCACGTCAAGTGCTATTGAGCCTCCTGGAGGACAATGTCGCCCTGCCCCGGCGGCCCTCTGGTTCGCGCCGGGTCACCTGGGCGCCGGCCAGTTACCCGGCTGTCCACCACGTCCTCACCAACCCGGCGTACGCCGGGGCCTTCGTTTTCGGTCGCCGTCGCAGCGAAAAACGCCTAGACGAAAAAGGCCAGTTGGTCGTTCGCTCAAAGCAGCTTCCGAAGGCTGAGTGGGAAGTGCTGGTCACTGGCCACCACCACGGCTATATATCTTGGGAGCGCTACGAACGGCTCCAGGACCAGCTTCGCGCTAACTGGCGTCCCCGTCGTGGGGAGAGCGGCGGCGCTGTACGCGAGGGCACAGCCCTTCTCCAAGGCCGGATCCGCTGTGGGCGCTGCGGCCGGCCTATGCAGACCGGTTATTCGGGGGCGAGCGGCGACTGCCCACGTTATACCTGCAGCCGGGCGAAGATCATGTACGGGGCCGAGCGGACCTGCCAGAGCCTCGGCGGCAAGAAGCTTGAGGCGCGTGTCATGGAAGAGGTCTTCGCTCTATTGAAGCCTGCCGCCATTACGGCCACTGTCAAGGCTCTGGCCGAAGTGGAGGCGAACTACCAATCTCGCATTAGCGTTTTTCAACTCTCAGCAGAGCGTGCGCGATATGAAGCTGAACGCGCTCGGCGCCAGTTCGACGCCGTCGAGCCCGAGAACCGCCTGGTCGCCCGGACCCTCGAGGCCGCATGGGAAGAAGCCCTGAAGAAGTCGCGCCAAGCTGAGGGCGAGCTCGCCTCCCAGAAGGCCCGCCGCCCCGTCCGCCTCGATGAAGACGAAGCCTCCTGGCTGCAGCGAGCCGGCGCAGACCTGCGTGCCGTTTTCTACGCGCCGAGCACGACATGGCGCCAACGCAAGCAGCTCCTCCGGGCTCTGGTGGCAGAGGTCGTCGTCACCGTGCGGGCCGCCGAGCACGAGGCAGATGTCACGGTCGTATGGGAGGGCGGCGCCAGGACCAGTTTCGTGCTCGCTATGAACAAGCCAGGGCTGCACTCCCGGGTGACCGACGAGGCCACTGTCGACCTCGTCCGGCGGCTGGCTGCCCGCTACGACGACAAGACGATCGCCCAGGTGCTTTCCAGGCAGGGGCGCCGCACCGGCACCGGCTTGGCCTTCACCAGGCCGCGCGTCCAGTCCTTGCGCTTCACCAATGGCATCCCCGCTTATAGCTCGTCCTTGACTGTCACACCTGCGCACGAGAATGGCGAAGTGCTTTCGATCACGGCGGCCGAAAAGAAGCTCGGCGTCTCGCGCGCCACTCTTTATAGGTGGCTTGCCGACGGCTTCATCGCCGGCGAGCAGCTGACGCCCGAGGGGCCATGGCACCTCCGGGTAACCGACGAGCTGCGCAGCCGTATCGTCCCAGAGGTACCCGCGGGCTGGCTCAGCTTGGGCAAGGCCGCCAAGGCTCTTGGCGTTGCCCGCCAGACGGTGTTGCACAAGGTCCAACGCGGCGAGCTGGAAGCGGTGCACGTGAACCGGGGGAAGAGGAAAGGACTGCGTATCAACGTAAAAGCGACTGCGATTGGACTGTTTGAGACACCCAACTGAAAGGAGTGCGCAGTGTCAACCAGGTCCTGGTTGGCCGAGGAAAGCGATGCACCTTCCCTCTCCGATGAAACGCAGGCTGGCGAGGTCCTCTATGACCTTGCGGTCGACAGAGGGCTGGAAGGAGAAGTCGAACTCCTCGATGCTGCGCCGGTACGGGAAACGAGCGAAGCGCAACCGTGCGACCAGCCGCCGGTTCGTGGTGGCGGCGGCTTGTTCGGCCATGACACACCCGAGGTAGGGCACATGTCCCCAGCCCTCTGCCTTGGCTTGCTCGGCGAGAGGGGCGAAACACTCAGCAGCGCGGCCGAGGCCGAGGTAGCCGAGGTCGGCTTTCAACGCCTCGTAGGGGCCTGTGGCGTCGCTCATTTGCCCGCCCCCGTGCAACCGCA
>DATJST010000086.1:0-2018 GCA_035503975.1 Acidimicrobiales bacterium | reverse complement strand
CACCACGGAGCATCTGAGGCTGAGCACCCCGGGCGGCGCTTTGCGCAATAGGAGAACCCGCAGTTACCTCCTGCTCGCTCATGAGGCCGGGTCCTGGAGAAGGGCGGAGCGGCCTCCGTCCATGACGAAGGTGCTCCCGGTCACGAAGCCGCATTGTTGGGGGTCGGCCAAAAAGCGCACGGCGCAGGCGACGTCGGCTGGCCGGCCGATCCGGCGAACCGGGTGGAGCCCTTCGACGCGCTCGCGCTCCGCAGCGGGGTCGGGGAAAGTCGCGAAGTAGGCCTCATTTATCGGGGTGTCTATGTAGCCAGGGCAAATGACGTTCGCCCGTATGCCCCTGGGAGCAAGCTCTATAGCTAGTGACTGTGTTAGTGCAACCATTCCTGCCTTGGCCACGTTGTAGGGGAACACGCCCGGTAGCGTCGCACTGGCATGGTTTGAAGCAATATTGACGATCGAAGCGCCCTCGCGCATGGCGACAGCTGAAGAGCGGGCACAAAGCCAGGCGGCGCGAAGGTCTACCGACATGCAGCGTTCCCAGGTGTCGAGGTCGGCCTCGACCACGCCGGCGAAGACATTGGTACCGGCGTTGTTGACCAGTACATCAAGACGACCGGACACGTCGAGCGCGAAGCTGACGAGCCGGTCTGGTGCCGCAGCATCACCAAGGTCAGCGGCGATGAAGGCGCAACTGCCGCCGGCCTCTTGGATCTTTTCCTGGACGGCCTCGCCGGCGCCTCGGTCACGCCCGTGCACCACGACGAAGGCGCCTTCAGTGGCGAACAGCTCGGCGGTGGCACGGCCTATGCCATGGGTCGAGCCCGTGACAAGGACGGTCTTGCCGTCCCAGTGCCGGCCAGGAAGGGCCATCTCGGTCAAAAGGCTGCCCGCGGGGTTGCATGGCCGCTCGACCCGACCAGGAAGGCGAGGTCGGCCCCCTCGTCCGCCTGGAGCACGGACTCAACATATAGGTGCGCCCAACCCCGTTGGTAAGCTGGGCTGGGCGGTGCCCAAGCTTCCGAGCGCCGCTCCAGCTCGTGTTCGTCGACTTCGAGATCCAGGCGACGGTTCGCAACGTCAAGAGCGATTATGTCACCGGTTTGCACGAGCCCGAGCGGTCCTCCAACTGCAGCTTCGGGCGCCGTGTGGAGCACGCAAGTCCCGTAAGCGGTGCCGCTCATGCGGGCGTCCGAGATGCGCACCATGTCGGTGACCCCGCGCTCGAGCACCACCCTTGGAAGGGGCAAATTTCCAACCTCGGGCATACCCGGGTAACCCTTAGGCCCACAGTTGCGGACGACGATTACGGTCTCGCTCGAGACGGCCAGCGAGGTGTCGTCTACCACGGCGAGGTAGTCCTCGACCCTGTCGAAGACAAGTGCAGGGCCGCGGTGAGCCAGCAACCTCGGGGAAGCGGCCGAGACCTTGATGACGGCACCGCGAGGAGCAAGGGTCCCGAAAAGCACCGCCGTGCCGCTGCCTGCAGGCTGCACCGGGTCGGCGGGCGACCTGATCACTTCTGGCCGGTCATTGCGTGCTCCTCGGCAGTTTTCAAGCAGGCTCGCCCCGGTTACGGTGGTCACGTCAGAGTGGAGCCACGGCCGCAGTTCCTTTACAACCGCAGGGAGGCCGCCAGCTTCGGACAGGTCTTCCATTAGGAACTGGCCGCTCGGCATGAGGTCCACGAGCAGGGGGACCCGTCGCCCCACCTCGTCGAAATCATTGAGGTTTAGCCCCACTCCTACCCTGCGAGCAATGGCCAGCAGGTGGATTATGGCGTTGGTGGACCCTCCGATGGCCGCGTTGACCACGATTGCGTTTTCAAAGGCCGCCTTTGTCATGATCTCAGATGGCTTTGGCCCGTGCGTGGCGAGGCTGACTGCGAGGACGCCCGTCTCTTCGGCCAGTACGACCCGACGCGCGTCAACCGCTGGGAGACAGCTTGCGCCCGGGAGCTGCATGCCAAGAGCTTCGGCAATGCACGCCATCGTCGACGCCGTCCCCATCGTCATGCAGTG
>DATJST010000085.1:0-13038 GCA_035503975.1 Acidimicrobiales bacterium | reverse complement strand
ACCGCTACACGTTGTCAGGAGGACCGAACATGGTTGACCATGGTGCGTCATTTGAGGTGGACTGGCAGCTCGACGAGCCCCGTTACGTCGCGCAGGGCCCGCCAGCACCGTCGGTCGGGCTTGCTGCACCCCCGGCTCAGGCGCACCTAGAGACATTGGTCAGGTACGCCAGGCTCCTGGCCGGAGCCGACGCAGCCGCGATCGTTGCTTGTCAACGGGGCGTGCTGACAGTACAGGTCGGGGATCCTTCGACGGTGAGCCTGCGACCTGGCATGGCCCTCCCCCTACGCCCTTCACTGGGCCTTGCTCGCCTCAATGCTCTCGACCTGCTGCTATCTGGACAACTCCGCTGGTGCAGGTGCTTGCCGCCCGAGACGTACAAGCACGCAGTTTTGATGGCTGCCCCCTCCCTCACGTCCTCGGGACGCGTGCTGCTCGTGGCGAGGCATGGGCGTCATTTCTCCGAGCTTGACCTGGGGCTCACGGCGGCGTACCTGGCACAGTTCAAGCCCTCCAGACCGGTCGCGGCGCACGATCGCGTGCCGAGGAGCGCTCATATGTCGCCCCCAGCCGCCTGACGCTTTCCGCCGGCGCTGCGTACCGGTCCTCAGATGCTCCAGAGCGCCTCGGTGGGTGACATACGGGCCGCGCGCAAGGCCGGCATTAGGCCTGCGACGGCTCCGATGACGACCGCCGCGCCGAGCCCGCCGCCCCAGGCGACGAAAGGCACGACAACTTGCCAACCCTGCGTCGACGCGTAGACCGCAGTCGAAAGTGCGCCCGCGAGTACACCCACGGCCCCGCCGATCAGTGACAGCAACACAGCTTCGGCTATGAACTGCACCCGTATGTGGCCGCGGGTCGCCCCGAGGGCGCGGCGCAGGCCGATCTCCGAACGGCGCTCGAGCACCGAGATGACCATTATGTTGGCCACCCCGACCGCGCCGACGAGGAGGGATACGGCACCGAGGCCGAGGAAGAGGTAGTTGAGAGCCGCCTTGGCGTCGGCCTCGACAGTGAGGGCCTGGGACGGCTGGGACACGTCGACCTCGTTCGGCGACTCGGGGTTGGCCGTTTGGGCCAGTACCGACCAGACCGCCTGCACCTGTGCCGTGTCCATACGCAGGTAGATCTCCGACGGATGGCCGTCGAAGCCGAGGTATTTTTCCGCCGCGGGAAAGCCAACCAGCACCGACGAGTCGATCTCGGGTGTCAGCACGGCCTGGTTGAGGATGCCGACCACGTAGAACCACATATTGCCGACCCATATGCGCTCGCCCGGAAAAACACTGTCGATGCCGAGGCGCTGGGCCGCCGCCGCGCCCAGCACGGCTGCAGGCTCCTCAGCCGTGGCGGCATTGAGGAAGTCCCCCTGAGCCACCGTGGTGCCCACTGCCCCCGGCAGGCCCAGGCTGGTCGCGTCGACGGTGATGGCGTTGGTTTGGATGCTCGGGATGAGGGGGCTGCGGAAGGCGTTCGCGTTGGCCATTTGGCCGGTGTACTGCACGTTGGTCACGGGGCCGATGCGACCGATCATCCCGGGTGCGGCGATGGGCAGTTCGGCGGTCTGGCCGAACAGGGTCTGGCCGTTGGTGACCGTGAGCAGGTTCGTCCCCAATTTGTTGATCTCGTCGAGCAAACCTGCCTGGGAGGAAGCCGACAAGCCGAGCACGGCGACGATGGCGGCCACGCCGATGGCGATGCCGAGTGCTGAGAGCCCGGCCCTCAGTTTCCGGGTCCGGATGCCGACACTGGCGAGCCGGAAGAGGTCCCGCAGCCGCAAGCGAGCCGGTACGAGGCTCGGCACCGCTGCACTCATGGCCCGTCCCGCCGGCCGGGAGGTACCTCCATGGCGCCCGCCGGTCCGGTGGCGGTTGTCGCAGGCGCGGCGCCGGGAGATGCATCGGGGCCGCTGAGCGGGGCGCTCGGGCCGGCGGCGCTACCGGAGCCGGAGTCGACCACGATCAGCCCGTCGAGCATCTCGATCACCCGGGGCATACGGGCGGCGATGTTGTGGTCATGGGTGATCACGACGATGGTGGCGCCGGCACGGTTCAGTTCGCGGAACAGGTCGATGATCGAGTTGCCGGTTGCGCTGTCCAAGTTGCCTGTCGGCTCGTCGGCCAAGACCAGCGCCGGGCGGCCAACCAGCGCGCGAGCGATTGCCACCCGTTGGCGTTGACCGCCCGAGAGCTTGGTCGGGAGGGACGACATCTTGTCGGCCAGCCCGACGGAACCGATCGCTTCGGCTGCGGCCGCCCGCCGCGCCGCCATGGAGGCGCCGCCGTAAAGAAGCCCGTCGGCCACATTGTCCAGCACCGTTTGGTGCTCCGCCAGGAAGAACTGCTGGAAGACAAACCCGATCTGCGAGGCTCGCAGGGCGGACAGCTCCCGGTCGCCCAGGCGGCTGACGTCGAAGCTGGTCACCCGCACGACCCCGGTCGTCGGCCGGTCGAGCGTGCCCATAAGGTGCAGGAGGGTCGTCTTACCCGAGCCGGACGGGCCGACGATGCCAACCAGTTCCCCCTGATGAACCGTAAAGCTCACCCCTCGCAGCGCCTGCACGGGAGGCTGCACGTTGTAGGTCTTGGTGACCTCCTCCATTTGCAGCACCGGGAAGCCGCCAGCCAATGGCCCTCCTGGCCCGGGCTCGAACAGCAGGTCGGCGGTCATACGTTGGGCACCACGATCTGCTCGCCCCGGTACAAGCCGCTCCCCATGACCTGTACGTTGCCGTCTGCGTCGTCGAACAGGCCAAGATTGACCGGCAAGAGGTGGTGCGTCGCGTTTGCGCCAACGACCTCGAGGGCGTAGCCGCCACCGGCCAAGGCGAGCAGGGCGTCCACGGGCACCACCCAGGCGCTGGCGATGCTCTGCTCAGTGATCCACACGTTGACGGGCAGGTCATCGAGGTTGCCGGTGGCCGCTGGCTTTAACGGGGTGACGTCAACTTGGATGACCGGCCCGTTGCCCCCGGAGGGATTTGTGGCGACGGTGCTCACGTACGAGACCACTCCCGGCGTCGTGCTGTTGTCGGGCATGACGATGCTGACCTGGTCGCCCACCTGCACATCGGACTGCTGCGAAGCGTCAAGCGAAATCTGGACTTGGCGCGCGGTCAAGGTGACTTGGAGCACGGCTTGTCCTGACGATGCGGTACTGCCCAAGTCGGGTGTCACCGAGGCAACCTGGACACTGCCCGGCTCGAAGAACACCGAGCCGAGAGGCAGTGTGCCGCTAGCGGCTAAACCGTGCGTCGCCTGGAGGCGCTCTACCGCGGTCTTGGTCACGGCGGTATAGGCGTCGCCTCCCAAGTCGTGGCCGTAGCCCATCGCCTCCAGGTTGGTGTTGAGCTGCGCCACGTCCGGTCCGGGGGACATTCCTGGCATAAATGCTCGCCACGGCGTCACCGTGCCGTAGAGCAGGATGGACGGCACCCCGTTGACCGCGAAAAGGAGCTGCCCCCGGGAAATGACCTGGCCGACGTTGGGCAAGTCGGTGTAGGTGGGGCTGGCGGCGGTGTTGCCGCTGCCAGCGGGGTCGCCGCTACCACCCGGGTCGCTGCCTCCACCGGGGTCGCTGCCTCCACCGGGGTCACCGCCGTTGCCGGCACCAATGCCGATGTCGGCTTCGTCTGAGGCAAGGGCGGCCTCGTCCTCTGACAAGGTCAGGCGGGCCGATGCAACCTGGGCCTGCGCTTGCTGCGTCGCTTTGCTGTTGTCAGCCTGAGCCGCCGCCTCGGCGTCAAGAGCCGAGATGACTTGGCCTTGCGCGGTGGCCACCTGACCTTCGGCTTGCTGGGCGGCCCGCGTGTTCCCCTCCTCGGCCGCAGTCACCGCCACCTGCGCCGCGCGCACCTGGCCCTCGGTGGTGGTGACCTGCGCCTGCGCTTGCTGCGCGGCCTTGGTGTTGGATTGCTTGGCCGAGGTCAGGGCCACCTGGGCCGCGTTCACCTGGGCCTCGGCGGTTGTCACCTGAGCCTGCGCTTGCTGCGCGGCCTTGGTGTTGGCCTCCTTGGTCGCGGCGACCTCCACTTGCGCCGCGCGCACTTGGCCCTCGGCGCTCGTGACCTGCGCCTGGGCTTGCTGGCTCCCTTTCGTGTTGCCCTCTTTGGCCTCGGCCACAGCCACCTCGGCCGCCCGCACCTGTCCTTGCGAAGTGGTGACCTGCGCCTGAGCTTGCTGAGCGGCCTTGTTGTTGTTGACCTTGGTGGCCGCCACCGTGCTCTCTGCCGTGGTCACCTGGGCGTTGGCCACGCTGACTTGGGCCTGCGCCTGCTGGAGCGCCTTGGTGTTGCTGATCTTGACCGCCGCCACCCCGGCCGCTGCGGACGTCAATTGAGCCTGGTTTGCACTCACCTGCGCTTGCGCCTGCTGGAGCGCTTTGGCGTCGTTTGTCTTGGTGGTGGTGACGTTCGCTCTTGCCGCCTGGACGTTATCCTGGTCGGTGCTCACCTTCTGCTTGTCAGCCGTCACGGCGGCATCGTCTTGAGCAACCTTGGCTTGGTCGCTAGCGCAGGCTCCTGTGCTACCCGAGCCCGTGCCCCCGTCCGAAGACCCGCCTGTGCCCGTACCTGACCCGGCCGCCGAGGAAGCAGAGCCGCTGCCCCGGCAATCAACGGCCTCCTTCTGCTGGTCCGCCGTCAAGGTGGCTTCATCGGAGCTCAAGGTGCCCTGGTCCGTTGCCAGGTTTGACCGCGCGGTGGTCACCTGCTGCTCGGCCTGGGAAAGCGCTTCTGAGTTCGACTGCACGGTCGTGCGGACGCCCGCCTCGGAGGTGGCTAAGACTTCATTCGCGGCACGGACCGCCTGCTCTGCTTGGGAAAGCGCCTGCTGGTTGCCTTTCACGGTCTCCTGGTAGGCGGCTTGAGCCTGGGCCAGGGTGGCTTTGGCCGCGGTTACCGACTGTTGCGCCTGAGCGAGGGAGGCCGAATCGGAGGTCACTGTGCCCTTGAGGGACGACTCGTCGGCAGCGAGAGCCTGCCGGGCGCCGTTCAAGGCCTGCTCGGCCTGGGCGAGGGCGGATGCGTTGGAAGGTCCCGTCCCTTTCAAGGCCGCCTCGTCTGCGGCGAGCGCCTGCCGCGCGGCCGTCAGGGTCCCCTCGGCCTGGGCGAGCGAGGTGGCGTTGGAAGCGCTCTGGCCCTTGCTGGCCGCCTTCGCGGCAGCCAGTGCCTGCCGCGCGGACGTCAGGTTCCCCTCGGCCTGGGCGAGCGAGGTGGCGTTGGAGGCGCTCTGGCTCTTGCTGGCCGCCTTCGCGGCAGCCAGTGCCTGCCGCGCTGCCGTCAAGGTCTGCTTGGCCTGGGCGAGGGTGGTGGCGTTGGACGGTGCGGTGCCCTTCAAGGCCGCCTCGTTGCTAGCCAATGCCTGCCTGGCTGCGGTCACCGACTGCTGCGCTTGCGCCATTCCCGATGCGTTGCCGTGTTCGGTGGACTGCAGCGACGCCGCGTCGGCGGCGAGGGCCTGCCTGGCGCTGACCACCGCTTGCTCGGCCTGCTCAACTGTCGCTGCGGACGTGGCCGCCGGGAGCACGATGTTGGTCGAGGTGGCGGCGTCGTTGGCGTTCGCGTACGTGAGTGTGCCCTGCACCTCGGTCTGGGATTGCAGCGGCCCGCGCTGCACCGACGCATAGGTGATCGGGTACGCGTTATCAGTCACACCCGAGGCGGCCGGGGCGCCACCGCCGAAGGGGTTGGCGATTGCCACCGCGACGCCGCCCGCGACGACGACCAATGCGACGATGAGGGCGACCACCATCTTGCGACGGCGGGGACCTGGTTGTTTGACGGGCAGGGTCATGTCCTGTCCTTTCCGAGCAGAGGATTGCATTTGTCACATAGGCCGGTCACGGGGGAGCCATAAGCAGGTTGGTTCAACTCGAGTACGGCAGGCCCGCGGGGATGAGCTTCTCGCAGACCGCCCGCGCGGCCTCGAACTGTGTGGTGTTCGGGTTCATGCCATTTGGGATCGGGAAGTGGACGCCATCTTGCCCGCCGAACGTGGGGTCTGGGAACCCCTGGATCCCGTGGTCTCGCATGCACTGCGCCGCCTTCAGGTAATCGGCCTGCTGCGCGGGGGTAATGTTGGGCGCGCCCAACTGAGGCGGCGCGTACGCTCTGCACGCGGCGCGGGCGGACTTGAAACCAGGGCTGTTGGCGATACTCGACGGCAGGACCATCCTTATGGCGCTCCCAGAGACAATGGGATCGGGGAAGGCGCTCACGCCGTGCTTGCGCATGCATGCCGCGTAGCGCGCCAGGTCCGTAACCAGGGAACCGGGGACGGCTCCGCCCTGTGCCGGGGCAGCCACCACGGTTGTGGTTGGAGCGGAGCCGACACGGGCCACGCTCTGGTTCGGCGAGCCAGCGCATGCCGCCGCGGCGAGGGCGAGGGCCAGGCCGCCGAGGGCCGCGCCGAGCGCGGCTCCAACGCTCGGCCGTGACCTCCGCTTCGACGTGTGCTGATAGTGCATTGCTCGCTTCCTGGTGAAGTCGGTCCCTCTTGACTAGCTGCCAGTTGGGCCTAGTTGGCGGCCGGGGCCGGGGACTGCACATGAGGTGGGGCCAAACCAGCTTTTTGCACCTTGCCGGGCATGAGGCTTTGGCATGCCTGCATCGCCTGTTGGAACTGCGGCGAGCTCGGGCCCAGGTTGCCAGATCCCTGTCCGGCGTGGATAAGGATGCCGATGCCGCCGTTGACCGTCTGAGGGTCGGGGAAGCCGCTGATGCCGTGAGCGCGCATGCACTTTGAGAACTCGAGCGCCTGGGCCAAGGCGCGAGCCTGTTGGGCTGGGCTCATTACCGGCTCGTACTGTTGGCAGTCCTTTGCTGCCCGCTGGAACTCAGGCGAGCTTGGGTCGAGGTCGCTGCTGGGCGCGCCCTTCGCCTGCAGTTGGCCTTGGGCATTGGGGTAAGGGAAATCCGGTACCCCATGCGCCCGCATGCATTCGGAGTACTTCAACGCATCCGCCTTCCCAGCTACCGTAGCCGTTGTCGTCGGCATCGAGCCGATATGGGCGACGCTGACCGGATCGCTGCCTCCTGAGCAGGCCACTGCGAACATTGTGGCCCCGAGCGACATCGCGACCAGTGCCGTGCTCCAGTAGGGCGCGGCGGGGGAGCGGCCGCGCTTGGGCGTAAGCATGGGTCGGTTATACACACCGAGCGGTAACACGACCGGAACAAGGCTTGTTAACGTGCTGTTACCAGCTATCTAGCAATCTGTGCCGGTAAAGGAGGGCGCTTCATGGCTCCACGTAGCCGCTTCCACCTGCCCCGGCGGACGGTGCGCCTGCGCCTCACAGCGCTTTACGGGTCGCTCTTCTTGCTCTCGGGCGCGGGACTGCTCGCCATCACGTTCGCCCTCACCTCCCGGCCGATCGCCACTTCGTTCGTGATCGTGGGCCAAGGCGGCACCATCCAAAGGGCTTTGCCGGTCAAGGCGCTCGTGCCCCCCTGCGCCGTCATCGGCCAGCTCTGCCCGCCGGCAGGGCAGCTCAACGTGGTGGCACCGCCGCACGCCGTCCGGTTCGCCACCGGTGCTGGCGGCATAACGCGGGTCGTCGGCCAGTTCGTCACCGATCTCCCTACGCCGGCCGAGGTGCACCACTTTCTCGTCGTGTCCGGGTGTGCGCTGGCCGCCATGGCCTTGGTGTCCATCTGGTTGGGTTGGGTCATGGCGGGGCGCGTGCTCCGCCCGCTGCGGGCCATGACGGTCACGGCGCGCCAGATCTCAGAGGACAACCTCCACCAGCGGCTGGCTGTACAGGGCGCTCAGGATGAGTTGAAAGACCTGGGCGACACCATCGACGGGCTGTTGGCCCGCCTCGAGGCGGCGTTTGAGGCGCAACGGCGTTTTGTCGCCAACGCCTCGCACGAGCTGCGTACGCCTTTGGCCATGATGCGCACGTCGGTGGACGTAGCCATGGGCAAGCCCGACCCGCCGGGCGATGTCCGCAGGCTGGCGGGCAAGCTCGAAGAAGGGCTTCAGCAGGCAGACCACCTGCTCGAGGGCCTTCTGTTGCTTGCGCGGGCGCAGCAGGGCCCCCCTGGCGATGTGACCGAAGTGTCCCTTTCCGACCTCGTGGAGAGCGCCCTGGACGCCAACCGTGCAGATATTCGCGGCCTCGGGTTGAGCGTGTACAACCGCACAACGGCGCTGTATATAACGGGCAATGCGACGCTGCTTAGACGAATGGTGGCGAACATAATCGACAACGCAGTAAGGCACAATGTCGCTGGGGGAGCGGTCGAGGTGTCCACCCAGCTGGTGCGCGGCAACCGGGCGTTGCTCTTCGTCTCCAGCACCGGCCATGTCATCGACGCGGGGCGGGCGCGGCACTTGGGCGAGCCGTTCCAGAGGCTCGGGGCCGAGCGTGTCGCGATCGGCACCGGCGCCGGTCTTGGCCTGTCCATCGTCAAGGCCATAGCCAGCGCCCACGGGGGCTCAGTGGCATTGCAGCCGAGGCCCGCGGGCGGCCTCGTAGTTGTAGTGGACCTGCCGGCGGCGGTGGATGGCGCCCAGGGCCGGACCAACGGCGATCTCCGTTCTGATGGTGCTCGAGGCCCGGGGCGGTGCGACTCCGCAGCAATAAAGTCACCGTGACGAAATTAGGTAGTGGCTCGTTTGACTCTTGGGCTTGCGGCTGATGGGCCAAGATGGGTGGCGTGCTGCGCGCCTATGCATGGATAGGCCCCTTTGAGATGCTGGTCGATGACCTGTTCATGGCTCCCCTCGGCACTGGCGTCGCAGGCCGACTTAGGTCAGGTGACATCAAGGATGAAGACCAGGTCAACGTTTGGCGCGATGGGGAACTGGTTGGGACCGCGGAGGTAGCTCTAGAACCCAACATGACCTTGCCGCTGACTCGTCTAGTCCTGCACTCAATCGACGGTTGCGCTCCGCAGGCCGGCGATGTCCTTCGGGCTACTTGAGTTTGGGGAATCTGCTGGTCACTGCCACGCTGGATTCCAACTGAGCCACTACCCGAAATTAGGAGTCACCAAGGGGTGGGGAGTCACAGCTAGCCTGCCGAAGCCGCGACAACTCAATGCGGTCGCCGCGCCAACTTGACATAAGCCGCGACAACCCAAAGCTGCCCGGCCGGACGTCAACTTTACATAAGCCGCGACAACCCAAAGCTGCCCGCCCGGAAGCCAACTTGACATAACGGCCCTTATGGGCGTTTGTTAGTACCAGGCCATGGGCGCGTCGTGCCCGGCTGCCGCGTGGCTACCGCGGCTACGGGCCGCCGTCGGCCGGGCCGCTGTGGAACCCGGGTTTCTCGGTGCATCCGAGGAACTGGTCGCGCCCGGGTCCGAGGACCGGGTCGGGGCTCTCGGTGCTCTTGGCAACGCCGAGGCCGGCCCCGACCACGTAAGGCCCCAGGACCGGCTTACGCCGGCGCGCCGGCGCTGCCTACCTATCCCCGCAATACGTCACAGTGACGAAACGCCGGGGCCAACCGGCGCGGCGCGCGCGGCGCTGTCACCGCGCCCGTGTCACCAAGACCGTTTGCCCGTCGGGCGGCAGGCTCGGCCTCCGGCCTGCCTCGCACCCGGCCACCACACGCCGCCGGGCGGCGCCGAGGGCACGTAACCCCCGTTTTCTGGGTGCATCCGTGGAACTGGTCGCGCCCGCGTTACTATACGCTCCGCGTTGACGCCCGGAACCTCCGTTCGCGACCGAAAAATGGGACCCCGAGCTGCGAATCGGGCCCGTCGGCCGCCGCCACGTCCGTGCCTCTCCACCATGTCCATAGACCAAATGCGTCACAGTGACGAAAAGGAGCTGAGCTCCGCACCCCCTCCTTACACTGCTTGTTCACCCGCCTCCCGGCTCGGCACTGCTGCCCTCAGGTGTGCAGCGCCACCTTCAGGGACGCCACCCCCCTCAATGTGATGTTCTCCTTGTAGGACGTCGGGTCCTCGACGAGCTCGATGGCCGTGAACCGCCGGGCCAAGGCGGCAAAGACTGCTTGGGCCTCCAGGCGAGCGAGCGGGGCGGTCGTCGGCGGGGACGCCGAGCATGTCGCAGATGATGGTCACCGGCAAGGGGAAGGCGAGCTCCTCTAGCACTTCCATACTCCCCTCCTGCTCGGCCCGGTCCAGAGTTGAGCCAACGATGGTTTCCACCAACGGCCGCACCTGCTCCACGCGCGAGGGCGTGAACGCCCGGCTGACCAGGCTCCGGATACGGGTGTGGTCGGGTGGGTCGAGGAAAAGGAAGGCCATAGGGCTCTGTTGCGGGTCGTAACCCTCGGGTGGCGCCCAGTGGGCGCTCTTACGGAAGTCGTTGCTGGCGGCTGGGTGGCGCATGACGTCGAGGCAGTCTTGGTAACGGCACAGAAGGTGAAAGCCGAGCTCGTGGCGATAAAAGGGTTGCTCAGCGAGCATGGCCCGATAGGTGGGATAAGGATCGGCTCTGAACTCGGGGTCGGTAGGGTCCCAAGCGACGGTCATGGGCCGCGCGCTAACCGGCTTCGGGGCGGCGTAGGAGCGTCGTGAGGGACGGCAACTAGAAAACCTTTCTCCGGCCTCGGATTAGCACTGCACCTGTGTTTGCCGATTGCGGGAACGCAGACAGGCACAGAGGGCGTCTACTTCAGGACGGGTCGCGTTCTGGACGTGCGCACCCGAGTTGTACGCACTACGCTGCGCGGTCAGTGGGCGCAGAGGATAGCGGCCACGGGGAGGCCGGTTTGAATGAAAAGGCAGAGGGACAGGTCGTGGCGAGTAGTCACTGCGGTAGTCGTCGCCACATTGGCCACCGCGGTCGTGCCCGGGGTGGCGGCGGCCAAGCCGAAGGCGCCCAAACCGGTGCCACCGGCAGTTCTATCGGCGACTGCTACGCCCCGAGCGCTGCCGTACAAGGGTGGGCGAGTAACGGTGTCCGCGCCCGTAAAGCATGCCCGGCTGTGCCAGCTGGCGACCGTGGCCCCGGTGGCGTCGAGCCTTTCGTTCTCACGCGGCCCCTCCCCCACGTGCCACCTCACGGGCGAGTTCGTGGCTCACGTGAACATCGGCAGCAACTCGTCAGCATCCTCGGAGACGATCGAGTTCAAGATCGTTGCCAATAACCTCGCCGGTACGGCGTCGCGTACCGTGCGCGTGACCCTCGAGGGTGAACCGCCGCCTACGACGACCACCACCACGACTACCACGACCACGACGGTCCCGACGACGACGACAACCACTGTCCCGGCGCCAACCGGGCTCACCGCGGTGCCCAGCTCGGTGGCCGTGACCGGCTACGATAGCTACAACTGGGCTGGTTACGACGTTACCGCCGGTCCCTACACCGCGGTCGAGGGCACCTTCACCGTGGTCCAACCGACATCGGGCGCCACGTGCAAGACCTCAATGCTGCAGTCGGTCGGCATCGACGGTGTAAATGACAACACTGTGATCCGGGTGGGCGTCCTGAGCTCCGAGGTCAACCCCAATACGGGGAACTGCGTGGCCGGCCAGGACTACGCCAACGCGTTTTGGGTGGCGGGCTCCAACAGCGGCGCGGTCAACGACGTGACGATCTCCGCCGGCGACAGCCTGACCGCAGTCGTATGGCAAACATCGCCGGGCAATTGGGCCATCAAGCTGACCGACAACACCGACCACCAGTCCTTTACCACCACAACTCCGTACTCAGGACCGGGGTCGTCGGCCGAGTGGCTCATTGAAGCTCCCGCCGACCAGAGCGTTTGCGGCCAGGGCGAGGACCCCTCTTCTCCCGGCATCTGCCAGCTGACCCCGTTCTCAACCCCTATCCAGGTCAGCAACATGCAAGTGGCGGGCCCGGTGACCGGGGGCGACGACTACGTGATGCAGCAGAACGAAGGTACCGCCACACCGACCCCGCTGAGCTCGTCCGGCTTCTCGGTCAGCTACAGCTGAGGCAGGCGCGCACCGGGCGCACGACCGTGTGACGACGGCACTCAGACCGCGAGACCGTGCCCGCAGGCGTGCCGGCGCGTTCGGCACCACGCTCCTGGTAGTGGCGCTGGGTTCGTCGGCGCGACGGCGCCGACCGCAACCGCTCCCGCCGTAGCCGCGGTCGCCACGACCCCCTCACCCTCACGACGGCGCCGGCCGCACCCGGGCTAGCCCCTCCCCCGGTCCCGCTGCGCGGCTCACGGGTGTCGCTCACCCGGGCCCTGCCGGAATCGCCCGTCGGCCGCTAACTGGGCTGGCTGGGTGGCGGCGGGCGCTCCTCCCCATTCCGGGGGCGCAGGTAACGGCCCACTTTGACGCCGCGGTCCAGGCACAGGTCTCACCCGCCCAGTTGAAACTCGCCATAGAAAGCATTCACGCCACCGGCGGGTTTTCGCAACGGGCAGGTCGGGGGATGTGAATATGTACCCGCGGCAGGCGGGGCGGGTACGGGAGGGACGTCATATGCCACAACACTGGAGCGCCAAACGCGAGCGGCAGTACGAGCAAATCAAGGACTCACAAGAGTCACGGGGCACATCCGAGGGCCGGGCCAAGGAAATCGCGGCCAGGACGGTCAACAAGGAACGGGCCCGCTCCGGCGAGGCGCGCACCTGAGCCGCGTCTCGACCGATGGGATTTGGTCGGGACGGCGCGGTGGGTTGCGCTCGCACAGGGGCCCCGGCGGCCGGACGCGGGACCAGCTGTACGAAGAGGCCAAGCGGCGCAACGTTCGCGGCCGTTCCAAGATGACCAAGCAGCAATTGGAGTCCGCCGAGGCAAACCCTTTGCAGGCAATGGGAGCTCCTTCCCCGGCATTACTACCCGGCCCCCGGCCGGCCTACTCGGGAGCAAGCGACCAGTGAGGGCCGGCGGGTCGCTCGGCTATGTGAGCCTGGCGCTCGCCACGTGAGGCTTGCGGCGTGGATGGGTACGACTCACATCGCCCGCGCAGTCACAGGGGCTTGGCACGTGACGACGATTTGTTTTCGGAGGCGAGACGATGGGCGATGCAATTGCCAGCGAAGTGCTTATAAGCCGGCTAGCCGACTGGGGTGTGGACACAGTCTTCGGGCTGCCGGGCGACGGCATAAATGGCCTCATGGAGGGCCTCC
>DATJST010000084.1:0-18829 GCA_035503975.1 Acidimicrobiales bacterium | reverse complement strand
CGCGGGCGTAGTGGGCGTGGTCGCCGCATTCGCCGGCTTGCCAGTCCGCTAACCGCCGTCCCGCTGCCCCGCAGCCGCGCTGCCCCGCTCGCCGGCAGCCCAGCTGGCCGGGCCCGTCCGCCGCGCGCTGTGCAACCGGGTACCCGGTGAACCGGGTTAATGGCCGTGTCAGGAATTGGCGCCACACTGATGCGGGTGCGTGAGCTGCTCGAGCTCGGGGACGCCGGTTCTCGTCAAGCACCTACGGCGCCCCGTGCAGGCCCGCGCCCGGGCTACGGGGCGCCCCCGGGACGGCAGCGCCCGGGCCAGCGCCAGAGCCCCCGTGCCCAGTGGCGCCGGCGGCGTCGCGTCGCCGCGCTGGCGGTCCTGGCCATCATTGGAGCCGCCGTCCTCGGCGGGTTGGAAGTGCGCTCGCTCCGGGGCGGGGGAGGCGGTGCAACAGTCCTTCGTCCGCCGGGAGGACGCCCGGTGGCCGTCCCGGCAGTTGGCAACCTCCCCGCCCTGCGGGCCCGTATCGTGCAGCTGGCTGAGAGCCAGCTCGGTTACCGTACAGACCCTCCCAGCACGTACTGCAACAAGTACAGCGCCTATTGGGCCTCAGGAGCGGCGACCTGCGGTCCCGGCGAGCTGAGCGAAGAATGGTGCGCGGATTTTGCGGCCTGGGTTTGGCAAAAAGCTGGCGTACCGGTCAATTACCAGTACAAGAACGGTTTCATCAATTCCTCCGCGGCCAGCTTTTACGAATGGGCACGCGAGCACGGCACCTGGTACCCGGTAGGCAGCGGCTACGTGCCCCGACCGGGGGACGTAGCGGTTTACGGTCTCAACCCGGCGGCCCTTGTCGCCTCACACGTAGCGGTCGTGATCGGTTACCAACGCGGCCAGCGTGGCCCGATTGCCATAAATGGTGATGGTGATTTGACCGGCTTCAGTGCGGTTGAGGTGCAAACCGACGAGTATTTTGGGGATACGCAGCACCACAGCGCACCACTTTCTGGCTACGTCTCGCCCACTTGAAAAACCGGGCATTGCCTTGGAGAACCTGGCCTGCCACCGGTTCGTGGGCGGGTTTGTGGCACCAGCGCCACGGGTAGGGGACTAGCTATTCCAGATCAGGTTCCATCATCTCCGTCCCCGCAAGAACAAGAGAGCAAAGAGAACTCGGCCCAGTTCGCTGTGCCCGGCACCCCGCCCGACCCAGTGCAGGCCGCTCTGGACAATATGGCCGACGCCGCCGACCGGGTGGTTGTGCAGAGCCGTCAATTGGCACACGACTCGCGACTGGCCAGCGAGGAGCGAGCCGGAGGAACCCCGGCCGGCGCGGCCATGTCGTCGGGGCAATGGCCCCGGATCCTGCAAATGAGCGGCGAGATCGCCCGTACGGTACTGAGCGCGTCCGCCGGTCTGCGACGAGCACTGGTGCGCCAGCTGCACATCGAAGGCTTTCGGACCAGCAGCATTTCGCGCATGTTCGGGGTCAGCCACCAGCGCGTCACGACCCTGATGCGCGAGCACGGTGGTAGGCAGCGCTGAGCGTCAGCAGCGCCGGGCCGCCCTAGTGCGCGCACCGTAGGCGAGGCCGCCGAGCACAGGACAGACTGGGGGCGTGCTCGTCCTGCACGTCCTGATCGTCGCCGTTGGAGCCGTCGTCGTTGTTTCGGTGACGACCAATATCGTGCGGTCGTTGGTTATCCCCCGCGCCCAGCGAACGCTGCTGACAGCGGTCGTGGACACCGGCGTCGACCTCGTTTTCCGGAGCTTGGCCGGCAGGGTCCGGTCCTACGAGAACAAGGACCGCATCTTGGCCGCCCAGGCCTCAGCGGTGCTGCTCGCCCAGCTGTTCGGCTGGCTGGCTGGTTTCGAGCTCGGCTACGCGCTCGTGCTTTGGCCGGTCACGGGCAACGTCGGGCGTTCGTTCGAGGAAGTGGCGAGCTCGATGTTCACCCTCGGCTTTGTGGTCACCCAGCATGCAGGCCCGATCGCGATCGATGTCCTCGCCGCCGCCACCGGGCTCGTCGTCGTGGCTCTCCAGATCTCCTACCTTCCTACGCTCTACTCGGCGTACAACCGGCGCGAGACCGAGGTGACCCTGCTCGGCGCCCGTGCCGGTACACCCGCGTGGGGGCCGGAGCTCCTGGTCCGGACCCGCTACGGGGTGGCTGTGCTGAGCGATGACCTACCCGAGCTGTACGTCCGCTGGGAGCGCTGGGCCGCCGACGTGGCCGAGAGCCACTCCAACTACCCGGTGCTGGTCCGGTTCCGCTCGCCTCACGCCTTGTCCTCGTGGCTCATCAGCCTCTTGGCCGTCATGGACTCTGCCGCCATGCTGCTCGCCCTGTGCCCGAGCCGGGAGCGGATCGAGCCCCGCCGGGCCATCCGCATGGGCTTCGTGGCCATGCGTGAGATCGGCGGCGCGCTCGGCATCCGAGCCGAGCAGGATCCTGACCCCGACGCCGATATAAACCTCACGTTCGCTGAGTTTGCAGGCGCCGTCGACCAGTTGCGAGCCGTCGGTTTCCCCATTGAGCGCGATGCCGCCGAAGCCTGGCCCCACTTCCGGGGTTGGCGCGTCAACTACGAAAGCCTGGCCTACGAGCTGGCCCGTCACATCAGTGCAGTACCCGCCCCGTGGTCGGGGCCCCGGCGCTGGCCGGCGGAGACCATCGCCGTGCGGCGGCCGCCCAACCGGGCTCCCTCGCGTGCCGCGGCACCAAAAGCGGGCCAGGCAACCCAAGAGGCCAGTGGCAAGCCGGCGGCCGATCGTCCCCCCGACCGGACTGGCACTGTGGCAGACTGAGAAAGCTACGTCCCGGTGCTGCCACGTTACGTGTAAGGCCTCAAGGGCTGCGTCTTTGGTCTCCGGCTCGCTCCACCCGGCTCAGCGACGTAATATGAACTAAGGTTTGAGAGAAGTGGGTACGTTGTGAGCACTAAGGGCAGGGCCACTGTCCGTGACCTGCGCAGGGTCAACCGTGGGGCAGTCCTTCGCCGGTTGTTCCTGCAGGGCTCGCTCAATCGCGTGGCGCTGGCGCAGATCACCGGGTTGAGCAGCGGCAGCGTGACCAACGTCACTGCCGCGCTGCTCGAGGAAGGCCTCATCTGCGAGGTCGGCCTGGAGGAGTCCGACGGCGGCCGCCCGCGGGTGCTGCTCGAGGTCAACCCCGATTTCGGTTCGGTCATCGGCGTCGAGGTGGGCGAGACCTGCATCCGCGTTGAAGCCTTCGACCTGCACATGCGGGTCGTAGCCGCCGTTGAGGTGCCGCTGCACCCCCAGCACCATGACGCCGAGGTGGCCATCGACCAGATCTCCGGGGCGATCGAGAAGCTCCAAGCCCAGTTCAATGAAGAGGGGAGGCGCCTGCTGGGCGTCGGGGTCGCCGTACCTGGCGTAGTGGCCGAGCACGACGGCGAATCTCGGGTCCACGCCCCCAACATTGGCTGGCGCGATGTACCCCTCGAGGCGATGATCCGCCAGCGTGCCCACCTGCCGGTGTTCGCAGACAACGGGGCCAAGGCTCTCGGCCAGGCCGAGATGTGGCTTGGCGCGGGCCGGGGGGTGAGCCACGCCATAGTCGCGCTCTGGGGGACCGGCGTCGGCGCCGCGATATTCACCAACGGGACGATCTACCGCGGTTCGGCGTCGAGCGCGGGGGAGTGGGGCCACACGAGCATCGTCGCCGAGGGCAAGCAATGCCGCTGCGGGGGATCGGGCTGTGTCGAGGCCTACATCGGTGGCGGCGCCCTGCTCGAGGAGTGGTACCGCACCGACCCGGATGCCTATCCCCTGTCCGACCCCGACTCTGAGGAGTGGGTGGATGCGTTCCTGAAGGCGGCCCGCACCCACGAAGCGGCGGGTGCGGCGCTCGACCGAGCCGGCAAGTACTTCGGGATCGGTGCAGCCAACCTGGTCAACTTGTTCAATCCCGAGAAGATCATTATCGGCGGTTGGCTCGGCTTGAAGCTGGGGACGCCGCTGCTCGCCAATATCCGCCGCGCGATGCGCGAGCAGGCTCTGGAGTACACGGCCAACCGGGTGAGCATAGAGGTGGGACAGCTCGGAGCCGAAGCCGTCGCCCTCGGCGCCTCCACCCTCGTGGTGGACGAGCTGCTGGCCAACGGAGGCACCCCCCCCGTTATCGGAGCCGCCAAGTACCAAAAGCTCGCACTGGGGCGCTAGGTGGGCCGAGAAGTAAAGGCTTCTGAGCACAGGGGACCATCCCCGCATATGGCTGGGAGGCCGAGTACATCTGGCGCACGACCCGGAAGGCCCGCCGTCACGCGAGCACCCTGAGGTCTTCGTAGGCCGTACCAGGCGGGCCTTGGTGTCGAGGGTCGAAACAGTAATGTCCTGGCCACTTTTTTGACGGTGCCGAACTTCGCGTCCTCACCTTGGGCCACGTCTTGACCGGGCCGTGCTCTACCGAACAGCACCGGCACTAGGTGTACCTGCAACTCGTGGCTCTGGGCTTGGCGAAGGGGAGCCACGAGCACGGTTGTCTCCGTCAGAGCGGTCCGGGCTGGTGGCTGGGGTCGCCGGCTATCCCGGACCGAGTAGCTGGACGAGCAATGCGTCGAAGGTGGCCAGTTGACTGGGGGACAGCGCCGCGAACGAGGCCGCCAGGACCCGGTTCACGATGGTTGTGCCGGCTCGACGGGCACTCTCGCCTTTTGGGGTCAACCTATGGAGGACCGCCCTCCCGGGGCCGTTGACGCGCTCGATGAGACCTCGGTCCACCATCCGGGCCGCGAGCGCGCCAAATGATTGGTCCGTCTGGAACGTGAGCAGCGCCAGGTCATGCAACGAGGCCTTGGGGTTTGCCTTGAGGTGCCGCAGGGCGTCCCACTGTACCAGGCTCAACTCGAGAGGTGTCAATGCCGAGTCGATGGCGCGATGGTGGCGCATCTGCAATCGCTTCACCGCCAGGCCGATCTCGCCCAGGCTTCTGGTCATGAGGCCTATCTTAGCGCCTGCTTCACAGCTTGCTTACCTAAGCATATTGATATAAGGTGGCTTATACAGACCAAACGCCCTCAAGGAGGACACTATGACCACCAGCCAGATCAAGATCTACCGCTCGAGCGGGCCTGTTGTCGTCACCGTCGATGACCTGGGTGAGGGGCGCCCGTTCCTGCTCCTGCACGGAGGCGCCGGACCGCGGTCGGTGCGAGGTTTCGCGGACCTGCTCGTCGCCGGCGGCCAAACCCGAGCGATCGTCCCGACACACCCTGGTTTTGAGGGCACTGTGCGTTCTGAAGCGCTCACCAGCGTTCGGGAACTGGCCAGCACCTACTGCCTCCTCCTAGACGCGCTCGAGGTCCAAGACGTGACCGTGGTAGGCAACTCGATCGGTGGATGGATCGCAGCGGAGATGGCGGTCGCCGGCAATGGCCGCATCAGCCGGCTAGTTGTAGTCGACGGCATGGGCATCGAGGTGCCGGAGCACCCGCCGACCGATGTCTCGGGCATGAGCCTTCCCGAGATTTCCCAGCTGAGCTACCACAACCCCGCCCGCTTCCGGATCGACCCGAGCGCCCTTCCCCCTGAAGCTCAAGCCGTGCTGGCGGGCAACAGGGCCAGCCTCGCCCTCTACGGCGGGGCGACCATGTCCGATCCCACGCTTCGGGCGAGGCTTGCCGGCGTGGCTGTCCCGTCCCTCGTCGTGTGGGGCGACAGCGATGGTATCGCCGGAGCGGAGTATGGCCGAGCCTTCGCAGCCGCCATCCCCCGAGCACGCTTCGAGCTGCTCCCAGGCACCGGTCACCTGCCCCAGCTCGAGAGCCCCGACAAATTGTTGAGCCTACTTGCGGATTTCACCCATGCCCATCCGGCCGGTGCGGCCAAGGACGTCGGTTGAGCACACGCCCAGCGCCTCCGGTTGGGCACGCCCTGGGGCAGCAAAGTCATGTGCCGGTCAGCGGTAGTAGTGGCCAATGCTCGAGATCCCTCGACGAGGCCCGGGGCGGTCGGATCCCAGGCGAGAAGCTCCCTGGTGATAATGGCGTTGGGCGGGGCTGTCGAGGCCGACGAAGCGGCTAAGCGGGCCGAACTGTTCGCGAGCTTCGGCCAAAACTGTGCGACTTAGTCACCGCTCCTACCAGTCGGTTACCGAACCGTCCCGACGGTGCAGGATGCGCAGGCCGGGCAGGACGAACGCGAGAGCCTCGACCGCCTCGTCGTCGAGCTCGACCCCGAGCCCCGGCGTGCCGCCTGAGAAGAGGTTGCCTCCTTCGAGCCGGAGGTCTGTGCGGACGACACCCTCGAGTACTTCCGGGCGCCAGGTCAGCTCCTGGACGGCAAAAAGGGGCGTAGAGAGGTCGAAGTGGACGCAGGCAGCTGTCGACACCGGCCCGAGCGGGTTGTGGGGGACCTGCTCGATGTAGTGGGTCTCGCACCACGCGGCCACCTTGCGCGCTTCGGTCAGCCCTCCACAGATGCAAAGGTCGACGCGGCAGTAGTCGATCAGGTCCTGCTCGATCAACTGGCGGAAGTCCCACTTGCTCGCCAGTTGCTCCCCGGTCGCGATCGGGACAGAGATCTGGCTGCGCAGCCGTGCAAAGGCGTCGGGGCTCTCTGCACGTAGTGGGTCCTCAACGAAAAATGGCCGCATCGGGGCGAGCGCAGCCGAGAGGGCGACGGCGTAGGCGGGAGTGGTGCGCTGGTGGAAATCGACGCAGATCTCGATCTGCGGGCCAAGAGCCTCACGCAAGGCGGAGAAGGCCTCGACTGTCCAATCGAGCGCCTCTTGCTGTTCGTAAATGCCGTCGTCCAAAACGCTGCTCCCCTCACCAACGCCGAAGCGGACAAAGCGCCAGCCTTCGGCTACCACTTGTCTGGCGTAGGCGACCATCTCCTCGGTTCCCGAGCGGCTACCGTCTTCGGAGGCGGGACGTTGCACGTGGCAGTAGCAGCGGACGTAGTCCCGAGTCTTGCCACCGAGAAGCTCGTAGACGGGCACCCCAAGGGACTTGCCCCGCAGGTCCCATAGGGCAAGGTCGATGGCGGCAACGGCCGCAGAGTGGAGATGCCCGCCTCGGAAGAACTGTCCCCGCCACAGGGTCTGCCATATGTGCTCGATGCGTGCAGGGTCCATCCCTATGAGGATGGGCCGGTAGGTGTCGATCAGCCCCTTTAGGCCCAATTCCTTGCCATTGATCCCCGCCTCGCCTAGGCCGGTCATACCTTCGTCGGTGTAGATCTTGACGAAGCTGTAGTTGCGCTCGGGGCGCAGCTGGTCGTGCACGAGGAAGGTTTTGACGTCTGTGATCTTCACGCACGAAACCGTAACCGAGTGCCACCCGACCAGCAATACACCCGAGTGGGCCTGCAACGGCGGCGCAGCGGCGGGTCATCTGGACTGCAGCGGCGCGGGGACACAAGAGGAGGCTGCTTGCCGCGAAGTCCGCGCCGGTGAATAAGTTGCTGACATGGACACCTGGGATGCAATTCGAGCACGGCGCAATGTCCGGGCCTACACCGAGCGGCCGGTCCACGGATCTGACCTCGAGCGCATATTGCGGGCGGGGTGGCTGGCACCGTCGGCCAAGAACCGCCAGTACCGTGAGTTCGTCGTCACCACTGACCGCCAACAGCTCGAGCAGCTGGCGCAGGTGTGGCAGTGGGCCGGCCACATCGCGACCTCAGCTGTCACCATAACCGTCGTCATACCGGCTTCAACGAGTGCTCGCGACCGCGAACTGGACCAGTTCGACGCCGGCCAAGCGGTAATGGCCATGATGATCGAGGCTTCCGACCTCGGAATTGGTAGCGGTCACTCTTCAGTGGGGGACCAGGAGCGGGCTCGCGCGGTCCTCGGGCTGCCGGCCGACCAGGAGTGCGCTTGCATGGTGGCCTTCGGTTATCCCGCCGACCGCCCCCTTGCCCCGCTCCACAAGCCGGACCGGCGCCCTTTCGACGAGGTCGTCCATCGAGGGCATTGGTAGCTTTTCAGCGGGGACCAAATCGGCCTTAAGCACGATCCAAGACGCGGGCGGGACCATGTGCCCATGTCCGGAGTGCACGCCCTTGCCCACCACCCATTGGTGCGTCGACTAGTGAAATATGCGTCGGTGTCTGTCGTCGCGTCGCTGACGAGCCTGACGGTCCTTGCGGTGCTCGTCGGGGTCGTCGGTATATCGCCCGTCTGGGCAAACATCATCGCCGTTGGGATCGGCACACTCCCATCTTTTGAACTGAACCGGCGGTGGGTGTGGTGCCTCGCGGGCCAACGCATCCGCGCGGCTCAAGTCATACCGTTCTGCCTTCTGTCGTTCTCGAGCCTGGTCCTTTCCAGCTTCGCCGTCCGAGCCGCGAGCGCGATCACCGTCCACGACAGTCGACTGCTCCACACGGCTGTGATCGAAGCCGCGAACATCTCTACATATGGCGCATTGTGGGGCCTCCAATTCGTCCTCTGCAACCACTTTCTCTTTCGGTCGAGACGACTGGGGCCGCGCCGCGACGTGGTCGTGAGCTCCCGAGAGAGTCGCGACCGTGCTGGGCCTGGTTCCTTGCGTCGGCGGCCCAGCCGGACATCGCCATCGAGAAGTTCCCTGGCGACGTCCAGATCACCGGGGCGATAGCGGCCGGAGGCTTTACGGTGCTCGTCCTAGCGCCGCTGGAGCACGACAAATGTAGCAATAACGGGGCACCCGGGGCAGAGGGTGGCCGATGACGAACCGCGTCAGCGACTGCTGCTAATTTAAGCGTCGCAGGTCTTCCGAGCCTGGTTGGTCCTCCTATTGGCCCATTCGATGCTCTACTGTAAGTGGCGTTGCCTGGAGGAGAATAATGAGAGACGGACGTCCTTCGAGGTTTACCAGGTTGGCGACCGCGCTGGTTGCCGCCTCAGCCGTTATTGCGACGGGAGTTGCCGGCAGCGCCTCTGGAGCGGGCCGACCGGCGACCGGACCGGTGGCGAAGCAGGTGAGCCACGTAGTCGCCGCGGCCTTGTCCTTTTCCACTGGGCAGGCGGTCACCTTGCTAGCGAGCAATGGGATCGCCACCGTGTCGAGCGAGGCGTCATCGGCACCTGTCCAACCGGTCACCGCAGGGGTGGGCCTGACCTTCACCGAGCCACAGGTCGCGACCATGGCTGCGCAGGCCAGAGGCGATGGCGGCACCCTCGGGTCTTCACTTGATGCAGTAGTACCGACGGGGAAGGGTGCTCCTCCGTTCAGCTACCTGTTGGCCGCCTGGGTCAATACTGCCACCTCAGGCGGCGCGGCCGAAATACGGGCGATCATGGGCACGGTAAACGGGGCGGATGCGCCCAGCCTGTCCTTCCCCAGCATTGCCCTGCCCTTGTTCACCGCTGCCACGGTCCACGCCATCGGCTCTCCATTCGGTAAGGGCCCCGCGCTCGTGGTCCCCGCCTTCAGCGTTGCCGCCCCGTGCTCGCTCATCGCCGGGTTCCTGCAGAAGGTGCTGAGCACCGTGTTCGACAACCTCAAACTGAACTCTCCGACCGGCACCACGGTCGTCGCCAAGGTCGGGAGCTTCTTTGTAAACGTTTGGAACGCGGCAGTGTCTTATGCCCAGTCCGCCGTCGCCGGCCTCACCGCGGCGGCCTTGAACCTTGTCGTAGGCAAGGTGGCCGCCGCCGCCGCGGCGGCGGGCACCGTCGCCGAGGTCGTCTCCAATATCGTCCCTTGGACCGTGTCGGTTACGGCGACCCCTCCGTCTGTAGCCCTGGGTGACGGCGGCTCGTTCAAGGGGGTGGTCAGCTCTGGTGGCGGGGTCGACTACCCCCCGTCCGTCCAGGACTGCGCGCAGAAGCTCAACGTCCCTCTGCCCCAGCTCAGCGCCAAAGGAGCCAAGGCAACTTGGACCGTAACCGGGCCGCTCATACCTACCAGCGACACGAGCGTCACCCTGGGCGGGGATAGTTCCAATACCCTTAGCTACCGCACCATGCCGAGTTGCGGCGCCGCCGGGAAAGGCCAAGCCACCCTGACGGTGTCCAGGCCGGCCGTGGCGAAGCTGGGAACGCTGGTGAACACGTGGCTCTCGGGCCTGCTGAGCGCGGCAGGACCTTTCCTCAAGCCCTTGCTCCAACCGTTGATCAGCAGCATGTTGGCCAAGCTCGACAGCCTCACTCAGGTAAGCGGTACCGGAACGGTGACGCTGACCGCCTCACCGGGCTCTGGTGCCTCGAGCTGCCCCTGCATGATCGGGCACTGGACAGTTACCAATGAAACGCTCACGTTGACCGGTGCGGGCACCCTGGAGGGCGGGAAGGGGGCGACATGGACGCTCACCTCTGAAGGCATGGCGACGATCGACCACAACGGCTCCACGGCCTTGAGCGGCACCGCCGTCAAGATCTCGATCACCTACAGCGGTGTTGAAACCGGCCGGTACACGGTGCCTGCCGACAGCACGGCCACATCTGGGACTTGGACCCTCACTCCCCAGTCGTCCACGGTCGAATCCACTACCACCGTCGACGGCAACAGCTCCCATGCGCCCGTGCCGTTCGACCCGGCCCCGCAATCGGGGGAATGGACTTGCAGCGGGCAGCAAATGACGGCCGGCTTGAAGTCGTCTGAGTACTCGCAGACAGTGCAACTCGAGCGCACAAGCTAACCGTGCTGGCCGCAACTATCCTTCAGGCGGTACCCCGCTACGGGCGAGCTCGGCGTACCAGTGCCCGCTGTCTTTCACGACCCGCTCCTGGGTCTCGTAGTCGACGTAGACGATGCCGAAGCGCTTGGAGTACCCGAGCGCCCACTCGAAATTGTCCATCAGGGACCAGACAAAATAGCCCCTCACCGGGATACCCTCGTCCTTTGCCTGGAGCACCGCGGCCACGTGCGACTTGAGGTAAGCAGTGCGGTGCTCGTCATGCACCACGTCACCTTGGCGGGTGTCGTCAAAGGAGGCACCATTTTCGGTGACGTAGACGGCAGGGAGCTTGTAGCGCTCGTGTGCCTGGGTGATCACGCGGTGCAGTCCTTCTGGGCGGATAATCCAGTTCATTGTGGTACGAGGAGCGTCCGGCTCGTCCACCCCGACGAACCCGAGCCAGTTGTCGTCGGCGTGGCGTGCGTAATAGCCGTGGTAGTAATTGAGCCCGATGAAGTCGGGGGGGTGCACGAGCGCGCTCAACTCGGACTCGTAGCCCTCGGGTAGGTAGGGGGCGAGGCGGTCCTCGATGGCCTGTGGGTAGTGGCCGAGCACGAGCGGGTCGAGGAACAACGGGAAATTGTGCCAAGCCTCCGCCCGCTCGGCCGCGGCCATGTCCTCTTCGGCCTCGCTCGCCGGCCAGACGGCGGTGTTATGTGCGGCCAAGCCTACCGAGGCCTGCGGGGACAGCGCCTTCAACGCCTGCGCGCCCGCCACGTGCGCCCGGATCTGGTGATGGACCGAATGGCCGGCATGGTAGATGTTGCGCATGCCGGGGGCGTGGTTGCCGACCAGGTAGCCCTCGGCAGTGACGACGAAAGGCTCGTTCAGCGTAATCCAGAACTTGACGCGGTCCGAGAGCGCGCCGGCGACCACGGTCGCGTAATCGCCGAACCAGCCGGCAATGTCCGGGTTGGACCAACCGCCCTGGCGGGCCAAGGCCGCTGGCAGGTCCCAGTGGTACAGGGTCACGAACGGTTCGATACCGGCCGCCAAGAGGCCGTCGACGAGGCGGTCGTAGAAGTCGATCCCGGCTTGGTTGACCGCGCCTTTGCCTTCGGGCAGGACACGCGGCCAGCGGAGCGAAAACCGGTAAGCGTTGAGGTTGAGGCTCTTCATGAGCGCGACGTCCTCGGGCCACTTGTGGTAATGGTCGGCAGCTACGTCGCCGTTGTGGCCGAGGTAGGTGGTGCCGGGCGTATGGGAGAACTCGTGCCAGATGCACCTACCAGAGCCATCGGCCAGCGGCGACCCCTCTATTTGGTACGCAGCTGTGGCCGCCCCCCAGTAAAATTTGTTGTCAAACTCAAGCTCAGGCACGTCGACCTCCTAGTAAATGTTGCCGAAAATAAAATGCGTCCGAGCCGCTTAGTAGCCTCGCCAGGAGCTCATAGGGTTCGCGACCATCCCGGCAGCGTCGCCCGGGGCCGGCCCGGTGGTCAATAAAGGACACAGCGGACCTCGTGGTTGGGGCCGACCGAGCGCCACGCCGGCAGGGCGGCGCGGCACTCGCTGCGGGCTTGGGGGCAGCGGGGAGCGAAGGGGCAACCTGGTGGCAGTGTGGTCAGGTCGGGCGGGTCGCCGCGGGCCTCGAACGGCGCGTCGCGGCCGAAATTGCTCGCGGGGTCCGGCGCCGCGCGGCGCAGCAGCTGGGTGTAGGGGTGCCGCGGCTCACCCATCACCCCTTCGGTTGGGCCCACCTCAACCAAGTGGCCGGCGTACATGATCGCGACCCGGTCGCTCATGTACGAAGCACCCGCCAGGTCGTGGGTGACGAACACGAGCGAGAGCCGCTGGCTCTGCTGCAAGTCGAGCAGCAGGTTCATGATGTTGAGCCGGATGGAGACGTCGAGCATCGAGGTGGGCTCGTCGGCCAGTATGAGCGTCGGCCCGGCGGCGAGCGCCCTGGCCACCCCGACCCGCTGGCGTTGGCCACCCGACAGCTGGTAGGGGTAGCGGTTCATGAAGTCTGACGGAGGCACCAAGCCGACCTCGGTCATGATCTGGTCCATGGCCGCGTCCTGCGCCTTGGGCGGCACCGAGCCGAAGGTCCGCATGGGCCGCTTGACGGCGTAACGGACCTTGTGGAGCGGGTCCAGTGAAGTGTACGGGTCCTGGAAGATCATCTGCACCTGGCGGCGGTGGGCGCGCAACTGCGCCTGGGTGACCCGGTTGCGGGCCCTGGCAGGCAACTTCAGGGTGCGCGCCAGCCCGGCGCCGACCCCGCTCAGGACCTTCGACAACCCGCTCGGCTTGGGCGGCCAGGCCGCCACCCCATTGATGGCGATCGCGCCCGCGGTCGGGCGTTCGAGCAATGCCACTGTGCGGGCGAAGGTTGTCTTTCCCGAGCCTGATTCGCCCACCAGTCCCAAGATCTCGCCCCGGGCGACCGTGAGGTCGACGTCGCTCAGCGCGTGCACGATCCTGCTGCGCCCGAACTTGCCGACGTTGTACTCCTTGGTGAGCCCGTGGACCTCGAGTGCGGGCGCGGTCGCCGGCCCCGTGGCCGCGGTCTGCCCTGGCGTCCCCAGGGTGCTAACCAACGCGGGCCTCTCTTTCGCTGAAAAGGTGGCAAAGGGCCCGGTGCGCCTCACCGAGGCGGACCTCGGGCGGGGGTACATGGTCGCACGTGCCCGCGATCATTTTCGGGCACCTCGGTGAAAAGGGGCAGCCCGGGGGGAGCATGCGCAGGTCCGGGGGCTGGCCAGGCAGGCCTTCCATACGGGTACGGGTGGCCCCCACGGGCGGGAAGGCGTTCATCAGCGCCGATGTGTAGGGGTGCGCGGGGTGCTCGTACAACTGCTTGGCGGGCGCCTCTTCGACGATCTCGCCCGCGTACATAATGGCGATCTTGTCCGCGATCTCGACCAGCAGCGAAAGGTCGTGGGTGATGAAAACGACTCCGAAGCCGAGGTCGGCGCGCAGCTCGTTGAGCATCTGCAGGATCGAGCGCTGCACCACGACGTCGAGGGCCGTGGTGGGTTCGTCGAGGAACAGCAACCTCGGCCGCAGCGAAAGGCACAATGCGATCACGGCCCGCTGGCGCATACCGCCGCTCAACTGGTGGGGGTAGGCGTCCAGGAACCGGCGCGGGAGCTTGACCCGGTCGAACATGTCCTTGGCGGTCGCGACGGCCTGCGCCTCGCTGACCCCGTGCGCCTTCATGCCATCTACGAACTGGCTGCGCAGCCGGGCCACCGGGTTGAACACGTTCATCGATGCCTGGAAGACCATGGCGATCTGGGCCAGGTGGATCTCACGCAGCTGCGAGCCCGACATGCGCGACAAGTCCCGGCCCTGGAACAGGATCTCCCCGCCTGTGACCCGGCCCGGCAGGTCGAGCATACGGGCTGCGGCCAGAGCGAGCGTGGTCTTGCCGCACCCCGACTCGCCTGCGACGCCGACGACTTGGCCCTGCCCGACGCTCAGGCTGACGCCCCGGACTATAGGGGTGATGTGCGCGGCGTCCCAACCGTAACCGACGTGAAGCTCCCTGATCTCGAGCAGTTCCCCGCTCCCGGCCATGGCCGGGGCCGCGGGCGCCGGGGTGCTCGCCGGCACGTCAGTTCCTCCGCAGGCGCGGGTCGGCAACTTCGTCCACGGCGAAGTTCAATAGGCCGAACGACGTGCCCAACAACAAGATGCACAGGCCCGGCAACACTGTGTAGAGGTACTCGTGCGCCTGGAGCGCAAAGTTGTTCTGGCCTACGTAGAGCATCGTGCCCCAAGAGACCTCGTTGATGTTGCCGAGCCCGAGGAACTGGAGGAACGAAAAGAACAGCACAGCGAACAAGGCGGCACCGAAAAAGTTGGCTACGAGGATGCCGAACATGTTGGGCACCACGTTGAACACGACTATCCGCCAGCTCCTTTCGCCGGACATGCGCGCCGCTTCGACGAAGGGGCGGTCCCGGAGCGAGATCGCCTGGGCGCGCAGCACCCGTGCCCCCCAGGCCCAGCCGGTGAGGACGAGGACGCCGATGATCACCGGGTCGGTCTTCTGGGTGAAGTAGGCGGTGATGATGATGAGCAGGGGCAGGCCCGGCAGCACGAGGAAAACGTTGGTGATCGTGGACAGCACCCCGTCGACGGCGCCACCGACGTAGCCCGAGAACACCCCCATGAACAGCTGTACTACCGATATAAAGGCGCCCGTCAGCACCCCGATCAGCAAAGTGTCCCTGACGCCGTAGACAATTTGGGAGAACAGGTCGAGCCCAGTGATGGTCGTGCCCAGCAGGTGCTGCGAGCTCTTGGGCAGGAAGGGGCTGAAGACGTCGTTCGGCGAGTACGGCACGATCAGGGGGGCGAATATCGCCAGGAGCGAGAAGAAGGCCAGTATCGCCAAGCCCGCCATGGCCCGCCGGTTGTGCAGGAAGGCGTTCACGAGCGTGACGCCACCCGGATGCGGGGGTCCAAGAAGATGTAGAGCAGGTCGGCGATGAAGATCGTGAACAGGACGCCGAGCGTGATCACTAGGAAGAGGCCCTGTATGAGCGGGTAGTCCAGGTTTTGTACGGCGACGACCAAGAGGTAGCCGACGCCGTTGTAATCAAACACGTATTCGATGGCTACGGCGCCGCTCACGACGAAACCGATGGCCAGGGCAAAGCTGGTGAAGTTGGGCAGGATCGCGTTGCGAGCGGCGTACTTGAAGGCGATCACGCGCTCGGGGAGGCCCTTGGCGCGGGCGAACTTCACAAAGTCGTCGTTGAGCACGGTGATGGTGGTGTTGCGCATCAAGATGACGTAACTGCCAAGAGATGTCAGGGTGAGGACGATCCCGGGCAGCGTGGCGTGGTAGATGATGTTCCAAAAGCCGCTGACGGCGGTCACCCCGGCGCCTGCGATCGGGAACCATTTCAGCTCGTAGCCAAGGAAGTAGACGGCAAGTAACCCGATCCAGAACGCCGGCATGGCGCTCAGCATCACGCCGCTCGGCACCAGCACGCTGTCAGCGACCTTGCCCCGCCGCCAGGCGGAAACCGCCCCGAGGAACGTCCCGATCACAAACGACAAGACAGTGCAGACCCCGACCAGGCCGAGGGTCCAAGGCAGGAAGTCGCCTATCAGAGTGCTCACCTTTTCGGGATAGAAGAAGAAGGACCTGCCCAAGTTGCCCGAGGCGGTATGCCCGAGGTAGGTGAAGTACTGGCTGAGCCCGCTTTGCTTCGTATTTATGCCGAACTCGGCCGCAAAGGCCTGGTACGCCCCGGGCCCGAAGTTGCCGTGCATTTCGGCGAGCTTGGCCTCGACCGGGTTGCCCGGCATCAATCGGGGCAAGGCGAAGTTGGCAGTGAGGGCGATCCAGACAGTAAGGACGAACAACCCCAGCCGTCTCAGTATGTAGCGCAATCCAACCTGCCCTTCGTCACTGGCCGCCCTTCGTCACTGGCCGCACCACTGGCCGCAAGCCTGCAACACCCTGCCGGCTTGAACGGCGAGGGCCCACCGCCGGGGGTGGGCCCTCACCTTCACCTATCTCATGTCGTGTTGGACCAGCACAACCGCGACTACTTCGTCAGGTGGACGTTCAAGTACAGCTGTTCGGCACCACCGCTGAAGGCGTCGGGAGCCTCGCCGGAGTTGTACGGGTCGCTCGCGCTGGGCCAGCCGGTGAAGTACTTGGTCGAGTAGTCGAAGAAGTCGGGCCGGCCGGTGAGAGCGATCACCGGGACATTAGTGAGGATGTCCTTCTCGATGGTCGCCATGTCCGCCTTCTGGGCCGTCAAACTGGGCGAGGAAGCGAACGAAGCCAGGGCGGCGCTGTCCGCGGCGTTGCTGTAGCGCTCCCAGTCGGTGTCCGGGTTGCTGTCCAACAGGGCGTTCAGCGGGTAGTAGGGCGACAGGGACGGCGTGTTGTTGCTCCAGGAAACGACCATGTCGTAGGTAGCCCCGTCCTCGGATGAGGCATAGGTGCTGTAGGGCTGCTGGTCGATGGTGGTGTGGATGCCTAGCGGCGCCAGCTCCTGGCCGATCGTCTGGGCGATCGAGATGTAGTCCGTCCAACCCGAGCCGATCAGGATGTTGAAGGTCTTTAGGACCTGGCCCTGCGGGTTCTCGAGCGAGCCGTTCACGTCCTTGTAGCCGGCGGCTGTCAGCGTCTGCTGGGCCGCGCTCGGGCTGTAGGTCCATTCGAGCCCGCTGAGCGACGACGGCACCCACTCCGCGTCCTGCCCGTTCGGCACGCCGGTCTCGACCGGGCCATTGCCCGGCGGGATGGCCCCGTAGTACGCCCTTTGGGCGATCACGTTGTCATTGAGCGCCTCGGCAATTGCCTTGCGGAAGTGCACGTCGTTGAACGGGGGCTCGGTCAGGTTCATGTACAAGAAGTTGAGGGCGACGACCGGCCACCAGTACTTGTTGGTCGACGGGCTGGCCGAGACGTACGTCGCGTTGGGGTCGGTGATGGCGTCGTAGGTGTAGGCCGCATCGCCGTTGAGCAGTAGCAGCTCAGCGGTGTCGTTGGACTTCACCGCGGTCATGGTGATGCCGCCGATGTAGGGCCGCCCCGACATCCAATAATCAGGGTTCTTCTTGTAATTTACCTGGGTCGGGCTGTAGGACTGGAGCAGGAAGGGGCCCGTGCCCACCGGCTTTGGGTTGGTGTAGGTGACCGGGTTGGTGACCTTCGCCCACAGTGACTTGGGCACGATCAGCTGCCCAAGGACGTAGGGCAGCACGACCACGTTGGGATGGGAGAAGGTGAGCACGACCGTGGTCGCGTTGGTGGCCTTGGCCGAGGTCAGGCCCTGGGTCTTCCATAGCGAGTTGGTATCGAGCGCCGGGTACTGCTTCAGGTAGTTGAACGTGAAGGCCACGTCTGAGGCCGAGAAGGGCGAGCCGTTGCTCCACTTGACGTCGGAGCGGATCGTTAGGGTCAGGCCGGTGCCGGACGCGTTCCACTTATAGGCCGTCGCCAGCATCGGTGTGATCGTGCCGGTGTAGTTGTTGGCGTACATCAGCGGCTCGTAGATGGCGCTGCCGGTGCCGCCAGCGGTTGACCCGTTAGTGCCGGGGTTGAGCGGGTTGAAGTTGTCGGGGATGGTGACCCACGGCATGACTACGTGCAGATCGCCCCCATAGTGCACCGAAGGTGCAGCAACCGCGTTGGCCGCCGGCCCCAAGGCGAGCCCAAGCGAAACCGCCGCGCTGCTCGTGAGCACGGCAATGGTTTTCCTCATTACCTTTTGTTCCTCCTCTTTCCATTTCGTTAGCTCGGTCCCAGGTTCGCCCGCGCGGAGGGTTGGAGCCCCCCCGGGCACCGCAGCTGGCGGGAGGTGGTGGTGCGCCACCCGGCCTGCGAGCGTAGCGGTGGCCTGAGTACGAGTCAAGTATACTCAACTTAGTGCAAGTCTCAAGAAACGGGTCTGACCTGCACTTATGTGTTGCGCGGCCGGCGCCACACGGGCGGATTTTCTTTTTGCCGGTGGGGCCGAGCAAGCACGCCGGAGCGGCGTAGCGCTGGAGCGCCGGAGCGTTGAGCGCGCTAGGTTGTGCGGCCCGCCCGGCGAAAGTGTGGCGCGCCTCACAACCTCTTCTACCCTTCTATGGCGTCAGTAGGCGCGTGACCCGCCTTTGCCCCACAGCCACAGCGACCGCCGTCATGGCCACGAGGTAGGCGACTTGGCCGATGGCTCCTGGCGATAGCTGGCCAAGGGACAACTCACGGCACAATGCGACTCCTGGGTAAAGCGGCAGCACCTCGACTACCAGCTGGAGCCCACGCGGCAGCTCGGAAAGGGGGTAAAAGGTGGCCGAGAACAAAAAGAGCGGCACGATGGCCAGCTGAACCTTGTCGAAATCGGTCCACGAGCGCATGAAGCAACTCCCGGCGAACCCGGTGGCGGCGAAGGCGGCGCCGATGAGGGTGGCGACGGGGACCGTAGCCAGCGCCCACCACGACCGCGTGTCCCCCATCGCCGTCATGGCGGCGAGGAAGGCGACGCTGTACACAAGGCAACGCGAAACGGCGAAGCCGATCTCCGCGGTGGCGATGTCGCCCGGGGAGAGCGGGGTGGCAATGACGGCGGAATAGAGCTTGGTCCAGTGGATCTTGGCGAAGATCCATGTCGTGCACTCGTAGACGGCGCCGTTCATGGCGCTCACGGCAAGCAGGCCTGGTGCCACGAACGCGGCATAGGGGACCAACTGCCCGTCCGGTCCTGGGACAGGCCCCACGAGGTGCCCGATCCCGATCCCGAT
>DATJST010000083.1:0-2333 GCA_035503975.1 Acidimicrobiales bacterium | reverse complement strand
AGCCCGGATGTTCCCGGCAAGCACACTGAGCCGCTCGGGCCACGACAGCCCAGCGGGCGGCGGAAGGGACTCGGTGAGCAGCACCTCCACCACCCCGTCAAGCAGGTCGGCCTTGTTTGCCACGTGCCGGTAGAGGGCCATGGGGGTGACACCAAGGCGTTCGGCGACCCCCGCCATGGTGAGCGACTCGAGCCCGACCTCGTCGGCCAGGGCAAGTGCCGCGGCCAGGACCTGCGCCCGGGCAATGCGCGCTGGCCTTCCCACGCGAGTTAGTATAGCATATATACTTATGAGAATCCTGCTCAGCGACGGTTCGGGGCTGACCGCCCGCCAGTGCGCCACGCGCCTCGCTGCGGCAGGCCACGTCGTCGAGGTGCTCACCCCCGACCCGTTGTGCCTGTGCCGCTTCACCCGGTACGTCGCCCGCCTGCACCGCGTCCCGCCTTACGGGCCCGACCCCATCAGGTGGCTGCGGGCCGCACTGGGCGTCTACCGCTCCGGCCGCTTCGACGTGTTGTTCCCCACCCAGGAGCAGGTGGCGGTGCTGTCCTGGGGGAAGGCCTATCTCGACGCCCTCGGCGTCGTTAGCGTCGTCCCGCCGTTCGGTGCGCTTTCCGCCGTGCAGGACAAGATCTCGGCCTCGTCTACGCTGGGCCGCCTCGGCCTGCCCCAGCCGGCGTGGGCTACTGAGGTCGAGGGTTGGGACCGTTTCCCGGCTTTCGTAAAGAGCCCGATCGGCACCGCTTCGGGTGGGTTGCGCCGGGTGGCGGACCGAGTGGAACTGGAACGTGCCCCAGCCGGCAAGACGGTCCTCGTCCAAGCCTTCGTCGAAGGCCCCCTGGCGATGTGCCAGTCGGTGTTCGACCATGGGTCCCTCGTCGCCTTCCACGCCAACGAGCGCACCGTCGAGGGTGCCGGTGGAGGTGCCAGCCACAAGCGCAGCATCTCCCTGCCCGAGGTGCGACGGCACTTCCAGGTGCTCGGCGGAGAGCTCCACTGGCACGGAGCCCTCTCCGCCGACGTGATCTTGTCCGAAGAGGGGCCGCTCTTCATCGACGTCAACCCCCGGTTGGTCGAGCCGCAGAACGCGTACTTCTCGGGGGTCGACCTGGTCGGCTCGATGATCGAGCTCGCCACCGGCGGCCACCCGGCCGTCCAGGCGGAGGGCAGCGCGGGGGTGGCGACGCACCAGCTGCTGCTGGGGCTGCTGGGCGCCGCGCAGAAGGGCCGGGGCCGTCGTGGGGTCACGGCGGAGCTCCTCCATGCGGCAACGAGGGGCGACCTCTACCTCGGGTCCTCGGAGGAGCTAACCCCCCTCGGTCACGACCTGCGTAGCGTCGTCCCGGTGGCTATCGCCGCGTCCGCCACATTGCTGGCCCCAGCAAGCTGGCGGTGGTTCGCCGACGGGAGCGTTTCCAACTACGCGCTCAGCCAAGCGGGCTGGCAGGCCATCTTGGACGTCGACGCCTCCGCGTGCTTCGACAAGCAGGTCCAGGCGAGCGAGCGTGGCAACGGCGCTGGCCAGCGAAGAGCCGGCGGGCCGAGCCGAACCGCGGCGCTCATGGCGGTCCAGCGCGGGCTCGAGTCGACGAGGCCTGTGCGTGAACGCCTCTTCGACGACCCGCTGGCTCGGTCGTTCCTACCCTGGCCGTGGCGCGCCGCGCTGAGCGCGTCACGTTCCAGCGCCGTCCGGGCTGCCATCGAAGCCACTTACGACTTCGTCGGTGGCCCTGGGCCCCGAGCTTCCGCGATCGCCCGCACCAAACTGATCGACGACATGGTCGAGCGGATTGCCCCCACCGTCGGCCAAGTCGTCTTCCTCGGTGCCGGCTACGACACCCGGCCGTACCGGCTCGGTTGCCTCGCCGGCACCACGGTGTTCGAAGTCGACCTCCCTGGTACGCAGGTGGCCAAGCGTGCCGCCCTCGCCCGCGCCGGCGTCAACCCCTCCGGCGTCGTCTTCGTCACGGTCGACTTCGAGGCCGACGACCTCTGTGATGCTCTCGTTCGTGCAGGCTATACCACCGATAGGCCCACGCTTTTCATCTGGGAAGGGGTCACGCAGTACTTGTCGGCCGAGGCCGTAGGCAACACCCTCGCCGTGGTCCACAACACCGCTCAAGCCGGGGGCCGCTTGGTCTTCACCTACGTAGATCTCGAGGCGCTCCGCTCGCCGGCCAAGTTCCCGGAAACAGCCAAGTGGCTCCAGGGCGTCAACAAGCGTGGAGAACCCTGGGTCTTCGGCTTCTCGCCGCAAGCGCTACCCGGCTACCTCGCCGCAAGCGGCTTCACCCTTGAGGAGGACCTGTCCACCGCCGATGCGGGCACCCGGT
>DATJST010000082.1:0-10700 GCA_035503975.1 Acidimicrobiales bacterium | reverse complement strand
TTGTTTCCGAGCAGACCCCCGAGGGGATCGCTCTGAGCAGCTAAGGACCACTCGGGCTAATAAGCCCGAGGAGGGTCGCGCTAAAGCGGCCTGTCTAGTTGTACAGATCTTGCCGCAGGGCCTCGAGCTGCTCACGCAGCTGCGTGACGACCTCCCCGAGGCCGGCCACCTCGAGCCGCAACGCCGCCACGTCGAGCTGCAGCTGCGCCACCTGCGACGCCAAGCCCTCATCGTGGCGGGCCTTTTCCTCAGTGGTCCCGACATCGTCGCCCGCCTCCGCCAGCGGGTAGGGGGCGGCGTTATCGCGGCTGGCCGCCAGCAACTGCGCCCAACGCTCCTCCTTCTGGCCGGGCCGGCGGGGCAGTCGTGCCACAACAGGGCCCGCCAGGTTACTGAGGCGGCTTAGCTCGTCCTCGATGCGCGCAATGCCGTCGAAATCGCACATACGTTCGGTACGGGAGCGCAGCTCGCCCACTGTCTGGGGGCCTCTCAGGAGGAGCACCCCTACCAAGGCGAGCTGCTCCTGGGTGGCGGCGAGCTGTTGCCCGAGGGCCTGTTCGTAGCGGGTAACGGACCGGCCGTGCGCGGGGTGGACGAAGCGCACGAGCCCTGCCGCTTTGAGGGATGCAAGGGCGTCGGCCACCGTGCGCTCATCGAACTCCACGACGGGGTCGCGATTGGAGGTCTGGTTGCACGCCAACTGGAGGGCGTTCAAAGTGAGCGGGTACTGCTGAGGGGTCGTCAGCTGCTTCTCGATCAAGCTGCCGATCACCCTGGCCTCTTCGTGGCTCAGCCTCACCCGGCGATCCTACGTTCGCCGGCTGCGGCGTGACACCAATCCCGCCACAGTCCCCTTATGCTGGCCGGTAGGAACCCTGTGGTCACGGTTGACGATATACGGGCCATCGCCGCTGAGCTGCCGCGAGCATACGAGGTAATAGTCCAGGACCGAGTGAAGTTCCGGGTGGGCCGCATAGTTTTCCTCGCTTTCTCTCGGGACGAGGCTGTCATGGGTTTTGGCTTTCCCAAAGAGGAGCGGGAGGCGTTGGTGGCGTCGTCGCCCCACAAGTTCAAAATGCCCGCCCAGGGCGACATGCGTTACAACTGGCTGCATGTCCGGTTGGCCGAGGTTGACCTGGACGAAGTGAGGGAGCTCGTGCTGGACGCGTGGCGGATGTGCGTCCCGAAAAAGGTGGCTGCCGAGTTCCTCGGCACCTAAGCACCTCCCCGTGCAGCGCGTCGCCCAAGCTCCCCGGCACCGGCACTTGCCTGCTCGCGGCGCAGCTCATGGCGCAGCTCATGAGGCAGGCAGGCCGTCAAGCGGAGCTGCGTACCTGCTAACGTCCTGGCCGTGCCCAAGGGCGCCCACCACACGCGCGCAACTGCGGGGTACTGGCGCGGCGTGAGCGGGGGGCGTCCGGGCGCGGCGCCGAGGCGCGTCCGCCACCGGCTGGAGCCACGTTGACCGCACCCAGTTATGCGCGGCCCGCGGCGGGACCGGTCGCCGGGTACTGCGGCCGCTGCGGGACGCCTTACAGCCCCGGGCACGGGCCGTTCTGCGGCCGGTGCGGCAACAGGGTGGGCCAACAACCGCCGGTCGCGCTGGGCTACAGCTACCCAGTTGTCGCGGCTGTGTCAGTGCCGGCGGCGCAGCACAAACTGAGCCACGGGCGATTGCTGATAGCGGCCGCCCTCTGCCTCGGCGTGGTCGTGGCGGCGGTCACGGCACTCGCCGTGTCCCTTAGGCCAACGGTCAACTACTGCCACTTCTCGTGCGGGCCCGAGACCGGCCCGCGCTTGTTGAGCTCGGTCGCCTATGTCAGCTCCCGATTTGGCTACCGCGTAGAGTACGAGAAGTCTGTTTTCCAATCGGCTAACCCGACGGCTACTGGAGTAGAGCTCGACGGCGGGTTCGGGTTTATGGTCTTCAACGCGACCGCCGGCGACAACGTGACGGCGGGGATCACGGGAGCCATGAAGTCCCTCAACAGCAACCTCGTCCAAGACCTGCAACCACTGAGCAATGATGTGCCAGGGGCCGAAGTCGGGCTGGAGCCGGGGACGGGTGAGGTTGACACGGCCACCTACGTCCCGCCCAACGGGGGCCAGGACGTGCCGGTCTCGGTGCTCGCGATGGCGGCCAGCAACGGCCAGTTCACAATCAGCGTTGTCGTGGTGGGAGAACAAGACAAGAGCTCGGTTGAAGCGCTGCCCTTCTTTTTCGCGGCGAACTACTATTACGATTTCCCGGTGTCCAATACGGTCTGGCCCGGGCAAGCATGAAGAGCACGCCCCGGCGAGCCGCGCTCCTCGCCACCTCGGCACTGCTGATCGCCGGCTACGGCGCGGTCTTGGCCAGGCCCGACGCCCACGAGCGCGCGGCCACTTTGGCTCAGCTCTTGCAGCCGACGGGCGCGCCCGCTCTCGCGGTGGCGGAGCGTGACGACCGCGACCTCGGCCCGGTCGCCGGCACCAGGGCGCTCACGGCCACGCTCACCTTGCGGCAGCGCAACCAAGTCAGGCTCAATTCTGTGCTGGCGCAAGGAGGCCGGGTGACGCCCGGGCAATGGGCCGTGTCCTACGGTCCCAGCCGCGCCGAGGCAGCAGTGGTGCAGCGAGCCTTGGCACGGTACGGCATCGCGTCGAGCTGGCAGCCAGGCGAGGTCTCGCTCACGGTGAGCGCGCCGGCCGCGGCACTAGAGCGGTTTTTCCGGGTGCACATCGACCAGTTCGCGCCAAGGACGGGCCGAGGTGGCACGTTTTATGCCCCCACCACCGCGCCGGCAGTGCCGCCAGGGCTGGCCCATGAGGTTGCAGCGGTCACCGGGCTCGACGATTACCAGCGCCCGATCGTCGCCGCCATAGCGGGCGCCAACGGGGTGACGATGGCCCAGATGACGACCTTTTACAACCTCTCACCGCTACGTGACGCCGGGCTCGACGGCAAAGGCATGACCGTGCTCTTCCCCGAGTGGGCGATCCCCGACAGCACGTCCCTCAAAGAGTTCGCGACGAGGTTCGGGCTGCCGGCGTTCAACCTCACCGAGGTTACCGACCCCTCCGTCTGGGGGGCGCCGGCAACCCTGGCCAACTCTGGGAACGGCTACTACGACATTGCCAGCGAAGCGGCCATGGATGTGGAGATCGTCCACGGCCTGGCGCCGGGGGCGAAGGAGATCGTCTACGCGCTCGGCACAGAAACTGAGCTGCCGGCGATGCTGAAGGCCATGGTCACCGCTCACCCGGGAGCGATCATCTCGAGCAGCATCTCTATGCACTGGTGCGAGGACGAGCCAGGAGCAAAGAACGACGCCCTGGCTGAGGACGCCGTGTTCACGCAGGGCGCGGCGGAGGGCATGTCCATCTTCTTCGCCGCGGGTGACCGCGGTGCCTACGGGTGCCTACCCAACAGCGAGCCCTCGACAGAGTCCGAACTGGCAGTGGAGCCGGATGCGTCGAGCCCTCATGTGACCTCGGTGGGCGGGACGATGATGTTCCTTTCTTCCACGGGCGCGTACTACAAAGAGGCAGCCTGGGGCGAGCCGATCGAGCAGTGGGGCGGCGGCGGCGGCCAGAGCACCATTTTCCCGCGCCCCTCTTGGCAAACCGGGCCCGGCACCAATACCCTCACCGCGCGCGGCGACCCCGACGTCGCGGCCGACGCCGACATCGAGAGTGGTTGGGACGTAATCGTACCCACACAAAACGGACCTTTCGAGGGCCCGAGCGGGGGCACCTCGGCGGCGACACCGTTTTGGGCCGCCTGCACAGCCCTGATCGACGAGTACTTACAGCAAAAGGGCCTGCAGACCGTCGGGTTCGCCAACCCGGCACTTTACTATTTCGCCACAAGCCCCAAGGGTTTGCCGGCCGCCCCGTTCCACCAGATAACGCAGGGCAGCAACCTGCACTTCCAGGCCACGGCGCAGTGGAACGAGGCTACGGGGCTGGGCTCGCCTGATGTGGCCCACCTGGCCGATGATTTCGCCTGGTACGACTCGACCCACCGGAAGGGCGCCTGACGGGCGCCGGACGGCTGGGCTACGGCCGCGGCGTCACGGCCTCATGGGCAGGACATAGCGTTCGACCGCATTGGCGAAACCCTCCTGCTCATTTGAGGTGGTAACTCGTCGCGCCGCCCGCTGGACCTCAGGGCTGGCGTTGCCCATGGCGATGCTAAGGCCGGAGTGCGCGAACATGAGCACGTCATTGGGCATGTCGCCGATCGTCGCGACCTCGGCGGTGGTGAAGCCGTAGGTCTTGACAAGGTAGGCCACCACAGAGCCCTTGTTAGCCTGAGGGTGAGTGACGTCCCCGTAGTACGGTTGCGAGCGCGCTGCCGACACGTGCTCGCCGAACTGGTCCCGCGCCGCATCGATGGCGGCTTGGACAGCGTCGTGATCGTCGGATACGCCAACGATCTTGGCGACGCCGTCCGAGACCGCAGCCAAGCTGTCCACGGGCGTCGGGTCGAACTTCACAGTCCACGCCTCACGGTCCACGTGCGGCGCTTTGAGGTTGCGTACGAACCAGTCAGCGCCGCGGTAAACCCACACGTCCAACCCGCGGCTGTCAAAAAGTTCGATCACCCCAGGG
The DNA here is from genome assembly GCA_035503975.1 of Acidimicrobiales bacterium. Taxonomy (GTDB): domain Bacteria; phylum Actinomycetota; class Acidimicrobiia; order Acidimicrobiales; family Palsa-688; genus DATJMJ01. The sequence goes on along the minus strand of DATJST010000082.1, from coordinate 6,104 downwards.
GTGACGTCGTCAGGGATGGTGCGTTGCTCGATCACCGACAAGTCGGGCCGAGTGAACACCCCCCCGTTGAAAGCGGCAATCGGAGCCTCGATGGCGAGCGGCTCGACGAGCATCGACATGCCGCGCGGCGGCCTGCCACTGGTTATCGCGAAGGCGATGCCAGCCGCTTTCAAATCCTTCACGGCTTGGATGGCCCGCTCGGTGAGGACCTTGTCTTGGGTGACGAGGGTGCCGTCGACATCGGCGAGCAGCAGCCGGACGGGAGGGCTCATTCCTTGGCCGCCTGGTCGGCCATGACAACGGACGCCCCGGCCTCCACCCCGCTCGCGGGGATGCTGTGGTCACCCGCCATGAGCTTGGCGAGGGCGCTTCTCTTGTCTTGGCCGGTAACCAACCAAAGGACTTGACGGCTGCGGGCGAGAGCCGGGTAGGTCAGGGTCATCCTCACCCTCCCCTGGTAAGGGTGCGTCAAGGCGACAAGCCTATCGGTCACCGACAACACCGGGTCACCGGGGACGAGCGAAGCGGTGTGCCCGTCCGGGCCGAGGCCTAAATGGACGAGGTCGAACTGTTCCGGCAGCGATGCAGCATAAGACCCCGCAGCGGCATCCAGGTCGTGTTCGTCGACCGGCATGGCCCGTACCTCGGCAGGGGCGCCGCCGAGCGCTTGCTGGAGATGGTGGAGGTTGCGGTCCGGGTCGTCGGGCGGCGCCACCCGCTCGTCCACCTGGTAAATGACGACCTTGTCCCAGGGCATCGGCAGGGAGGCCAATTGCGCGAACATCAACCAAGGGGTGTGGCCTCCGCTGACGGCGAAGTGAAAGCCACCCCGCTGCTCCACGGACTGGGCAGCTAGGTCCACCACGAAGGTGGCTGCCGCACGGGCCACAGCATTAGGGTCGGCGAGGACTCGGAGCTCGTGGTGCATGGTCACCAGTCTGGCAGCTTGGTGCTCGGTAGTCACCCGGAGCGGGCGAGCGGACGTCCGTCCGCCCTCAGGTAGCAAACCGAGGCCGCGCCCAGGCGCTCCTGTGTGACACGGAGCGCCTCGGGGTTGTTGTCGACCAGCACGAAGTGCCTCCCGAGTGCACGAGCAACCGCCCCCGTAGTCCCGCTACCGGCGAAGAAATCGAGGACCCAGGCGCCGGGCGCGGACGACGCCTGCAACACCCGGCGCAGCACGCCCTCCGGTTTTTGGTTGGGGTACCCCGTCTTTTCCTTGCCGCTGGTCGCAACGATCGTGTGCCACCACACGTCGGTGGGGAGCTTTCCCCGTGCCGCCTTGTCTTGTGTCACGAGACCGGGCGCCATGTACGGGATCCTGTCTACCGCGTCCTGGTCGAAATAATGGTGGCCGGGGTCGCGCACGTACACCAAGATGGTGTCGTGCTTGGCCGGCCACCTGTCCCTCGGCCTGCCGCCGTAGTCGTATGCCCAGATCACCTCGTTCAAGAAACAATCGCGGCCGAATATCTCGTCCAGGAGGATCTTGCAGTAGTGCGCCTCGCGGTAGTCGATATGGAAGTACAGCGTGCCGTCGCGGGTAAGAAGACGGCGCGCCTCGTGGAGCCGGGGGGCGATGAAGGCCCGGTAGTCGTCGAAGGTGTCGGGGTACGACTGGCGGCCGGTCTCGACAGTGGTATAGGTGCGCCCACCGAAACCACGGCGGTCGCCGCTCTCGGACCGGTTGGTCAGCACAGTCAAGCGCTGCTGCACTTTGCCAGTGTTGAACGGTGGGTCGATGTACACGAGCTGGAAAGACTCGCCCGGGAGCTTAGGTAGCACCTCGGCGTTGTCCCCCAGCACGGCGTAGTCGACCGTCGTCTGAGTGAGGTCGATCATGCCCGTTCCAGCTCGTCCAGCACTTAGGACAGGGCGACCAAAACCCCAATAGCGAAGCCGGCGGCCACGATCCAGATCCAGGTGGGCAGCACCCGTAGCCAACGCATCAGGACCTCCAGCTCATTACACCAAGTACACCGCGCCGTGCCGCACGGCGACGTCCACAGAGGGCAGCGGCCGTGCCGCCGGGCCTTGGACGACAGCACCCGTCACGGCGCTGAACTCGCTGCCGTGGCACGGGCAGGAGATGATCCCGCCTTGTACGGTGCCCACCGTGCACCCTTCGTGCGTGCAGATCGCAGAGAACCCCTTCACAGCCCCGCCCGTTTCCCTGACGACGACGACGGCCTGGCTGGCAAGGATCAAACCACCGCCCACGGGTGGCACCGCGCTCAGTTCGGTGAGAAAGCGGCCTCGCTCGGCCGTGCCCCCCGTGGTGGGGCTCGTCGTCGTGGCGCCGTAGCCGTACGGGTTGCTGGCGGCCGCTGGTTTCGCTTTGCCTAGGTCGGTAGTGCGGGCAACAACGTAGCCGACGACGCCGGCGGCCCCCGCGACAGCGAGGCCCCGGAAGAACGAGCGTCGCGATATGTCGGCCATGGCGAACTAAACCCTCCGAGTCATGTCAGCGGCATACCGTGCCGCGTGAAGAACCATAAAGACGCCGTCAGCCAAAGCCCGATCAGCAACGTGAGCACCATCCCACCGAGCACAGGCAACGCCCATCCGGGCAGGCCCTTCACCCGTAAGCCAAGCATCTTGGCTGCATAAGCCCCATAGAACAAGCAGCCGAAGATCCCGTGGAGAACCACCCGCCAGCTGTAGGTCTGGAAGCCGAGGGACCAGATGCAGCTGAAGGCCACGGGCAGCGTGATGACAAACGCGAGCGTGCCGCTCCAGCGGTGCACGATGGCAACGCCCGCGGGCGCGTGCCCGGCAAGCGGCAGCCGCCCCCACATCCACAGCGCGGTCACCAGCTGGACCACCACAAAGGCGACGGCAACGGTGGTCAGCCAGGCCTTCATCTGGACGATGCCCGAGAACCCGAAGGTGGTAACGGCGCGGCCGCTCGGAGTGTGCAGCTTGGCGTACACCCCTATCGACGCGGCCACCGCCGCGCCAGCGAGGAAGACGGCGATGAGCCCCAGACTTCGCTTCCGCGGGGCTGGGATCGCGGCGATGACCATCAGGAGCGCAGGCTCACGTACTGGGCCGAGGCGTCCCGGGCGTTCACGGCCTTACTCTAGCCCTGGCTCGGGCGCGGCGGCGCGTCCACCGGCGCCGCCCACCTGGCGCACCACCAACGACGGCGAGTTCACCGGGTGCCATTACGAGTCGCGAACTTGGCACGGGGGCCGAGGGTGCGCAGCTGATAACCTACGTCGCCGTGAGCGGGGGGTTTGGAAAGGAGTAGGAGGCATGCCTGACAAAGTCATGGCCATGGCGGCGGCGAGCCCGGGGGCGCACTTCGAGCACATGCCCATTGAACGTCGCGATCCGGGCGCGCACGACGTCGTCATCGATATCGCCTACACGGGGATCTGCCACACCGACGTGCACCAGGCGCGCCAGGAGTGGGGCCCGGGCATTTTCCCGATGGTGCCTGGGCATGAGATTGCCGGCACCGTGTCTGCGACCGGGGAGGCCGTCTCCCGCTTTCGGCAGGGCGATCGGGTGGGCGTGGGCTGCTACGTCTACTCGTGCCGTGAGTGCCCCGACTGTCGGGCGGGAGAGGAGCAGTACTGCCAGAAGGGCCCGGTGTGGACATATAACGCCTCCGACTACGAGGGCAACGTGACCTACGGCGGGTACAGCGCGCGAATCGTGGCCGACGAGAACTATGTGCTGCGGATCCCGGGCTCCGTCGGCCTGGACGTGGCCGCTCCCCTGCTCTGTGCCGGTATCACGCTCTACTCCCCGCTGGTGCACTGGGGGGCCGGTCCCGGCAAGCGGGTCGCCGTCGTGGGTATGGGCGGCCTCGGTCACATGGGAGTGCAGATCGCGGCCGCGATGGGGGCTGAAGTTACAGTGCTCAGCCACACATTGTCCAAGCGCGACGACGGGCTTCGCTTCGGGGCAGTTGACTACCGCGCCACGAGCGACCCGACCACTTTCACCGAACTGGCTCGCCGGTTTGACCTTATAGTCAACACGCTCTCAGTGAAATTGGACGTCGATGCCTATGTTGACCTTTTGGCCCGAGATGGCTGCATGGTCATCGTCGGCTTGCCCGCTGAGCCCTGCCAGTTCAAGGTCGGCTCGTTGACTTCGAGGGGGCGGGCGCTGGCAGGGTCACAGATCGGAGGTATCCGGCAAACCCAGGAAATGCTCGACTTCTGCGCCGACCACAAGACGTTACCAGAGATCGAAGTCGTTCCCTGCGACGCCATAAACACCGCCTACGACCGTATAGTGCGCAGCGATGTGCGTTACCGCTTCGTCATCGATATGGCGACCCTGGTTTAGCGCGCTCTCAAGGGGCCTGCCCTAGCACTTGACGGCCCGTCGCGAGGGCTGTTATGTGGGCTTGGTGACCGCGACGTTCAGCCCCCTCAAAGCACGGGCCTTCCGGTGGCTCGAGGGGACCGCAGTTTTCGCGAGCACCGGCGTTTGGATGATGACGCTGGTTAGCGGGTTCATCATGGCGCGTTTGACCACTTCGCCCATCTTGGTCACCATGGCCGCCGCCACCAGCCCCCTGGCCGGTATCTTTGCCGTCCTGCTCTCGGGCGCGGCCGCTGACTCCCGCGACCGGCGCAGCATCCTGCTGCTTGCCAAGCTCCTACTGGTCACATCCGCTGCGTTCCTGGCCGTTATCTCTGCCGCCGGCTGGCTTTCGCCCGGGACGCTCCTGATCGGCTTGGCCGCCATGGGGCTCGCCAACGGAGCGTCCTCTCCGGTCTGGTGGACGACGGTGACCAGCCTCGTTCCCGCCGAGGCGGTGCCGGTTGCCCTGAGCATCGACAGCTTCCAGTGGAACATCGGTCAGGTCGCGGGCCCGGTGCTCGGGGGTACCGTACTGCGCAGTGCTGGCGGCGCCGTGTTTTTCGGCTTGTGCGCTGCGGTAATCGTCCCTCTGGTTGGGTTCCTGTTCTTCTGGCGCGGCCGCCAGGACCTGCGCCTGTCCACCCCGGGCGGCACGGCGACGGAGAGCTTGCTCGGGTCCATGTCGGCGGGCTGGCGTTACTTCTCTAATACGCCGGGCCTTCGGGCCATTGCCGCCCGGACATTTCTGTTCGTGACACCCGCGGTAGCCCTCGGGGCCCTATTGCCCCTGTACGCGGCCAAGTACCTGCACGCGACCGCCTTCGGCTACGGGCTCCTACTGGCGCTCGCCGGGGTGGGAGCCTTGCTCGCCTCGCTCATGCTCCCCCACCTGCAGGGCCGCCTGCACCTGGACGCGATCGTGGCGGCGGCGACACTGGCTGATGCCCTGGCGCTGGTGGCACTGGTGCTATGGCCTAACCGGTGGTCCGCGGTACCCGTACTGGTCGTGGCCGGCGGCTCCTTCGTTTGTGCCGTCGTGGCCTTCATCATCGCTGCCCGCCAGGTCACGCCGGACTGGGTACAGACGCGCGCCCTCTCGCTCTTTTACGTCGTGCTCCAATCACCGTCAGTTGTCGGAGGCATTGGCTTCGGCCTTATCGACACCTTCCTGTCCTTACGCATCACTTTGTTGATCGCGGCATGCGCATTTGTGCCAGGTGTACTTCTTATCCCCCGGTTCGGCTTGCCCGTTGTGGCGCGGTCCTCCCTGGAGCTCTTTGCCCGCCCTTCTGTCGATACCGGAGCGCACATCAGCCCGGGTGACGGGCCCGTGCTCGTGATGTTCCAGTACCGGATCAACGTCAAGGACGTGGATGACTTCTTGCAGGCAATGGCCCGGCTGCGCGTGGTCCGCCGCCGTCTCGGCGCCACTCGCTGGGGGGTGTTCCAGGATGCCGCCGAGCCGGGTACCTTTGTCGAGACCTTCCTCCTGTCCTCATGGCAGGAGTACCTCCAACAGCGAGGCCATTACAGCATCGCGGACAGGGAAGTAGAAGCTCGAGCGTTCGCTTTCAACGCCGGCGGGCAGGAACCTCCGATCCAGCGGTTCGTCCACCCCGAGACCGTCGAGGCCGCTCGCGCACGCTCGGAATGGCGCCGCGAAATGTTGCGGCTACTGAAGATCCCGCGGGAATGATGGCTGCGCTGGCGGGCACTGGCCCGGCTGGCACTGGCCCGGCACGGCACGGCACGGCACGGCAACGGTAGTACTTGACCTT
>DATJST010000081.1:0-2283 GCA_035503975.1 Acidimicrobiales bacterium | reverse complement strand
GCTGCGGTCGACCCCGAGGCTTACGACGTTCGTCAGCGCTTGGTGGCGCTGGCCTGACGCGTCGGAGGCGGCGCGGCGCATAAGGAAGTAGTGCCGGGACCAGTCCGGTAGTTCAGTGGGCGCCTAATCCCGGCCCATCGTGAGCTGCCTGCAGGTTTTCGCGCACTTCGCGCTCATCTCGCCGCGCTCACAGGGTCGGTGCCAGCGGCGCGCGGCACTACACGAACGGCTTGCGCGTAACTGTCACTGCGCGCTGCTAAGCTCCTGCCCGGTCCACCTGCGTGGTCAGCCACGAGGCTCGGTGACAAGATTCACAAAAAGTGCCATTGATGGCAAAAGGTATATGACGGCACGAGCCTTGTCCTTTGTTCGCGATCACGTTCTTGGGTGGGGACTCGACGCCTAGGCGTCCTTGGTCCCGCCGGCACCGCCGGTATGGCATGAGAACGGGAGCAGTAATGCTCAACATGGTTGTCGTCATAGGCAAGCTCGCCAAGCCGCTCCAGGTTAGAAGCCTCCCGAACGGCATTTCGCTCGCTTGTTTCGACCTGCAGGTGCTGCGCGAGGACCAATCGGCGGATACGGTCCCAGTGGCGCTCTTCGAGGTTTCAAAAGGTATACGCGAGTGGGTGGCCGGCACCCAGCTTCTCGTCGTCGGGCGCGTCCGGCGTCGCTTCTTCCGGGTCGGAGGAGGCACTCAGAGCAGGACCGAGGTCGTAGCCGAGATGGCGGTGCCGCTCGAGGATACTCGTGGGACGCGTACGGCGCTCATGGCCGCGAGCTCGGCCCTGGCGGGCTTTGCGCAGGGCCTAGGCCCCTGAAGCGGCCTAGCCCGCACGGCCCGGCTTGACGCGGCCTAGCTCGCACGGCTCGCTCAGCTTGCGCTTGCGGCCCCACCCGCCAGCTCTTCGAGTAGTTGGGCAACTCCGTCGTCGCTGTTGGAAGGGATGACTCGTTCCACCGCCGCAAGTACCTCGGGGATAGCGTTGGCAGGAGCCACTGCCCGGCCCGCCCAAGCCAAGACGGTCAGGTCATTGTGGTTGTCCCCGACCGCCATAACCTCGCTCACCTTGACGCCAAGGCGGTCGCACACGCGCTGCATAGCGTACGCCTTGGAAACGCCGGGAGCACCTATTTCCACCCAATCGAAGCCGGACGAGGTCACATGGCCCATCTCCGACAAGTCCGCTTCTACGGCGGCGATGAGCTCGCGAGCACTCCAACCTGGCACCCGGAAAATCAGCTTGAAGCAGCTGGCGCTCAAGGCTTGGACGATATCGCTGACTCGCTGGGTGTCCTCCTCCCACCCCCAAGCGACGGGGTCGAGGAAGTCGGCCTCGTAGGAGAACAGGCCCATTTCCTCGACGGCAAATAGGATCCCGGGCAGAGCGTCGCGCAGGTGGCCCACCAGCTTGCCGCACACCTCGGCTGCCAGGTTGGACACCTCCAGCACTTGGCGCGAACTGACGTCGACGAGGGCCGCCCCGTTGGCGCACACCCCGAGCGGCCCGAGCCCGGCGTCGGCGGCGATGTCCCAGGTTACGTGAGGTGGTCTGCCGGTCACGGGGATCACCTGTATCCCTGCGCCCCGGGCGCGGCGCACGGCCGATACGGTGCGGTCGCTTACCGTGCCATCGGGCCTGAGGAGCGTGCCGTCCAAATCGGTGGCCACGACCCGGACCGGCGGCCAATCTGTTGTGACCTGCCTGCCTCCCCGAGGGCTCACCGGGCCGTCAGCGTCACGAAGCCCGGACCTAAGTGGACCGGACGCACGTGAGGAGCCGGCCTGCGCAACCGAGCGGCCGGCGGGTGCCCTGGCTCCAGGTCCTCGGCCGCCGATGTGGGGTTCGTCACTCGACCGAGACTACCGGCCACCCAAGCGACGCTGGTTATAAGCGGGCTCACCTCGCAGTCGAGGGGTGGCGAGCGCCGCCGGCGCCCTCGACGACAGTGATGGCCCGCAGTTCGAGCAACACCAGCCTGCCGTGCACGTTCAGGCTCCCTGGCCCCGTGCCGGCCGCCCCGCTCCCGCTCCCGGCATGGCCTTCCGCCGGGGTCGGCGGGCACTGAAGCGCTCTGGCCGTGCGATCTTCGCTGCCTTGTCCGACGTGCTCGCTGGGGCAGCCTGCGCCCTCCCTACCAGTGGCCACGGGTACTGTCATGCCAACTCAGACGCGCTGTGGCCGGTCTTGATTACATCTTCGGGCACCCTCCAGGCCAAAGAGTGCCGGCAGAGGTGCGTGGCGGGAGAGCGGCAGCGCCGCGCGGGGGCTTGGCCGTCAC
>DATJST010000080.1:0-7010 GCA_035503975.1 Acidimicrobiales bacterium | reverse complement strand
GCGCTGGGTCGCGGTACTGGTGCAAGAAGATACGCAGGACGTGCTTGACCTGGAAGGCAGTGATGGACGCTTCGATGCCGTGCCCGGCGACGTCGCCGATCACGATGGCCAGGCGTTCGGGTCCGGTCGGGAAAACGTCGTAGAAGTCCCCTGCCATCAGTCCAGAGCCGGGCTCGTACACCCAACCGATGTCAAAGCCGTCGTAAGCCGGCAGCGTTTCGGGTGCGAGGCGGGCAGCCCAACGGCGAGGGGCCAGGTTTTCCTGGGCAAGCACCTCCTCCGCCCGCCGTTCGAGACGCGAGCGCTGCTCGGCCAAACGCGCTTCGGCCAAAAAACGAGGAGCGTAGCGCAGGGAGACCACTGCGGGTACGCTCACTGCGAGGAGCAGCAGCTCGAACCACGGTGACGTCGAGAACGAAGCCAGGAGCAAGCCGCCGGCGAGCACAGAGTAAAGGACGGCGGCATGCAGGTCCTTGTTGAAGGCGATCCGGGCAAGGCGGGCAGCCTCCGAGGTCGTGCCTGAGGCCATCGTCTCGTCCTCGATACGCCGGGCGGCGCGCTCGAGCCGTGCCGCTGCGCGCGCCCAGACAATGGCGGCGACCGCACAAATGACCCCGACCGCAGCCAGCCAGGGCTGCGCCAAGATCTTTTCCAGGTGCACCGGCCCGCCGCTCGCGAGGAGCCCGTGGCCGACCCAACCCAGCCGCAGGACCCGCATCGCTAAAAAGGCTAGTAGCCAAAGCCTCTGCTACAGGTTGTTCCTGTGCCGGACGAGCGTCGGCCAAGCGCCCCGGCGAGGCCTAGCCTGGGCCACGTGGCGCAGGAGGACATGCTTGCCCTGGTGTGACGACTGCAGCAGGTTCTGGAACGCCCCTGAACTGACACCGTCGGGAGCCTGCCCGTCGTGCGCGAGGGCGCTGGCGGCGCCGAACGTCCGCAGCAGCGCAGCCGTCGTCCACAGCAGCGCACCTGGTGGGGCGGCCCAAGGGGGCGGGGCGCCCAGCCTCCCGCAGGTGGCGAGCTCGGGGCCGGAGAGCGATAGCGCTGGTCGAGCGGCCGAAGTTGACGCTGGCGACGAGGTACTGGCGGCAGCCACGAGCAAGCCCAAGGGTGCCCCTTGGCACTTCAAAGTGCTGGTAGTGGGTGTCGCTGTGTACATGGTCTACCGGATCTACTGGCTCATCGAGTGGCTCCCCAAGCACGTGTAGAGGTGCTCGGCGGGACACGGCCTGGCTAGCTGGTAGCCTCGTCTTTCGCACCACACGGGCGGTGGCGCAGTTTGGTAGCGCACCAGACTGGGGGTCTGGGGGTCGGGAGTTCAAGTCTCCCCCGCCCGACGGCAAAGTTCCTGCTCAGGGCGGGTGAGCAGGGGAGGCGGCGAGCCTCTGCAAAGCGTTCGAGGGGTCTTACTGTGACTCAACTGTAACTACGGTCGTACCCGGCGGTTAGCATTGGGGCCAAAGAAACGGCTCCGATGGCGACGAGACGGAGGGCGTTCGGCAGCATTAGGCAGGTCGGCCGGACCTCTTGGGAGGCCAGTTACAAGGTCGACGGTCAGAGGTATACGGCTCCGAAGACCTTCCTCGCCAAGGCGGACGCGTCGGCCTGGTTGGCCAATGTGCAAGCCGACATCAACCGCGGCGTCTGGATCGACCCGACTGGTGGTAGGCAGACCCTGGGGCAGTTCGCTGCGGGATGGCTCGACCGGGCGCGCAAGACCGGGCGCTACCGGCCGAGGAGCGAGGAGCTGGTGACCTGGCTGCTCGACAAGTACGTCCTGCCCGAGCTTGCATCGTGCGCCCTGTCCGACCTGAAGACGGCGCGGATCCGCCGATGGCACGCCGACCTCGTGGCCAAGCACGGCCAAGGCCAGGCGGCCAAGGCTTACCGAGTGTTGCGGACGATGCTGGGAGAGGCAGCTCAGGACGGGCTCATCGTTGCGAACCCGTGCAATATCAAAGGAGCGGGGCAGCAGCCAGTGCGAGAGCGACCTTCGCTGGGCCTTGACCAGGTGCAGGAGGTCGCGCATGCTCTCGCGCTACGCCCACGCCTATGTTGCAACCGTGGCCACCTGCAGTCCGAGCACGAGGCCGACTACCGGTACGAGGCGCTGGTGTGGACCGCGGCTCTGGCTGGGTTACGAGAGGGTGAGCTGTTCGCTTTGGAGCGGCGCGACGTGGATCTGCTGCACAAGACGATCAGCGTCTCGAAGCAAGCACAGACGGTGGCAGGGGAGCGGCATGTCGGCCCGCCCAAGAGTGCCGCAGGCGAACGCTCCGTGGCCATACCAGCTTCGCTGGCCGCGGTCTTGGAGAAGCATCTGGCGACTTACGTCGGTGCCGAGCCGCACGCTCTCGTGTTCACGAGTGAGATGGGCGCGCCGCTGGAGCGGCACCTTTGGGCCAGGACGTGGCGACGAGCCGCCAAAGCAGCCGGGCACGAGGGCGTCCACTTCCACGACACGCGCCACTGCGCGCTCACCTTCTACGCTCAGCTAGGAGCCACCACCAAGGAGCTGATGGCGCTCGCGGGCCACAGCACGATGAGCGTCGCTCTCACTTACCAGCACGCCACGAATGAGCGTCAAAGGGAGATCGCTGACAAGATGGAGGAGGCACTGAGGCGACGCTCAGCCAGTGCCGAGGGCATCACGTGATGAGGTGGGCACCGGCGCCAAGGCCCAGGTCTCGTGGAACGATTAAGTGCAAAAGTGACCGTGCCCCTGGGCGCGCACGCAGTCAGTAGACGCGTGGCACCGCTAACGACGGGACTGGGCGACACGAGCAGAATCGAGTCATGCCGCGATCTCGACTGGGTCGAACCTTATGAACCTGCCTACCCTCAAGAAAGGGATGCGCCTCTCGGTGACCAGTCGACGGACATGACGTCGCGTCACACCCAGTTGCACGGCAAGCTCGTCCATGGTGAATAACTGAGGTATCAGCACAGGGCGGTTCATTGGTTTCCTTCTGCTCGGCCTTCCCCTCGAAGAGGTCGCCAGGCGCCTCTTTCCGGGCTTGCCTTTCACCGCTCACCCGTCCGGGCAATCGACGCTCATGTCTACTGACGAAGCGCCAACCTTCACGCCGGGCGTGTCTAGGCGCGTGCTGCAACTCCAACTCCTCGGCTGGCGAATTCGCTCAGTCAGTTGTTCCGCACAACCGCGAACATTATCCGGCCCGTTCGTTACCGTTATTGACCGTTGCTGCCCGAACCGAAAACTGCTGCTGTACAAAGCTTTCTGGCCCTGATAAAAGACAACTGAAGCAAACACGGTTGCAAGCGAGAGCTTGCCTGAAATAGCCGTGCCGGTTTTTTCTCGGGCGAGGTGGGCGTGGGCTGGATGCGCATGATGGGGGCGGAATCGGTCGAGTACCACCGCGCCACGGTGCTCGGGCGGGCCGACGACCACCCCGGCATGGCCATGGAGTACTACGCGTCCCGGGGTGAGACGCCGCTCGTCTGGGGCGGCTCGGGTGCTCCCGGGCTCGGGTTGTCGGGGGCGGTGACGCCCAAAGACTACGAAGCGGTCTTCGGCCCGGGCGCGACATGGCCGTCCTACCGGCCCCCGAACGGGCAAACCTCATAGCTCTTGCCGGACGGCAAGCCCGGTTGCATGCCGACGCCCTGCGTGCCAGCCTCCCTCCCGACCCCGCCCCTGCCCTCGAGGCCGCCACGACCACCGTCGCCCAGCTCCGGCGAGAGCGCGCCGACCTCCAGGCCGGGAAGGCAGGGCACGAACGTACCGAGGCCGGCCAGGTAGCCCGGGACCTCCTCGGCACCGCGACCAGGCTCCGGGCCGTCGAGGAGGTCGCCAACCACGGGCGCCGGTGGAGGGAACGCCACGCTGCCACGCGACAGTTGCCCGCGCTGGCCGAGGCGGCCGCACTAGCCCAGCGCCGCTGGGACGCCCAAGTCGCCCCCGAGCTGGCGCGCCTCGATGCCGAGACCGCCAAGGCCGAGGCTGTCGTCGCTGAGCTGACCACGGCCGCCCAGCGCCACCGGGCCTCCTTCCAGGAACCTGGTCGTCGCTGGCTGGAGGCTGAGCACACCTACGGTGGGCTAGCGCGCTCTCTGGATGCCTACCGCCGCCGGCTCGACGGCGTTGGCCCGCAAGCAGCGGCGCAACGCGCACCGCAGAGAGCGGCGGCCCTCCCGAGCCATCCGGGGATGAGCCAACCGACTTCAGGACCGGACGTCGGCCCCTCGTTGTGACTGGTCGGCAGCGGCCGTCGCCCTTGGCAGCGGCTCCTGCTGGCCAATGCTTCGTCGCCGCTTGGCAGACCCCCGTCGGCCGCGGCCCCTTGTCGCTTCATAAGCAGATGGAATCCTCACGTTGCCCGCCGCTGACCTGGTAAAGCCCGACAAGGCGGCACTGTCTGGGAGGATGCTGTAACCCGCGCCGACCACTCGGACGACGATCTTCGTCGCGACCTCTCGCCGTCGAAGCGCGTCGTTCCTTGGAATACCTACTAACTCAGTGTGGAGGCGTCCCACGACGGCAGTTCCGTCCAACGCTCGTCCGGGCGCTGCTCGACGTGTCTGACAACAACCTTGAGCTAGTGCTGATGGCCGTGGCCTCCCTTCCCCGCTGAGGAGTGGATCGCGGGTCGCCTCGTTGCTTCGGGACCTCATGCCAGGCCGTGACGTGGACGATTAACTATCGCGCCTTGACGCTCGTCGACGACGTGCAGCTAGAACCGTCCCGGCAGGCCTTGGTCCAGTGCGACGACCCGGAAGTCGGTACCGATGTCGTGTTCCGCGACGAGGCGGCGGGCGAACGCCACGGTCAGGTGGGAGTTCACGTCCGGTCTCTACGTGACAGTGGGGACTGCCAGGATCAAGCAGCTCGACAAGCTGTGACCAGGGACTTTCAACCACGACAGGGCGTGGACCTCGGGTGCGAGCCGGTCCTCCGGTGTCAACCCCACGCCAGCATGGAACCGGGTAGTGGCCGTCGGGAGCACCGGACGAGAGACGTATTGTTCAATTTGCGCTTTCTCGCGTCGTCATGTGGAGGGTCCGTGGAGGCGAGCCGAGCGATGGTTCGCGCAGACGCCCGATGGCCTTCAAGCGGACATGCCGATGCCTCGGCGGTCGAGACGGGAGGCGACGAACGCCTAAAGCAGAAAGCGACGTTCAGGACGGTACACGTACGAGCTTGAGGGTCCTGCCGTTGGCAGTACCGCGTACGACGACTATCAGTCTGCCGGTCGTCGCAGTCGTCGGGATGAGGACCGGGCTGGGATGATGCGAGGAAAGCTAGCCGGACGTATTGGCCAGCGGTGATAGCTTTCTCGACCCTGCCTTCCGTGGACGATCAAAAGGTGGAGGTACATGAGCACATGCTCGAGACCAGCATTGCACTTGAGCTGGCGGAGTGGGCCAACCTCGCCCGTGACGCAGCACTTTGCGGGAGCACGTGCACCGCAGCGCTGCGCTACGGCAACTGGCCCACCAGCCTGTCACCGCTCGGGCCGGACGGCCGCAGTGGAGCCCCGGCTCGCATGGCTGTGGTGCCTGAAGAGGGGCAAGAACCGAGCCTGCGGAGCGAACGCAGGTTGTTCGTCAGCGAGACCGATATTATGGGCGTCGCTTCTGGACGCCAAAAAGCCTTTGTAAGCAACGCATATCGCCGAATAGGCGTGTGTCAAGTCGTCCGTGCCACGGTGCTGGGCAGCGGTCAGATTGGCCGGTTCTGCACGCAGTGTGGCTGGCGTGGTCGGCCGGGTCCTGTCAGGTGGTCATCGGAGTGACGGCCGCTGAGGTGGCCCGCTTCGGGTATCTCGAGTGATACCGAGCGCTTGAGCGGTTACCGTCGATGGATGGTCGAGCTTCGAGCGGCGGACCGTGTCGCTGACATGGTCGCGTTGCAGCGCTTGGCGAGCCGCCTGTGGCCGGTTGGCGGGCACCATCCTGGTGGCCTGGGGTGGGCGTTGGCCATCGACGAGTTCTATCCGAAGCTCGTCGTAGCAGTCGAGAGCGATGGCCTGGTCGGATGGGCGGGGCGGTCTGCACACGAGGCGGACATCCACACTGATCCTGAGCGTTCCGATGTCGCACAGGAGCTGTTGAAATGGGTGCTGGGCTCCGGTGACGACAGCGCCGGCTTGTCGATCCAGGTCTTCGCAGGGGAGGATGCCGTTTGTGGGGCCGTCGCCGGAGCGGGCTTCTCCCTCGCTGACGCAGCGGTCCCGATCTACGGGATGTTCCACGGCGCGCGAGCAGAACTGCCCACGCCTCCTGCTGGCTACCGGATCAGGGGCTTGGCCAGCGGTGAGGAACGCGCCCGGGTGGAGGCCCACCGCGCAGCTTGGCGCCCTGCGACCCTTCCGTTGCCACGCGAGAGGCTCGAGACCGTCTCGGCTGACCTCACGAGCAAGTTCACCGACGAGAAGTACGAGGCCGTTCGCCGAGCTTGGCTCTACGACCCCGACTTGGACCTGGTGGTGGAGGCCCCGGACGGCAGCTTCGCCGGGTGCTGCACCCTGTGGTGGGACCCCAGCATCGGGGTCGGCGAGATCGAGCCGCTCGGCGTGCTGCCCGAGCACCGCCGCCGGGGGCTGGCGACCGCGCTGGTGCTCACCGCCGCCGCCCTCGTGGGACGCCGCGGAGGACAGCAGGTGTTCATCAACGTCGGGCCACGCGATGACTACCCGGCGCCGGCCGCCACCTACGCCGCAGCGGGCTTCACCGCTGCCGCACGGGGAGGAGTCTGGACTCGGTCGGGACAAAGCGGCTGACTCGTCGATCGGCTGTGGAGGCGCTCTGGCGAGCGAGCATGCCAGTCGTTATCCTGCCGCTGGCGCCGAACGTCCGATCTGCATGCCCGCCGACGCCCATCCCGACAGACCTTGCCAGCGACAGAGCGAGGCCTCTTTGTGTCAAGAGGCTTTTTGAGATTTCTTTCGCTCTGTGAGGCGGGTTCTTGGACGCCTTGAAGTGGCACGGGGGCCTATGGTGGGGACGGGCTCGGGAGTGGCTTGTCCGAAGTGCCGGTGTTGGGGGTT
>DATJST010000079.1:0-4752 GCA_035503975.1 Acidimicrobiales bacterium | reverse complement strand
TGGGACCGGCTACTCGTCGCTCAGCTATCTCAAGCGCTTCCCCATCGACATCCTGAAAGTAGACAAGTCTTTCGTGGACGAGGTCGGAGATTCGAGCAAGGCCTTGGCGTTGGCCGACGCAATCGTCCAATTGGGCCGCTCGCTCAACCTGGACACGGTGGCCGAGGGCATCGAGCAGCCACGTCAAGCCGACGGTCTGCGCGCGCTCGGGTGCAACTACGGGCAGGGTTTCCTGTTCGCCAAGCCGGTCGCCCCCGAGGAAATGGACGAGCTCCTACCCCTCATGGTGTCGGGCCAGCTGGTCGACCGGGCGCGGCAGGCCGCTGAGGAGGGTTCGGCATGACCACCATCTCCAGGGACACCAACGCCTCCCAGCAGGCTCGCCGGGACAGCCGTTGGGCGGACCTCGAACGCCTGCGCTCGAGCCACCCGATGATGGACGCAATCATCGAAGAGGTCAGCGGCCGGCGCATCCGGGTCGGCAACCACTGGCTGAGCGACTTCGCTTCTTGCAACTACCTGGGTTTCGACCTGCACCCTCAGATCATCGCGGCGGTCGCCCCGGCTGTGGCGAAATGGGGCACCCACCCGAGCTGGTCCCGCCTGCTCGGGAACCCGCGCCCGTACGTGGAAATCGAGGACCGCCTCACCGAATTGCTCGCTGCTCCGGACACGCTTGTGCTCCCGACGATAACGCTCATCCATACTTCGGTTATCCCGGTCCTGGTGGGCCAAGGGGCGGTACTGGTCGACTCCCAGGCACACAAGACGATTTACGAGGGCGCCGCGATCGCCCGCGGAGCGGGTGCCACGCTGGTCCGGGTAAGGGCCAACGACCCCGGCCACCTGGAGGAGTCACTGCGCTCGCTGCCGGCCCGCATGTCGAAGGTTTTTTGCATCGACGGGGTCAACTCCATGACCGGCAATGCCCCGGACCTTCCTGTTTACGCCCGGATCTGCCGCGAGTACGACACCGTTTTGTACGTAGACGACGCCCATGGCTTTGGCATCATCGGCGAGCGTCCCGGCGCGGAGCAACCTTGGGGCCACCGCGGCAACAGCATCGTGCGGTTCTATGGGGAGACCTACGACAACATCGTGCTGGTGGCAGGGTTGTCAAAAGCCTATTCGTCCTTGGCTGCGTTCTTGGCGTTGCCGACGTCGATCAAGAACTACCTCAAGGTGGCCGCTCCGCCTTACCTTTACTCTGGGCCGTCGCCCACCGCTTCGCTCGCGACGGTGCTCGCAGGCCTGGACGTTAACGAGGCCGAAGGAGACGCCATCCGGCGCTCGCTGCGCCTCAAAACCCAACGGGTGCTGGCCCAAATAGCCGACCTCGGGCTGCGCACACAGAACACCTCGGGCCTGCCGGTGATCGAGCTGCCCCTCGGCCATGCCGACGAAATAGACGCCGTAGGCCGGTTCCTCTTCGAGCGGGGCATTTATGTGACCCTGGCGCCCTACCCTTTGGTGCCGAGAACTCAGGTCGGTTTTCGCATCCAGGTGACGGCGTCCAATGACGACGACCAGATAGAGCATCTCAACGCGGTGCTGGTCGAGCTGGCGGCACGTTTTGACATGCAGCGGGCCGTCGCGCCCGTTTAGGCCGGCAGGCCAGGGCCGGGCTGCCCGATCACCGTGCTGCTGACCGCCCCTCTCCGGCACAGGGACTTCCGGCTCTTGTGGGCTGGCATGGCGGTCTCACTGCTCGGGGACGGGGTGTTCCTGGTGGCAGTGGCGTGGCAGGCGTACGAGATATCCAATTCTCCTTCCGCTCTGGCCTATATAGGCGTCGCCACTTCGTTGCCCCAGGTGCTCTTGCTCCTGGTCGGCGGAGCGGTAGGCGACCGATTTGCCCGGCGCACCATCCTCATTTGCGCCGACCTGGCTCGTGGCGCCGCCGTGGCCGTCCTGAGCGTGGCGGTTGAGAGCGGGCATGCCCGGCTGTACGAACTATGTGCCGCCGGCGCCATAATCGGCACGGCCACCGCTTTCGCCGCGCCGACTTTCGACGCCCTGGTGCCGCAACTCGTCGCTGAGACCCAGTTGACCCAGGCCAACGCCATCGAACAGTTCGTGCGCCCGGCGGCCCTGCAGCTCGCCGGGCCAGCCCTCGGCGGTATCGCCGTGGCCCTGCTGCGGCCGGCAGGGTCCTTTGCGCTCGACGCCGCCAGCTTTGCCTTCTCCGCCCTGTGCATTTGGCGGATTACGCCTCGGCCGGCGCCGCCCGAGCGGGGCGGTACGAGCCTGCGCCAGGAAATGGTCGCCGGGTTGGGATATGTACGCGGCCGCTCCTGGTTGTGGGCGACCTTCTTGTCGGCCACAGTCACGTACCTGCTCTTCCTGGGCCCGACCCAGGTGCTCCTGCCCTACATCGTGCGCAACGCGCTGCATGAGGGTGCCGCGGCCTACGGCACGGTCCTCGCGATCGGTGGCGCCGGTGCCCTGGCCGGCGCCCTCTTCGCCGGCCAGCGCCGTCACCCACAGCACGCCATGGTGTGGATCTACACCGCTTGGACGGTCGCGACCTTGGCCGTGGCCGGCTACGGGCTCGCCAGCGACGCCGCCGGGCTGGCCGGCGCGGCATTCGTCGTCAACGGGGCCGAGGCGGCCGGGACCGTGGTCTGGGCCACGCTCAAGCAGCGGAGGGTCGCGAACGCGATGCTGGGCCGGGTGTCGAGCATCGACTGGTGCATCTCCACGGCGCTGCTCCCCCTCAGCTATGCCATTGCGGCCCCGGCCGCTCACCTCTTCGGCGCTAGGGGTACCCTGCTCTTGGCGGGCACGGTGGGTGCAGTGGTGACACTGGGCTTTTTATGGGTGCCCGGTGTCCGGGCGCCCGACAGCGCGCTCGCCGCCGCAAGAGCACCTGGGTAAACAACAGTTTCAGCGGCCCCGGTCCGCCAACTGGCTTTGGCCCACGTGGGCGGCGAGCCAGTCGTTGAGCGGCGCGGAGGCTCGCAGCACCCCGCCGACGCGCTCCTTGGCGGCTGCCGTCCCCATCCACTTGGCGCGCGGCCACTGTTGCCAGGTCGTGATGCCCTTTGCCTTCAGCAGCTCGATCCGGGGATGGTCCTTCGGGTAGCCCTTGGGCGCGCTCTTCAGGCTCTCGTGGGGCCCGCAGCCGTAGCCCTGTTCGACGATGCGGGCCACCAACGCCTCCAGTTGTGGCCCACTGCCCTCTTCGGCGACGGCCTGGCGGAAGCGCTCGAGCTGGTCGGGGGCCATCATGTGCATGCCAGCGCCGGCCGCGATGCCGCCCGCCCAGAGCGACACGTACCCATGCCCGCCGACGGTCGCCGCGATGTTTGTCTTGTAGGGCGACTTGTCCTTGCTGAAGCGCACGTCCCGATAGGGGCGGAAGAGCCGCCCGGGACCGAACTCCGCTCCTAGCTCGCTCAGCAGATCCTCCATCGGCGCCTTGACGCTCGCTTCGTAGACGGCCTGATGGGATTGCCAGAACGACTTCGAATTGTCCTCTTCGAGGTCCTCGAAAAACTCGAACGCGGCCGGCTGCCACCCCTTGAACGCCATGATCGAAATGGTACTCAGCTCACGTCGGGCTGGCCGCCGCCTCGCGCCCGCCGAGCCCAGCCCGACCGTTCTGGCTGCTGCTGCCCTCCTTGCTGTTGCTGCCCTGCTCGCTGTTGCTGCCCTCCTCGGTGGTGCGTGCGCCCTCGCTGTTGCGGGCATCGCCGCGGGCGACGGCCAACGCCACGTGGCAGGCGGCCAGCTGTCCCGTTGCCACCTCGCCGAGCACGGGGGTCACCGTGGCGCACTCGGTCACCGCCACCGGGCAGCGGGGCCGGAACCTGCAGCCGGGCCGGGGGTTGACCACCTTTGGAGGCTCACCCGCGTCGGCGGCGCCGGACAGGTCGAGCGGGGCGCGTGGGTCGGGCGCGGCCGATAGCAACAACTTGGTGTAGGGGTGCTGCGGGGCGGCCAGCACCTGTTCGACGGGGCCCATCTCGACCAAGTGGCCCGCGTACATGACCAAGACCCGGTCGGCTATGTAGCGGGCGGACGCCAGGTCGTGAGTGATGTACAGGAACGAGACGCCTTCTCTTTCGCGTAGTTCGGCCATCAGGTTGAGCAGGCCGGCGCGGATCGAGACGTCGAGCATCGACACCGGTTCGTCGGCCAGTATCAGCTCCGGCCGCAGGGCCAGGGCTTGGGCGATGCCGACGCGCTGGCGCTGGCCGCCTGAGAGCTCATAGGGGAACTTGGTCAGCATGACCTCGCCCGGGCTCAAGCCCACCGCCTCCATGACCCGTACCGCTTCGCCGTGGCGCGAGGCACGCGGCAGTTCAGGTCGGTGCAGGGCAATGGCCCGCATAATGCCGTGCGATACGCGGTACGTGCCGTTCATCGAGCTGTAAGGGTCCTGGAACACCATTGGCACGCGCCCTCGGTAGGCACGCTTGTTGCGCCGGCCGCGGAGCGAGCTGACGGCCGTGCCCGAGAAACGGATCTCGCCCGAGGTCGGTGGGTAGACCAGGGCCAGCAGGCGGGCAACGGTGCTCTTGCCGCTCCCGCTCTCACCCACCAAGGCCACGATTTCCTTGTGGCCAATGGTGAAGCCCACGTCGTCCACCGCGTGCAGACGGTGCTTGGCCCCGAACCCGCCGAGGGCGAAGTGCCGGCTCAAGGAGGTCACTTCGAGCAGCGTGGGGACGCTCGCGGGGCTGGCGCGGGTGGCGGCCCCACTGCCGCCGGCGGGCATCGGGGCGCCCGCCCCCGCCCGGGCCGAGC
>DATJST010000078.1:0-2932 GCA_035503975.1 Acidimicrobiales bacterium | reverse complement strand
ACGTGAGCTCACCTTGCTGTTCCAGCGCCACTTCACCCAGCAGCTGCGCAACCCGACGTGGCTGTTCGTCGGGCTCTCCTCGCCGGTGCTGTACCTGGCGCTGTTCTCCCCGCTCCTCAAGCACTATGCCGGCCCGCACGCCACCACCGGAGCGGTCCTGGACAGCTTCTTCCCGGGCATCCTGGCGCTCCTGGCCTTCGCCAGCGGGATCGCCCAGGGCTTTGGGACCATCTTCGAGCTCCGGGCCGGGGTCACCGAGCGCCTGAGGGTAACGCCGGCCAGCCGCTTCGCCATACTTGCCGGGCCCCTCCTGTCCGGGATGACGTTCATATACATCTTTGATGCCGTGGCGCTGGGGGTGGCGGCCGCCTTCGGTTTCCACGTCCACTGGGCCGGCCTTCTGGTGCTGGCGGTGCTCATCGGGCTGTTCATGGTCATGATGTCGGCGTGGTCCGTGGCCATGGCCCTCACCATCAAGGAGATCAGCGGCTTCGCCTCGGTCGTCAACGGCCTGCAGCTCCCCGCCCTGCTCCTGGCCGGCGTGCTCCTCCCGGTGTCGCTCGGGCCCTCCTGGCTGCGAGACCTGGCCCACGTCGACCCGCTGTACTACGTCGTCGAGGCCGCCCGGTCCCTCGGGGCGGGGACGCTGTCGGGCGAGCACGTGTGGCTGGGCTTCGCCGTCACCGTCCCGTTGTGCGCCATGGTCCTCAGCTGGGCCACCAACGTGTTCCGCAAGGCGGTGTCCTGACATGGCGACGAGAGCCGACGTGGCACAGACAGTCGAGAACCCTGCGCCGGCACCCGGCCGGGCCCGTCGCCGGCGCCTCTCGCGCGGTGCCGCCCTCGTCGGCCTGCTCGGGATCGTGTTCTTGCTCGTCGGGATGAGCGGGGCCCAGTACCAGGGCAAGATGGCCCAGGTCGAGACCAATACCGACAGCGCCTTCCTGCCTGCTTCAGCGCAGTCGACCAAGGTAAGCGCCGAGGCCCAGCAGTTCCAGTCGGTGCAGGCCATGCCCGGTTCCGTCGTCTACCAGCGCCGGGGCGGGCTCACCCGAGCCGACCGGGCAGCCATCACCGCCGAGGCCCGGGCGTTCCGGTCCATCCGCGGCGTGGTCTCCGACCAAGTGGGCTCGCCCCAGTTCTCGACAGACGGCACGACCGCCGCCGTGCCCGTGCCGCTTGTCAGCGTGTCCGGCGACACCATGGCCGACGTCGAAAAGGCGGTCCTGGACGCGGCCAGAGCAGGGGTGCCGGCCGGGGTGGCCGTCTACAGCGCCGGCCCGAGCGGCCTCCTGGTGGCATTGCTCAACTCCTTCAACGGCATCGACGGAGCCCTGCTCTTCGCCGCCATCGGGATCGTGGTCCTCATCCTCCTCGTCGTCTACCGGAGCCCTGTCCTGTGGGTCTTCCCGCTCTTGGGCGCCGTCGTGGCGCTCGGCGTCGCCTCCCTCATCGTCTACATGCTGGGCAAGCATGGGGTGCTGACCCTGAACGGCCAGAGCACGGGCATCCTGTCGGTCCTGGTGCTCGGCGCGGGCACCGACTACGCGTTGCTGCTCACGAGCAGGTACCGAGAGGAGCTGCACAACTACCACAGCCGCCTCGAGGCCATGACCAAGGCGTGGCGGCGAGCTTCGACCACCATCGTGGCTTCGGGCGCCACCGTCATCCTGGCGTTGCTCACCTTGAGCTTCAGCGAGCTCAACAACGACCGGAGCATGGGCCCGGTCCTGGCCATCGGGGTCGGCTGCACCGTGGTTTCCATGCTCACCTTCCTCCCCATGGCCCTGACCGTCATGCCCAGGGGCATCTTCTGGCCCCGCGTGCCCGCTCCCGGCGAGGGCGGAGGGCCCACCACGACGGGGCCGTGGAAGTCGATCGCCGGGCTCGTAGCACGCAACGACCGACGGGCCTGGGTCACAGCCGTCATCGCGCTCGGGATATGCGCCGCCGGCATCACCACTCTCAAAGCCGGGGGCCTAAGCAGCAGCCAGGAGTTCACCAACAACCCCGAAGCAGTCGTTGGGCAGGACATCTACGACGCCCACTTCCCCCAAGGCAGCGGTTCCCCGGCCCAGATCACCGCCCAAGTGGCGGCCATACCGCAGGTGATCGCCGCGGTGTCCCGGGTCCCCGGGGTAGCGACGGCCCCGGGCTCGGTGTGCGTCGAGCCCGACTACGCCAAGCTCGCCGCATTGGCAAGCAACGGGCCAGCTGCGTACAGTGGCGGCAGGGGTGGGTGCCCCTCACCGCAGCTGCAGGTCTCCCCGGTGGGCGGCCGGTTGATCGTCGATGCCACGTTGACGTCGAGCTTCGACTCCGACCAGGCGTACGCGACGATCGTGCGGATCCGCTCGGCCGTAAGTGCCGTCCCCGGCGCCCAAGCCCTGGTCGGGGGCCAATCGGCCATCAACTACGACACCAACCAAGCCGCCCGCCACGACCGGGACCTGATCATCCCCGTCATCCTTGCCGTGGTCCTGGTCCTGCTCATGCTGCTGCTACGAGCGGTACTGGCGCCGGTGCTGCTGGTGGCGTCGGTGGCCTTGTCGTTCGCCGCGACCCTCGGTATCTCCGCCTTTTTCTTCAACCACGTCTTCGGTTTCGCCAACGCCGACCCGAGCTTCCCCCTGTTTGCCTTCGTGTTCCTGGTCGCGTTCGGGGTCGACTACAACATCTTCCTCATGGCCCGGGTGCGAGAGGAGACCGTTTCGTTCGGGCCCCGAGCGGGGATCCAAAGGGGGCTCGCCGCGACCGGGGGGGTGATCACTTCTGCCGGACTGGTACTGGCTGCCACCTTCGCCGTGCTGCGGGTCATCCCCCTCGTGCAGCTGAGCGAACTGGGTTTCGCCGTCGCGCTGGGCATCCTCATCGACACGGTCCTCGTCCGCTCCGTGCTCGTGCCGGCGCTCGCCCACGACATCGGCAGGCA
>DATJST010000077.1:0-12136 GCA_035503975.1 Acidimicrobiales bacterium | reverse complement strand
CCGTGTGGCCGCTGGAGTGGCCACACCGGCTATCCCGGCCCCGGTACAACGGTCTGAGGGCTTGACCTCGTACCCAGGCAGCGGGCTTAGCGTCGCGTTATCAGTCAGTCAGTGAGGTCTTTATATTTGGCCCTGAGCTGGCTGTTCAGCGGGTGAGAAAGGCGTGCCGGTCACGGATTAAGCGGCCCATGCTGGCCTACGAGCCTTGGCCTGCCAGGCTTGTGCATGGACTACCCCCTCCCAAGAGGCCCACAACCGTGAACCGGGATGCTGTCCCATGATGAACCTGGCCCATGAGTCGGTACCTCCTCAAAGGTCGGCCGCGCTCCGTAGTGGGCGTTGCGGGCTAATGCCGACACTCCTGTCAAGCACCGATTGCACGGCCAAGCTCACAGGGACAACCTCGACCGAGCTGCTTACGATTGCAACGTGGGACGATGTGACGGTCTGCTTGAGAACCGTGCGGGACCCGATGGGCGAGGCAGGGAGCGCCGAGCCACGAAAACGACCTCTGGACCACGTCCGGGAACACGGAGGGAACATGCTCGCATTCGTCAACAGCCATGGAGGGTCGTCACCCCAGCAGCCAACGTGACCGCCGGACGCGCCCGGGTTCGGCACTGGAGTTGCGCGGGTTGGACGGGTTAGGAGTCGCCAACGCCGATGGGGCCCCCTCCTGCCTATCAGTGGTCAGGCTGCTTGACGATTGAGGAGGCGGTGGCGGGTGGCAGACACCAGCTGCCCGTCCGCACACAATTCGCGATCTATGCGACAAGATGTTGGGAGGAGGCCTCTTTAGAGCGCGCCAGCCCAACGAAAGAACCTCGCTCTGCGGATCTCCCCTGTTCATTTGTCCAGGTCACCCTGCTGCTTGGCCGGGGCTCGCCCGTCCTATGGCCTTCTTGATGACCTCTCGGATCTCGTCGGCGTCCAGGAGTTGAAGGGCAGCGACAACGTCTGGGTCGCTGATGACGGTCGTGGTCCCGCCGATGGTGATCGAAATGCTTTGTGCGGGCGGGCTGGCGTCGCTGGTGCTGGACAAGGGCACTTGCACGAGCGCGGCACCAAGCGCCTCAGCAGTGACCCCGAGGGCCGCGAGAGCCCTGGCCGCCTGGCTGTCTGTGTCAGCGACCATCGCGGCTAGCAAATGGCCTGTGGTAACCGGAGCTCGGCCCGCGTAGCCGGTGGCGATCGCCATGGCTGAATGCGTCGCGGGCGAGTGCATTGACGACCGTAGATTCGTACCTCCGAGCATTTGCATGACCGAGGACCTGACATCGCCAGCGCTGACGCCGAGCAACTCGTCAAGCACCTCGCCCCGCCGTTCGGCCTCGCGCTGCACTCCAAGGAAAAGGTGCTCGGTGCCGATGTAGTTGTGTCCGAGCCCGAGGGCCGCCCGCAAGGACTGTTCCAGCGCCTTCTTGGCTTCGGGGCTGAAAGGGACCTTGTCAAGCTTCTTTGCTGACGGCTTGCTCTCGAAGCGTTGCGCCACTCTCGCTCGGAGAGCGACGCCGTCCACACCGCTCTGGGCCATTGCCTTGGCTGCGACCCCGTCCCCTTCGGTCAGAGCGACGAGGAGGTGCCCCGGCTTGATCTGTTGGTGGCCCATTTCTCGGGCGGCGTCTTGGGCAACCACGATCACCCGGCGGGCTCGGTCCGTGAACCTCTCGAACATGGTTTAATGGTAAGGACTATGTCAAGTCCCTATCAGATAATAGGGTCGTCGAGGGTAACGGGACGAGGAGGGTGGTGATGACAGCGTGGAGGAGCCCACGGGAGACGCCGCTGCCGACGACTGGGAGCGAATGCTCGGCGAGCTCGCCGCCCAGCCCATCGATGAAGGCTGGGTGACGCTAGAGGAAGCAGTAGGCGCAACCGGGGTCTCCCGTTCGACACTGAGGTCTTGGTACCGCAGCGGGGTCATCCCATCCAAGATGGTCGCCGGCCTCCACGGCCCTCAGCGCATCGTGCCTCTCGACCTCGTGGTCGGCCGGGCCCTCGGCTCGTCCCGGTCCCGACGCCAACTCGAGCAAGCCCGCTCCCTTCAGGCTGAGGTGGAAGAGCTACGCCGGCGCATCGAAGTAATCGAGCGCCAACTCGGGCTTAGCTGAGAGCGCCGGTGCTACCTGTGCCCGTGGGCCTCAGCACAGTCGTCTCCTCGGGATATGCGAGTCCGGCACCGCCGATTTAAGCGACGCCCTGGGCCTGGCATGTGAACCACAAATCGATAACTTTTGTCGACTGCCGGCAGAGCTTGATGGCCAGGTCATGCGTTTCTTGTCCCGACTCGAACATCCTGACACCGTCGCCGAGTAGAGCCGGCACAAGATGGATAAGGATCTCATCCAGCAGGCCTGCTTGCAAGACTGCTCTACCGGCCTGCTGTCCGAGAACCGCAACGTATCTCTCTCCAGCTGCGGCTTTAGCCGACTCTACGACCGCCTTCATGTCGCCCCGCACAAATTGAAAGCCTGTCTGTGCGGTACTGGGGTCCGCATGCGTGAGCACAAGATATGGAACATCTATCGCGCCGCCATATGGCGTAGCCTGGTCGGGATTTGCCATGACACCCCTATATGTGCGAGCTCCCATTAGGATCGCTCCGATCTGCGGCAGCACCTCCATCACGGTTTTATTTGGGCCGACATATGCTTGCATCCAGCCCATATTGTCATTGGGTCCCGCAACGTAGCCGTCGAGGCTCATAGTATTATGCCACAACATCCTTGCCATGACCATCATTATATCCCTCTACAAGGATCGGCTCCGAGATCCAATGGGACTGAGGAGGTGCTCGACGACCGTCCCGGCTGGGCCCGGTAGAACGATTGCGGGCAGTACGCAACGCCCGAGCAATAACCCGGGCCCTGCCCGGATCGGACCACGCATAACGGCATTTATATGCTCGTTGCTAAGGGCGAAGCCATTAAACGAAGTGTCAGCTCACGGTCCGGATCCGCAAACCTCGCACCCGGCTGAAGTTGCGGGCATTGTGCGTCGCGATTGCGAGTTTGCGCTCGAGTGCCGTGGCTGCGATGAGCGCATCGGGAGGCGGATACCAGTCTCACGACGTACTCGTCCCGCCTGCTCCGCGATGGCCATTTCAACCACCACCCCTCGGAGCGGTCCGAGCAGCTGAACGATGACGTCGGTGGGGGAACTGCCTGCGCACAGTTCAGCTCGGGTGATGACCGAATAGTGGAGGCGGTGACGTCCAGCTTTGAGCCGTTGCACCCCTCAGGTGTTCAACGAAGACGTCGGTGTCGACCAGGACGTCAGCCACGGGCCCATAGCGCTTATCGTGATGGGAGCTAGAGCTTTCCACGGCACAGCCGACCAGTGCCAGGCGATCAGCGCCAAGATCGACGCCCTGTACGGCCAAGAGATGAAGCTCCCGGCCGATTAGCCCATCGCGAGGACGTGCTGGTCCGGCGCGACCGGTGCCGAGCGCCGGCCTTCGACATGGTCAGTTCACCAAGCAGCCGTCAAGCAGGCGCAGCTGACGGTCCCCCATCTCGGCTATCTCGGGATCGTGAGTCACCAGGACGACCGTGCAGCCCAGGCTTCGCGCCTCGGATATGAGCTGGAGGACTTGACGCCCGGTCGCCCGGTCGAGGTTGCCGGTTGGCTCGTCGGCCACCAGCAGCTTCGGGCGGTTGACAAGCGCTCGCGCCACCCCGGCCCGTTGGCGCTGACCGCCAGAGAGCTCCGCCGGAAACGACTCGTGCTTGCCGGCAAGGCCGACACGGTCGAGCAGTTGGGCCACGCGTTCTCCAAGTTCTGCCCGCGGCACCTTCGCTAATAGGCCGGGCAAGGCAACGTTGTTCGCCACGCTCAGCTCGGCCACGAGCGGCGCTTCCTGGAACACGGTACCAACGGTGAAGAGCCGGTAGGCAGCCTGAGCCCGCTCGCCGCGCGAGCCGACGTCCCGGCCGTCCACCACGACCCGGCCCTTGTCGGGGGAGTCGAGCGCCCCTATCAGGTTGAGCAGGGTAGTCTTGCCGCTTCCGGACGGGCCGGTCAGGGTGACCATCTCCCCCGGACGGATCTCAGCGCTGATCCCGAAGACGCCGGCACGGCTGTCCCCGGCACTGGCGTAAAGGCGCCACACCCCCTCTAGGACCACCCTGGCCCCGGCGCTAACACCGTCCTTTTCGGTGGCGACCGGTATCACCACCTCTTTCATTGTCTTGCTCCTTTGGAACGGACAGGGCTTCTGACGGCGCTGTACCCGAGGGGGAGGCCAAGGCCAAGGCCGCTGGCCAGGGCCACGACCGCCACGCTGAGGGCCACAGGCAGAAGGGGCACGCCGGCATGGAGCCCGCCGAAGCTGGCAGTCGCCCGTGACAGCGCCCAGTGTCCCAGGGGGTAGCCGACGAGCAGGCCGACCATCAAAGCGGGCACTGCTATCGCTCCCACCTGCAGGGTCACGGAGGCCGTGACCTGGGCTGGGCGGGCACCGACCGCCCGGAACAACCGGTACGCGGCTGCCATCTCGTCGGCGGTGACCAGGCCGGAGAACAGGGACCCGGCGCAGGCGAGCAGGGCGAAGACCGCCGACAAGGCCACGCTCACGTACTCGACGGAAGCCGCGAACGGCATGGCTGTCCGGGCCGCGGCGCTGGAAATGGACCAGTCCGAGCCCCCCAGGGCGGCGAGCTCCGGGCCGACCTGGGGGCAGACCGAGGCGTCCTTGCAGGTGACCAGCACTCCGACGGCGCCCCCGTAGGTGACGTCCCAGATGAGGTCGTCCTCTAACGCGAAACCGCCTAGCACGACGTCACCGTTGTCTTCGATGTCTTGGACAATGCCAGCGACCTTCACGGTCGATGTGTCCTGGGAAGAGCCACCCGACCACCAGCCCGGGCCGATCCGCAGCACCGACCCGGGACGGGCGTGCAGCGACGCCGCCACCTGAGTGCCTATCTCCACCTCGTCGGGCCCCGTGGCGGCGCGCCCTGAGATCAGGGGGGGTTGGACGGTGCCGGTGCTGCTCACCAGTTCGAACGGGACGGTCGGCCCGGCGGCAGCCGGGTCGATTTCGGCTACGCCCGACATGAACAGGTCCGCCTTTCCGACTCCTCCTAGGTGCTGCACGCTCCCGAGGAGGGCGCCCTCGTGGTGGTTCACGAAGTAGTCGAGATAGTCCGACACAGGGACCTGGGCGCGGTAGTCGTAATGAAAGCCCCAGAGCCCCGGGTCGTGGGTCTCTTGTTCGACCGAGCCGAAGACGAAGGCCCCGAAGACTCCCACGGCGCAGGCCAGCAGGGTGACGAAAGCGACCGCGGCGGACCGTCTTTTACGCCCGGCAATCCCGGCCAAGCCAAAGCGCGCCACCGCCCCGCCTCGGCCGATGGCACCCACCCAGCGGGCCGGACGGTCGGTGCCCATGGCCGCCAGTTGCGCCGCCACGCTCCGGGCGCGCAGGCGCCGGGTGCAGACTGCAACCATGGTCGTGCCGACGAAGGTGACGGCCATGCCGGCGGCCACAGCGAGCAGCACTGGGTGCCAGGGTGCGGGGTAAGCGCCGTACACGGTGGTCAGCGGCCTGACTAGCACCGGAGCGGCGAAGTAGCCGGCCGCGGCCCCGACAGCCGCCCCAACGACGAGCACGGGCGCCCTTTCGAGCGAGAGGGCTAGGCGCAAGCCCCGCACCGTCCAGCCCATGGCCCGCAACTGGCCCACCCAACGTTCCCGTCGGAGCACGTCTAGGCGAACGGCGCCTCCGACCAAGAAGACCATGGCCGCCAGGGCGAGCACTGAGAAAACGGCCAGGATGTCGACCACAAAGGCGATCATCGAGGAGAGGCTGCCATTGGTGAGCTGGCCGACCAGCACGTAGCTGCCCTGTGGGGGCAGAGCCGACACCGTCGCCTCCGCTCGGGCCAGGGTCGTGCGGCTCGCGAACCATGCACCGAAAAGAGCAGTGCTGTAGGGCGAAGCGAGCACCCCCAAGGCCTGCATGGCCGCCGTGTCCAGGTAGACGTTGGCCGGGCTCGAGAAGTACGGGTAGGACTCGGTGGACATGTCCCGCACAACACCGGCCACCACGACCGGTTCCGTGCCCGACCAGTCGCTGGCCGTCAGGTCCGAACCCGGGTGTGCTCCTAGCGCGCGTGCCGCCCCTCGCTCGAGGTAGACGGCGGGCAGGGAGGCGGGCAGGCTGCCTGGTGGCACTCCCTGCACCAGGCGCGCCCAGGCCGGGAGCTGCTCGCCCGAGCCCAGCAGGTTGGCCTCGAGCGAGCGAGGGCCGGCCGAGACTACCCCCGCCCACTCCCAGAAGGGCGCGCCCAGGCGGGCGAAGTCGCCGGTCCGGCGCAGGCCGGACGCGGTGGCGGCCTCGGCCTGGGCGGGTACCGAGACGAGGAGGTCGGGCAGATGGTACTTGGCGGCCTCGACGCTGAACGAGCGGGAGGTAGCGGAACGGGCCTGCGCCGCCGAGCACAAGGCAGCGGCCGCCACGGCCGCGACCACCGCCAGAAGCAAGGTGCTCGCCCTCTTGCGAGCCAGGTCCCCTCTTACCACCACGAAGAACGCCCGGGCCCTCGACCAGCGTGCCGGCAGCCGGGGCCCGGCTGGGCCGCCGTGCGCCTCTGGCGTGGCGGTCTCGACGTCGCTCATCTGCCAGCCGACCCCAAGCCGGCCCGGCCCAACACCTCTCCGGCCGGGAGGTCAAAGCCGGTGCGAGCCGGGAGCTGGGCCAGAGCCGAGGAGTCGCCCATCCAGACCCGGTAGGCACCTGGGGCCACCGACCACCGGCTTGTCTTGGCGGAAAAATAGCCGAGCTGGGAGCCGGCCAGCGTGAAGTGGACAACGGTGCTCTGGCCGGGGGCCAGTGCGACCCGCTGGAACGCCTCGAGCTGACGGGGCGGCTCGGCGGCGGCGGCGGGCTCGCCCAGGTAGAGCTGGGCCACGTCTGCGCCGGCCCGCTCGCCCGTGTTGGTGACCCTGACGC
This sequence comes from Acidimicrobiales bacterium, assembly GCA_035503975.1. GTDB lineage: Bacteria > Actinomycetota > Acidimicrobiia > Acidimicrobiales > Palsa-688 > DATJMJ01. The sequence goes on along the minus strand of DATJST010000077.1, from coordinate 5,181 downwards.
TGGCAAGCACCGTTTCCTCGCCGGCTCGGCGTACGACCTCGACGCCAGCGTCCGAGTACCTGAAGCTCGTGTAGGACAGGCCGTAGCCGAACGGGAAGAGCGGCTTGACGCCGACCGCCTCGTACCACCGGTACCCCACTTCGGTGCCTTCGGAGTACAGCACCTCGCCATCTTGGCCGGGGTACTGCGCCGTGGTCGCCAGCGGCGTCCCCACCGGGCTGGCCGGGAAGGTGAGCGGCAGGTGGCCCGAGGGGTCCGCCTTGCCGACCAGGACTGCCGACAGGGAAGTACCGTCAGCTTGCCCCGGGTACCAGATGTCCAGCACGGCCGCGACCTCTCCCAACCAGGGCATGGTCACGGGCCCGCCCGCTTCCACCACGACGACAGTACGTGGGTTGGCCCGCTCTACCGTGCGCACAAGCTCGTCCTGGTCCCAGGGCAATGCCAGCGTGGGGCGGTCCGCGCCCTGTGACTCCTGCCCGTCGGAGACGACTACCACCGCCACAGACGCCCGCCGGGCCGCAGCCGCGGCCTGGCCCAGAGCGTCGCCTAACTGAGCGGGAGTCGCCCACAACAGGCTTTCGAACGGCTCGCTCGACGAGAGGATGTAGCCCCTCCCCCCCACGAGCCCCACCGCGGCCACGTAGGTCGGCCGAGGCGGGGTGCCGGGGTTGTCCAAGACCGGGTAGGCCGGGCTGTAGGTGGTGCTCAGCCCTCTGCCCACGAGCGTCAAGGCCGCCGGCGTGTAGTCGGCAGGCTCGCTGAAACCGAGCAGGTAGGTCCCCGTCTCGGGAGGAGTTAGCACGCCGTCGTAGGGCTGGGGCGGGGCGAGGTTGGAAGCCCCGTAGCCCTCGAAGGCCGGGGACAAGTAGCGGGCCGGGACGGCTTGGAGCTGTGAGGCCAAGGGCAACCCGGCGGTGTAGGTAACACTTCTCGAGCCTCCTAGCGCAGCGCGCAAGCCGGCCACCGGGGTCAGCGCAGACAGCGAGGGCTCCACCGTGGCGCTCCCTCCTCCCGCCGTCGTGGGGTCGGCCTCTCCAGCCGGGCCGATCACCGCGATCGCGCCTCCGCTCGCGTGTAATGGCAGGACAGGCCCGGCGTCCTTTAGGAGCACCGTACCTTCTTCGGCGACGTCGGTCGCCACCGCCTGGTCCTCGGGAGCGGCCACGTGACCGGCACTGGCCCCGCTAGTACCTTCCCCGACCATGCGGAAGCGGAACATCTGGGTGAGGACCCTCTCGACCGCCTGGTCCACGACGCCCCGGGTCACCGAACCTCGCCCGACGGCCGCCACCAGGGCATCGCCCAGGTACTGGGCGTCGGGCTGTTCCTGGTCCAAGCCGGCCTGGACGGAGGCCACGGTGGACTGGGTAGCCCACCAGTCGGAGCCGATGAACCCGGTGAAACCTAGGTCCTTGTCGAGGAACCCCGAGAGCAGAGCCTTGTCCTGGCAGGCCCAGGTACCGTTCACTCGGGCCATGGCGCACATGACCGCCGCCGGCATGGACGCCACAATTTGGCCCCAAGCACGGAGGTAGATCTCATTGAGCGCCTTGGCGCCGACCACGGCGTCCTCAGCGGTTCCCTGGCGGGCGATTTCTTCGCTGTTGACGGCGGTCTCGATGGGGACCTCCGCCGGCAGCCCTGTGGCCGCCTCCTGGTTGTAGGTCCCGAAGTACCTCGCCTCGGCCATGGTGCCCGTGCCCTGGATGCCGTCCACCTCGGAGGCCGCCAACGAGCCGGCGAGGACGGGGTCCTCGCCCAGCGACTCAAAGGCGCGACCCCACTGAGGCACTCGCACGATGTCCGTCGTTGGCGCGAAGACCAGGTTGGCGCCCTTGGCCCTGGCCTCCGAGCCGATGACCTGGCCGTAACAGAAAGCGGCCCCCGGGTCGAAAGTGGCGGCCAGGGCCTCGGGTGCAGGCATCTGGGTCGCCCCCGACGCCTCGTCACCCACGCCGGCCGGCCCGTCCTCCTCGTTGAGCGCTGGGATCCCTAGCGCCGGTAGGGGCGCCGTCGCCGCCACCGTCCCTGAGGGGGCGGCCATGTTGCCCACCCCGGTCATCAGGTCCACTTCTTGGCGGAGGTTCATCTTTTTGACCAAGGCGGCCGCCCGCTCGCGCGCTTCGGCCAGCGGCATGAGAGAGACGTGCTGGGGTGCGCACATGGCCGCGCCGCCCTTCAAAACGGCGTCGGTCTGGGGCAGGTGAGCCCCGCAGCCAGTGGCGAGCAGCAACACCACCAGCGCAGGGGCCAACAGGCCCGGTCGGACGCGTCCATGGAACGGCATGTGCCGCTCCCAACGTGGCACAGCGATCAGCGGTCGTGGTTCTCTCACGGCTCACCCATCTCGTCTGGAACAATATTGGGTAGCCACCGTCGGCGGAGGGCGGCGGTCAGGCGGCTGCCCATACTGGTTCGCGAGCACCTGCCGCGGCCTGTGACCGGCGGTGCCGGTACGCACCTAAACGTGAACGTGGCGGCCGCGGTAGACGCCATTGGCGGGCTTTTGGGCGTGGCCCAGTTCCCCACGCCGAGCGACGGGCATTCCCAACTTCTCACCTGGCTCAAGGCTTTCGGCCTCGTGGGCCGCGCCGGCGCCGAAGGGCGCACCAAGCTCGAGGTCATAAGGATCCTGAAACCTTACGTGGCCCGGGAGGTCTACCACGCCTCCCCAGGCCGTAAAGGCCGCCCACAGCGGCGGGCCTGGTCCGATAACCGTCTGGCACCTTCGAGGTTGCCTTCAGAACGATTTGCCGGCCCGTCTTTGTGAGCCCCAAGTCCCGCCACCGCGGCTGGGGTATTTGGCTTAGGAGGAGTTTGCCCGTAAGTGGCCCGTCCCCTTCTTGGCCACGCCCAGCCGTCGGGACAATTGCTCACCCATCTACGCACTCTCAGTGGCCAGGAAAAAGTCAGAAATGGCCCTTGACAAACAGAGGAGTATCGGCATGTCGCGACAAGCCGCTCAAAGTGGTCGATATTCGGTGCGCGCGTTCGGTGTTCGCGGCTCAGAGGTGCGTTCGGTATTGGGCAAGCAGGGCCGCGAGGGCCCGGTCGGGGCTGATATGGCGCTTGTACAGCGGCCCGCATGGTGTCCCGGCCGGCCGCACGGACAGCCCGAGCAAGTCTGGCTGGGTGCCGGTACCCAGGTGGGACTCGGCCAGGAAGGTGAACTCGTTCATCATGCCGACCACGCTGCGTAACCTCCTACTGGCACTGCGCCTTGACGCCACAGGAGGATTACATCGACAAGCCTCGATCAAAAGGAGCCTGAGGAAGAACTTCGACCCCAGCGACCGGCGTCACTCCAGCGTGCAGTTGGAGATCGTGGCGCTCGCGCTGTGGCAGGGCTGGCGGGGAGTCGTCGAAGAGAGCCTCGCCCTCGGACAAGCCCCGGTTGACGTGGTACTTAAACGAGGCGAGCAGTCGGTTCCCATCGATGAAAGTGGCCGCCATAAGCCAGTACAACACGGCCGTCCTGGCCGAAAGCAGACGGTCCGACGACATAACAATGGAACTCATTGGGCGTTTCGACGTCTACCTGAGCGGGACTTTCCCCGCGATACCTTCTGCGGAAGGCCGACGTGCGCTCCTGGGTGCGCTGGAACCGCTGACACTCACGTGAGCGTTACGTTGCGAGGGCGGTTGCAGGAGGGACTCTGAAGGCGCGTCGTTCTTCGATGCCGGAGCTCCTCAGGCTTCATCACTTCAGTAAATGGCTACGCGGCGGCCGACGATTGGCCGGGATGTCGGGGGCTGGAAAGGCCCCGCTTCGTGCCCGTCCACAATGCTTCTCCGCCATGGTCACCCGCCCGGGGGGTCGGCGAGGACCCCGGTCGTTGCAGCGCTACTCCAGACCGGGTACCGAAGTGGTCGCTGCCATGACGGCGGTCCACGACCAGGTCCGCCGACGGCGATGACGCCGATGGGAACCTCCAGAGCGCGTGTGCCGGACGACGCCGAGTCTTCGACCTACTTGTCGATTGGTGCCAGGTTGCCTAACGGCGCGCCGACCTAGGGCGTCGAGAAAACCAACGAGAGGTTGTCGGCCAGGCCGTCGTCGTCGCCTCCGACAAGTTTGACCATAACCATCTCGATCTTGACCCTCGCTGTGGACGCGGGCACCAGGCCCGTCCTCTGGCGCTCCAGCAGTTCTGAGGCGTCATGGCGCTGGGCTGCAGTGACCGGGCCCAGGGTGACGGTAGAGAGCGCCTTAGCCGCGGAGCTCTCGAATGTAGCCGTCAGGGTCGTGTAGTCACCTTGGTCCGCGTACCCCCCGAGCCAAGCCGACAGCACGTAGGTGATCTTTCCTGAAGTGATCCCGCTTGTACCGACCTTGATCAGCTGCGAACCGGTCGACTGTGTGGCGTAGGGGCCACCGTAGAAGTAGTTCTTCCCACGTTTGGTCGGACCGGGTGATGTGGGCGACAGGTCCTCACCGCTGGCGTACTCTTCGGCGGTGAAGTCGCCCGTGACCTGCCAGTCGGGCACCTTGACGACATAGTCGCCATTGGCTCCTTTGCCGGCCTCGGCACCCGGGTTGGCAATAAGGTTGCGCCCGCAGGCATGACAGGTGACGTTGAGGCCCGTCGCTCGGGCGGCTACGACGGGCAACAGTCCCACCGCTGCCACCGCCGTGACGGCGGTCACGCCAACAGATCGAAGTCGCAGGGAGCGCATCTAGTTGATCCTAACGGGCCGAGGGGCCGCCCTTTCGTCCGCGCAAGAGCCCATGCTGCCCTGATAATGGGTGGGCGAAAACACGCTTGAGTTTCAGGGCGAACCCGACCATATCGAGACGGATATCGCCGCACCAGTTCGGGCCTAGTTCCCCACCGACGAGGTCCAGGACGCGCGACCACCCACACAAGCACAGAACCTGACAACAAGCACCGGGGGACGCGGCGCCTCTTCATGCACACAACGCCACCAGTACCGCCGTGCCCAACACCGGGCGCTCAGTGGAATCCGGCTCAGCTCGGGAGCGGGGCCATCCTCGACACCGAGCGCATCAAGGCGGCCAGTTCGGTGGCCTGCACCTGAGCTTGACCCCGTCCGCCGGACAGATTGATTATGCCGCTTGGGCAACGGGTTGGTTGGCGATGCTTTGCTCGTACTCGGCAGGGCTGAGCATCCCCAAGGAGGAGTGGAGCCGTTGCCGGTTGTAGAACACCTCGATGA
>DATJST010000076.1:0-5098 GCA_035503975.1 Acidimicrobiales bacterium | reverse complement strand
GCCGGCAGCCTCGGCCGGCGCGGCCTCGGGCTCAACTGCGACCGACCCGAGACTGAGCGCATTGACGGCGGCCACCACGAACGCAGCAGAGGGGCCACGGGCGGCGGGGGGCACGGGCGCCGAAGCCCGCGACGCAGCCGCCATGGTCACACCCGTAGGCCCGCTTGGCCCTCGACGAGGCCCGTCTCCTGAACAGGGAGGGCCTGGTCAGGGCAGTGGCCAAAACGATGCGACAGGCGAACAAGGCAGCAGTCAACTGGCCCGGCTGAGCAAACCGGGCGCTACCTTCGCCGAGACCCACGACGCGGCTGTCGCTCCCGCTCAGACATCGGCCGCCGCGGCCAACTCGGGCGTGGCTGCGGCCACGGCCGGGCCCGCCCTGTCTCCCACCGCGCAGGCTTCGCGGGCGCTCTCGGGGGGCGAGCCCGCAACCTCGGCCGATGGGCCAGAGCCCGAGCCGCTCGCCAACCAGTTAGCCAGTGGCCTGGCTCCGGTCATGCGCCAGGCCGACGGCGCCTACCAGGTGAACATCCGCCTCCAGCCCGAAGAGCTCGGAGTGGTCCACGTCGCGCTCCACCTCGAGGCAGGCACCGTGAACGTGTCGCTGCACGCCGAAGGTGATGCCACCCGCAACATGCTGCGCCAGAACCTCGGCCAGCTGCGCGAGCAAATGGCGAGTTCGGGCCTCTCCACTGGGCGCTTCGACGTGGCCGGCGGGAGCAGCGGCGGCGACAGCTCGCCGTACGGGTCGCGGCCCACGGCCCAGCTGGAGGAGGCCGACCCCGAAGGGCCGGCCCTCTCCCAACCGGCCCTGCAGCCGGATGCGGCCACCCTTTCACCGCTGGTAAACGGCCAGCTCGACGTGAGGATGTGACATGACCGTACCTGCCGCCACCAGTGCCACCGGCCCAGTCGCCACCCTGCCCGCAGGCGATACCGCCACGGCCAGTACGTCCAACCAGAACGTCGCCGCCCTGAACGGGGTCAACGCCGACACCTTCTTGCAACTGCTGGTGTCCGAGCTGCAGAACCAGGACCCCGACAATCCCACCGACCCGACGCAGTTCCTCACCCAGACGGCTGAGTTCGAAGAGGTCGAGGAGCTCAACGCCGTACAGACGTCGGTATCGAGCATGGTCACGGCCCAGCAGTCGAGCTCGGCCACCTCGATGCTCGGGCTGCAGGTGAACGGGACCGACGCCACCGGCGCGAGCGTCTCGGGGATCGTCACCGGGGTCACGTTGACATCCACCGGACCGATGCTCAGCGTTGGCAACGCCACGGTCCCCTACTCCGGCATTACGAGCGTCACACTGCCCACGGGCAATGCCAGCTCGGACGACCCGGCCGCCAGTGACACCACCGGCACCAGCAACACGCAGGAATCCACCTCGGGTACGAACCCCTCGGCAACGAGCGCGACGGCCCCTTCTTCTTCTTCATTCAACCCAACAGGCTCTGACTAAGGGCTTAGCGGTCCCAGCGGGCCGGCAAATACAAGGAGGGCACTAAACGTGCTGCGTTCACTGTTCAGCGGCGTGTCGGGTATGGACGCCAACCAGGAGTGGATTGACACCATCGGCAACGACATTTCCAACATCAACACGACCGGTTACAAAAGCAGCGAGATCCAGTTCGAGGACCTGCTCGGCCAGACCCTGGCCGGGGCCACCGCGCCCACGGCCACCCAGGGCGGCGTCGACCCGACCCAGATCGGCCTCGGCGTAAAGGTGGCAGGCATCGAAACTGATTTCAGCCAAGGCACATCCGAGCAAACGGGCAACCCGCTCGACCTCAGCATCCAGGGCAACGGCTTTTTCATCGCCCAGAACGGCAACCAAACCCTCTACACCCAGGCTGGCTCGCTCGAGCTCGACGCCGACGGCAACCTGGTGACACCCAACGGCTACCTCGTCCAGGGCTGGCCGGCGGACGACCAGGGCGTCATCAACACCAGTGCCCCGCTCGGGCCCCTGACCATCCCGAGCAACCAGCAGATCGCGGCCAACACCACTCAAGCGGTCACGCTGGGCGGCAACCTCGCCAGCCAGGCCGGCTGGGCCCCGCCGGGCGGCGGTACCGGTACCGGGACCGCCACTTCGGCCACCGTCTACGCGGCTGACGGCTCGAAAGAGACACTGGACCTCAGTTTCGAGCAGGACACCACCATGCCCTCGGGCGCACCCCAGGGCGCGGCGTCGGCGTGGACGGTGCAGGGCGCCCTTACCGAGCCGGGTGCAACGCCGACATACGCCACCGGGGCGGGGGCAACGGCCACGCTGTTCTTCAATGCCAGCGGCAACTTGGTCGGCTACACGGACCAAAACGGCGCCTCGAGCACGACCAGCACGTCGTTCAGCCTGACCGTGCCCGACCAGACAACCGGGGCCGCGAGCGGGGCCACGCAGAAGTTCACGCTCAACCTGCCCTCGGTCACCGCCAACGCCAGTGACGACACCATCTCGGTACTCAGCCAGGACGGCAATGCTCCCGGTTCGTTACAGAGCTACAGCATCGGTAGTAACGGTGTCATCCAGGGCGTGTTCAGCAACGGCCAGGCCCTCGACCTCGGCCAGATCGCCCTGGCCAATTTCGCCAACCCCGATGGCCTCGAAAAGGCCGGCGACACCAACTTCACGGCGACCGCCAACTCGGGCCTGGCCCAGGTAGGCGTGGCCGGCACCGGGAGCTTCGGCAGCATCCAGGCCGGTACCCTCGAAGCCTCCAACGTGGACCTGGCAACCGAGATGACCGAGCTGATCGAGGCCCAGAACGGCTTCGAGGCCAACGGCAGCGTTATCTCTACTTCGAACACCCTGCTCCAGGCGCTCGTCAACCTGAAGAACGGCGGGTAATAACAGCCACCTGTTGGGCTAGCCGTAGGCCCGGCTGACGCCCTCCCTACCTCCAGCGCCTAGGCGCGAAGAGGCTCCGGGTGCGCCCAGCCGGGCCGTTGCGCGCCCGGCGCCGGGCACGGCCCGTGAGCGGCGCGCTCACTTGCGGGCTTTTCCGTGCTTTCGGCGCCGGGGCGAAGAACTACGCCTAATGCACCCGCGATGGAATGGCAACTGTGCGCCTGGGTTGAACCACTCAGACGGTCCCTCCTGGTGTCGATCTTGGACATGCCGGCCAAGGATTGGCCGGGCGCCAGGATGCGCCAACCCGACGGAGCGGGAAGCAAAATGATTTTACTTACGAGGCTCAATGGCCCGCAGATAGCGGTCAACGCGGACCTGATCGAGCGCGCTGAGGCGACGCCAGACACTGTGCTCACGCTCGTCGACGGGACGAAGTACCTAGTCGCAGAGAGCGTCCCAGAGGTAATCGACCGCGTGCGGATGTTCCGGGCATCGGTCCTGGTCGCCGCCAAAGAGCTCGAAGAAAGCGCCAACCACCCTCGGGCTCAGCTGCGCGCCTTGCCCGACCCGACCGAAAGCTGAGCCGTGGACCCGGCAAGCTTTATCGGTATCGGCATCGCGCTGTTCGCGTTGTTCGCCTCCATGACCATGGACGGCGGCAATGTCGGGAGCTTGATCGCACCCTCGGCCATCCTGCTCACCTTCGGCGGCACGATCGGCGCGGCAACCGCCGGCATGCTGATGCGCGACGCCAAGAACCTGCCCAAGATCTTGAAGGCCGCGCTGACCACCAAAGCCGTCACAGCTGACGCCTCAGTGGCCACAGTCGTGTCGTTCGCCGAAAAAGCAAGGCGCCAGGGGCTCTTGGCCCTGGAGGAAGAGGCTCGCCAGATCGACGACGCCTTCCTGCGCAAGGGCATCGAGATGGCGGTGGACGGGGCGGACCCCGAGGAGATCCGTGACATCTTGGAACAAGATGTCGACGCCATGAAGTCGCGCCACCGGGCCGGGGCCAAGTTCTTCGCCGACATGGCCGGCTTCGCCCCGACCATGGGCATCATCGGCACAGTCATGGGCCTGCTGCACGTGCTGCAAAACCTGTCGACTCCGGCGACCCTGGGCCCCATGATCGCCGCCGCCTTCACGGCCACCCTGTGGGGGGTCATGCAGGCCAACGTTTTCTGGCTCCCGATATCCAACCGCCTCAAGCGGGCAAGCGAAATAGAAGTCCGCAGGATGGAACTTTTGCTCGAAGGCGTGCTCGCCATCCAGGCCGGGGCCAACCCGAGGGTGGTCGAACAGCGCCTCCTGTCATACCTTTCGCCCACCGAGCAAGAAGCGGCCAAGGGCGCCAAAGAAGCCGCTAAGGCCAAGGCGGCCTGATGTCGCGGCCCCACAAGCGCGGGTCGGAAGCCCATGGCGAAGAAGGGCCGAGCAACGAGCGCTGGTTGCTCACCTACTCGGACATGATCACGCTCCTCATGGTGCTCTTCATTGTCCTCTTCGCCCTGGGCCAGACGGACATACGCAAGTTCAACGCCTTCAAGGACAGCTTCCACTGGCTGACCCAGACCCAGGACGAGACGCCGCCAGGTGGCCCCGGCGTGCTCTCCCAGCCTTCGGCCATCGCCCTGACCGAGCAAAACCCCTTCGCCCGGCTTACTGTCTCCAACGCCAACGCGTCCTCCGGGGAGCAGACGATCGGCCAGCTGGCTTCGGGGAACCAGGCTCAAGGGCAGAGCGACGCCGGCCAGCAGAGCAAGGGCACGACCTCCGCCGGGCGCCAAACGCAGGGCCAAAATAAGGCCGGGCAACAGGCTGCGGGCCACGCCAACTCGGCAGCCAACAAGGCACTGGCCAAAGCGCTCAATGGCCCCAACGAGAGCACCGATCTGGCGAATGCCGAAAAGGCCATGGAGGCCGCGCTGCAAAAGCTCGGCCTCGCAAACGACGTCTACTTCACCCGTGACGCTCGCGGGCTAGTGGTGAGCATCCTGACCGACAAGATCCTGTTCAATACCGACTCGGCCCAATTGCAGCCCGAAGGTGTCGTGATCATCAACGCCATAGCTCCGGTCCTGGCGCTGCTGCCCAACGAGGTCGACATCGAAGGCGACACCGACAACGTGCCCATACACGGCGGCCCCTACCAGAACAACTGGGCGCTGTCGGCCATGCGGGCGGTCGCGGTGGTGGACGACCTGATCGACTACCACGGGATCGACCCGGACCGGCTGCAG
>DATJST010000075.1:0-2488 GCA_035503975.1 Acidimicrobiales bacterium | reverse complement strand
ACTTTCATCAACCCGCGCAACGCCGCGGCGGGCTCGCTGCGCCAGAAGGACCCGGCCGTGACGGCGAGCCGGGAGCTCTCTTTTTCGGCCTACCAGCTGGGTGACGTGGTCGGCGGCCCACCCTTCAGGTACCACCACGAGACGCTCGAGTGGATCCGCCAGCTGGGGTTCCCGGTCAGCGAGCACGTGCGCACGGTGCCGAGCCTCGAGGAGGTGGACGCCTACTGTCGCAATTGGCTGAACCGCCGCCATGAGATCGATTTCGAGATCGACGGGGTGGTGGTCAAGGTTGACGACCTGGCCCAACGGCGCGAGCTCGGGGCCACCTCGAAGGCGCCCCGGTGGGCGATCGCCTACAAGTTCCCTCCCGAGGAAAAGACCACGCTCCTCAAAGACATCATGGTTTCGATCGGACGGACAGGAAAGGCGACACCCTTCGCCGTGCTCGAGCCTGTGGTGGTCGGCGGGGCCCGCGTCAGCCTGGCCACACTCCACAATGAGGACCAGGTCAAGGCCAAGGACGTGCGGCCGGGCGACACGGTGGTCGTGCGCCGGGCGGGCGACGTGATCCCCGAGGTGCGCGGGCCGGTCTTGGCCCTCCGCCCCGAAGCGCTGGCTCCCTGGGCCTTCCCGACGACGTGCCCGGTCTGCGGGTCGCCCCTGCAACGGCTGGCCGGCGAGGCGGACACTTTTTGCATCAACGTCGAGTGCCCCGGTCAGCAGGTGCAGCGGATCAGCCACTTCGCCTCGCGGGGGGCCATGGACATCGAGGGCCTGGGCGAGCGCACCGTCGCCCTGTTCTGCCGTGAGGGGTTACTGGCGGACGTGGCCGACATCTACTCCCTGGACTTCGAGCGGGCCCGGTCCTTTGATGGTTTCGGCGCCCTGTCCTTGTCCAACCTGGCCGCCGCCATCGACGCCTCGCGCTCGCGGCCCCTCGCCAACCTGCTCGTCGGCCTGTCGGTCCGGCATCTGGGGAGCACCGGAAGCCAGCTCCTCGCCCGGTCGATGGGCCACATGGACCGCATCCTGGCCGCCTCGGAAGCCGAGATGGCCGCGATCGAGGGCATCGGGCCGGTCATCGCCGCCAGCATCCATCGGTTCTTCGCCCTGGCGCGCAACCGGGAGGTGGTGGAGCGCCTGCGCGCAGCCGGGGTCAACTTCCAAGGCCCCAGCGCACCGGAACTAGCACAGACACTTGTGGGGAAATCTGTCGTCGTGACGGGGACTCTGCAACGCTGGTCCCGTGAGCAGGCTGAGGAGGCCATCAAGTCCCGCGGCGGCAAGGCTCCGGCGAGCGTCTCGGCCAAGACGACGGCCATCGTGGTCGGCGCCGAGCCGGGCAGTGCCAAGCTGGCCAAGGCCACAGAGCTGGGCATCCCGGTGATCGATGAGGACGGTTTTGCCCGGCTGCTCGAGGTGGGAGAGCTGGGCTGAGCGCCTGCCCGCCCTTGCCGGGCGGGCGCTTGCGAGCGGCGGGCCTCAGGTGCGGGCGGGGCACAGGCCCGGCGGGGCTCAGGGTACGCCGAGGGCACAGCCCGGCGGGGCTCGCAGAGGGTGCCAGTTCGGCCAGAACTGTGCACAACTGTACGCAGCTCCTCCTCTTTTCGGGCAGTTGGAGTACACTTTGCCCCGGTTTCGACTAGTTGCAGGTGAGCTGCGTACAGTTGTATAGCGGTTTCCGAACGTACAACGTCGCAACTCCGCCCGGGCCGACGAGAAGTGTACGCGACCGGGCCCATTTCCGGGCAGTAGGTAGCACCTGGCGCGCGTTAGGGGTGGGGAAGGCGAGCGTCGTGCACACTCGGCCGCAGGCCAGGGTCCACCTTCGCTGGACCGGCCGTCATTAGCCTGACAACAGCGATGTCAGTTTTGCGCGGCTCGGATCTGGTGGGAAGGGTCGTTGGTGGCCGGTACCGGCTCCTGCGCCCGGTCGGCAGTGGCGGGTCCGCCCACGTCTATGTGGCCGAGGACGTGCGCCTGCGCCGGCGGGTGGCCCTTAAGGTGCTTCATCCCGCCCTCGCCCAGGACCGGTCGTTCCAACGGCGGTTCCAGGCCGAGGCGCAGACAATTGCCGGCCTGCGCCACCCTGGGATCGTCCGCGTCTACGACTGGGGGGATGACGGCGACGATGCCTACCTGGCCATGGAGCTGCTCGAGGGGGGCAGCTTGCGCGGCCTGCTCGACACCGGCTACCGCCTCAGCCCATCGCAGGTTGCTGCCCTTGGCTTGGACATCGCCGCCGCGCTGGCTTACGCCCACGCCCGGGGCCTCGTCCACCGGGACATAAAACCTGCCAACCTTCTCTTCGACGAGGAAAGCCATGCCAGTGTGGCCGACTTCGGGATCGCGCGCGCCCTGGCGGAGGCCAGCTGGACCGAGCCGATGGGAGCCCTTGTCGGCACCGCCCGATATGCAGCGCCCGAGCAGTTGCAGGGCGTAACGCTGGACGGCAAGGCCGACGTGTACGCGCTGGCCCTCGTGCTGG
>DATJST010000074.1:0-10451 GCA_035503975.1 Acidimicrobiales bacterium | reverse complement strand
GTACATCAGGTGCGGCTGCCCAATGGCGTACACCGCGTCGGGCTGTACCTCGTCCACCATCGCCCGGTAGTCCGTGAACTTCGAGGGCACCGACCACCGCCTGGCCGTCTCGTCTAGGACAGCGACGTCCAGGTCGCAGAGTGCGGCGACTTCGACGTCGTCGAACGAACTGAGGCTCGGGTAGTGCACCCGGTTGGCCATTTCCCCCGCACCAATGACCGCGACCCGTAGCCGGTCCATCACGCCAGCTCCTCCCCACCGCTCACGAAGACGACCTTGCCAAGAAGATCTTCCACGGCCCTATGGCTCAACTTCTGTCATGAGGCCCTTCACGTACTGGACATCGTCTTGGCACAGGCGGTCCACATCGCCTTCGTCGTGGTACTCAGCCGTTAGGCACAGCGTCCCCGAGTACTTGCGCCGCTTCAGTTCCGCGAGCACCCGCGGCCAAGACGCCAGGCCATGCCGGCCGGTGGTGAAGTGCCGGGCCCATTTGGCCTGTGGTGCCTCAGGCCCGTTGGTGCGCTCGTAGTAGGCGTTCTTTAGGTTGACCATGAGGAGGCGGTCCCAAACGAGGTCAATGCCGTTCTCCGGCTGCAACCCGGCCAGTGCGTCATGGGCGGCGTCCCAGATGGCACCCACCCAATGGCCGTCGACTCGGTCTAGTAACAGACGGAGGCCCGTGGCGTCACAGACATGGTCACCGTAGTGCTGCTGGACGCCCACCTTCACCCGGTGGCGCTCGCAAAGCGGCATGGCGCCGTCCAGCTGCTTGCGGAGCTCCTCCTCGGAGCGCAAGTACTCGCCGCGCGTAATCGGCGCCATTATCCGGATTACCCCGATGCCCGCATTGGCGCAGCCGGCAAAGACGCGTTCGTCCAGGACGCTCGCCACGCTTGCCACCGTCAGCCCGTGGTCGGCGAAAACGGAGGCGAGGTCGGGCAGCTCCTTTTCGGCGGTCGCTAGCTCAACTTGGTAACCGGGCCGCACCGGTACCTCGGCGCTGTCGAGCCCCAGCCCAGCCACCCGTTTCGCCAAATCTGGGACAGAGTCTGTTGGCCAAGGCTTCGTGAAGACGGCGAGGTTCATGGCTGGCGCACGGGGTAGACGAACAGCTCAGGTACCTGCGCGCAGCGAGGGAGGTTCATGACGAACATGCACCCAGCGGCCGGGCGCGCGAGCTGCTGGCGAACGCGGGTCGTGCGGAAGATGCTAACTGCTGGGCGCTGCCCTGCCGAGGCACGCCAACAGTGGCCGCAGTACCGAACACCCGGTTCTGTCGGGCGACCCACGTCCAGAAGGACTTGAGATATAGACGGCTCCGTGTGCCGTGACCATCGTCAGCGTGAGCGTCAGAACGTGCGAGGAGAAGGCCGGACCGGGGCTTGGCAGGCACTGACCAGTGCCCGTCCAGGTCGACCAGGGCGCGCGAGCCGTCCACGGCGGCGCAGAACGCCGGGCTCGTGCACGACACCGAGATGAAGCCCCGCCCGGGGTCGACCGAGGTCGCCTTGGACCACGTGCCGTCCTGGTAGTAGAGAACGTCGCCCGACCCAGAACCAACGGCGCAGAACGTCGTGGTCGGGCACGAGATGGCCGTCCCCTCCGAGGTGATGGGGACCTGGGCCGACCACGCCGTGCCGTTATAGGTAAAGCCGGAGGCGTAGTTGAGGAAGCCGACGCCAGCGCAAAAGTCGGCGCTGGCGCACGACACCGACGCCAAGGCGACCGCCGAGGGTGGCCCGTCCCCCCACCGGCCTGCCACAAAGCGGTAGGTGGCGCCGGTCTCGCTGAAGCTCTTTCCGTACGCGACGCACGGCCCACCTGCGACGCAAGAGACCCCGTTGAGGCCCCCTTGAGCGTCTACCACCTGAGGGGAGGACCAGGCCCTGGCGCCGTAGAAGCCGACACCAGTGCCCAGGCCACCCCCTTTAGTGCCGACGGCAACGCAAAGTTGGACCGACTGGCACGAAAGTCCCCCGAGCGCGGCCCCCTGGGCGTCAGAGAACAGGGTCGTCGGCGTCAACCACCGCCCGGCCGCAGGCGCAGCGGTGCTTGCGCCCACTACCGCGGTCCCCGGTCGCGCTTGCATCGCAGCCGCAGGAGGGGCCACGGCGAGCCCACTGCTCAGGAGCACCAGGCCGGAGACGGCCCACAACACCACAGCACGGCAGCAACGCATGGGTGACTTCTTTTCCTCGGTTGAAGCGGGTCAGGCTCTCAGAGAACAGTGCCTTATCCAGGGCCTTACCGCCTCGTGAGCCACCTCGACCGCGATGCCGGCCAGCGCTGGGCGCCCAGGGTATTGGTACGGTGCGCTTCGGGCAACCAACGCCAAGGCAGTCCCCGGCGTGAGCCATCTCCTAGGGGCGCTGACCTGGCAAGGGGTCAACAGTGGCTGCGGCCCCCGTTATACGAGGTGGAACTTCACTTTGTCGGCGTGGACAAATGGCGAGCCGCCAACGGCATCATCTTCGTTGTAGGTGCACTCCGTGAGCCTGAGCCCCCATTCAGCAAAGTCGTCGAGATCAAGCTTGGGACCTGCGGCGACTTCTGAAGTTGTCCGAGCGGCCCCGACAGCCACGCTCAAGGAACGAGCGCATATTGCCGTCTTATGTGTGGTTCAAGGAACTTGTTCTCCCATGGGAGAAACATACATATCTACGGATCCCGCCACATCGGGCCAGGGCCATTTAGCTTGCGGTACAACACAGATCGGGCGCACATATTCTTCTCCCGGAGCCGACATTTTGCATCGGGCGTCGAACGGCGTGCTGGATTGGTCGATCTTCCGGGATCGCCGATTCGGCGCTCCTCACGCTCCAACGTGTCAATTCGAAAGGGCCGCCCATATTCGCCATTCTCGAGCGCCCTCCGGTCCTGCTTGAAGAGCGGCCTCGAGCGCTCTTTGGGACTCTCCGCGCTCAGCGACTGCAGCGGCACCGATGTCCGCTCGGGTCAAGCCCTCGGACGGCCTTGTCGACGAGCCGAGCAGAAGGTCGCCCAGACAGTTCGGGAAGGCGTGTCCGCCCCTCTGCGTGACGTCAGAGCCGAGACGATCACCTGGCGCCGTTAGCCACGCGGTCGACCTTACTATTCGTGCATGCTGCTCGGCGAGAGGGCGCTTGACCTTCGGTCCTTGCTCGCCGCCGTGGAAGAGGCCTCCCCGATCGACGCGGTTGACGTGCTCGGCTCCGAGCTCGCCGCCGCTGTCCACGCCCGCCACGTGGCGCTGCTGATAACGAACTTCTCCGGGAGCGCGCTCGTGCGCCTGTCCCACGTCAGCGGGGGCGGGCGGGAACAGGACGGCCGCAACGAAAGGGCCGAGACCGTACCCCTGGCCGGCACGCCCCACGAGCGGGCCCTGTTCACTCAGAGGCTGGAGGTGGCGACGGAGGGGGACGGCTGGCTGGTGCTCGTGCCCATAACCGAACGCGGCGACGCCATCGGGGTCCTGGAGGTCTCCGTGTGGGACGAGCCGGGCGCCGCCGTCCTCGAGTACCTCGCGGCCGCGGCTCACGCCCTGGCCTACGTACTGATCGCCTCCAGGCGCCACACCGACCTGTTCGAGTGGGCCCAGCGGGACATCCCCTTCTCGGTGGCGGCCGAGATCCAGCGTCGGCTCCTGCCCTCGGCCTACTCCGCCGAGGCCGGCCCGCTCACCCTGGCCGGCTGGTTGGAGCCCTCGCACTCGGCGGGCGGGGACACCTTCGACTACTCGTTGGACCGCGAGCACCTCTACATCTCGGTCACCGACGCCATGGGCCACGCCCTAGACGCCGCACTGCTCGCGACCCTCACCGTGAGCACGCTCCGCAACCGCCGGCGGTCGCTGGCCACCCCCTCAGAGCAGGCTGACGCCGCCAACCAGGCGCTGTTGTCCCACGCCCACCCCGACCAGTTCGTCACCGGGCTGCTCATGCGGGTCCGGCTCAGCGACGGGACGGCGGAAATTATAGACGCGGGCCTCCCGCGCCCGTTCCTGGCGCGGGAGGGCCACGTCGTGGCGCTCGATCTCGACGTCCAGCCGCCTCTCGGCATAGCGACGGAGCCCTACCGGGCCGAAATCGTCGCCCTGCAGCCCGGCGACAGGCTGCTTGTCGTCACCGACGGTTACCTGGAGCGCAACGCCGACCGGGTAGACGTGGGGGGCGTGCTCGCCCGCGGCCTCGGGAGGCACCCCCGCCAGGCGGTGCAGGAGCTGGCCCACGAGCTGCTCGCCCTGACCGGGGGCAGGTTGCAGGACGACGCCACCTGCTTGTGCGTCGACTGGTACGGGACGGCCGGCAGGCGCGACGCGACCGGCGGGGCGAGCCGGGCTCGGGCCACCCCCCGCTGAGCCGGGAGCGTCCCGTCTAACGGGAACCAACAAGGGCTCTCGCACGCGCATAACGACCGTCGCGGGGCGCAGCCTCATCCCTAACGAAGTGCCTGCTCAGGCGGCGGATCGACGGCTCGGGATCGCTCAACTCCGACGAAATGCACCTGATAACTGGCTACATAACACGTGCCGGCGCCCAGGCCACGAACGCCTGCACTTGGCCGAAAACTCGTTTGTGTAGGCGAGGACGCCGTGATCGCCGAATGCGCATCGAGGCGCGGTCGACCGAACGATAGACCCCTGTGCCCGGGTCAGGCCGAGAGGCCTCGGGGGCCCAGTTCGGTCAGAGGGGCCCGGCTTGTCCGCCTGGGAGCTCGGCGGCCACCATCGCGAGGACCTTAAGTGCTTCCTCGTCGGCGCTGCCGGGTGCGGCTTGGTAGACCGATATTCGCTGGTTGTCTCCGAGCTGGAGGACTTCGTAGGTGAGGGTGATCGTCCCCAGGAGGGGGTGTCGGAACGTCTTGGGTTCACCGCGGCGGCGCCGGATGTCATAGCGCTGCCAGAGCTGGGCGAACTCGGCGCTGTGCTCGGTGAGCTCGTCCACCAGTTCGGCAAGGCCGGGTGCCGCCGGGTTGGCCGCCGCGACTGCGTGCAGGTTCGCCGCCGTGGTGGCGGCGGAATGCGCCCAGTCGGCGAACAGTTCCCGCGCCGCGGGGTGCAAGAACGTGTACCGGGCGGTGTTGCGCCGGGGCGCTGGCCAGTCCGCCAGGCCGTGGAAGAGGGCAAGTGCCTCGGGGTTGGCCGCGAGAACGTCGCTTATCGGGTTGAGGACGTAGGCGGGGCAGGGCCGGAGGGTTCCCAAGAGCTGGCGGATCCCGGGCCGGACGGCATCTGCGCAGCCTCCAGGCAGGGCGGGCCGACCTGCGGCCGGGCCCGCGTAAGCCGGCTGGCGGGCGAGCGCGTGCAGGTGCGTGCGTTCTTCGTCATCAAGCAGCAGCGCCCGGGCGAGGGCATCGAGGACTGCGGGGCTGGGGTTGGTCTCCCCGCCCTGTTCCAACCGGATGTAGTAGTAGATGGAGACGCCTGCGAGCGCTGCCAGTTCCTCGCGCCGCAGGCCGGGCGCGCGGCGTAGCCCGGTCCCATCGGGCAGGCCGACGTCCCCAGGCCCGACCCGTGCCCGCCGGGCCCGCAGGAACTCGCCGAGGCTGCCGACCGCTGCCATGACGCCAGTGTGACATCTCGCTGCGTCCCTGGCAGTGTCATTGCTAGGAACGACGCGGCCATCTTCGCCCCACGCGATCGGGCCAGGCTTGGTCCCATGAGCACATCGGGTACTCCCCGGCGGCGCAATGGTGAGGGTGAGGTGGGCGAGGCCATCGCCGACCGCCCGGACGGCCGGACGGCTACGGCGGTCGAGATGGTCGCCGGCCACGACCTGACTGGGAAGGAGGCGATCGTGACCGGCGGCTACGGAGGGGTGGGGTACGAAACGACCAAGGCGCTCGCCAGCGCGGGTGCCCGAGTCGTGGTCGCGGGCCGCGACCCCGCAAAGGCCGCCGACGCAGTGGCCCGCCTCCAGGCCGAGACTGGGAACGACAAGATCGTCTTCAGCCCGCTGGACCTCGGGTCGCTCGCGTCGGTCGGGGCGTGGGCGCGCGACTACGTCGCCAGCGGTAAGCCGCTGCACCTCCTGGTCAACAATGCCGGGGTGATGTGGCCCCCCCAGCAGCGGACCGGGGAGGGCCTCGAGCCCCATCTCGGGGTCAACCACCTGGCGCACTTCGTGTTGAGCCTCGGGCTCCTGCCCTGCCTCAAGGCGTCCGGCGACGCCCGCGTGATCTCCCTGTCCTCCTCTGCGCACCGCCGCAGCGACATCTGCTACGACGACCCCAACTACGACCACCGTCCCTACGACCCGGCGGAGGCATACGGACAGTCCAAGACGGCCAACGCCCTCTTCGTGGTCGGCTTCAGCGCCCGCTTTGCTGGGCCCCACCTGACCGCCAACGCGGTCATGCCGGGCGCGATCCGGAGCGGGCTGATGCGCAACCTGGACGAGGCTGAGTTCCAGGCACGGGGATGGGCCGACGCCGAGGGCAACGACCTCCGCGAAGGTTGGAAGACCCCAGAGCAGGGTGCGGCGACGACGGCCTGGGCAGCGGTCGCCCCCGAGCTGGACGGTGTCAGCGGCAAGTACCTGGAGGACTGCGCGATCGCCACGCCGCTCGCAGGGGCCGACCAGCCCCTCGGTGGCAACTACGACCCGCACGGGCAGATCCGTGGCCACTATCAGCCATACGCACTGGACCCCGAGAACGCCGAGCGGCTCTGGAGCTTGTCCGAACGGCTGATCAGCTCGGTCCGCTGATCCGGGCGGTACGACGAGCCCAGCCCCCGGCTCCAGCTACCCGTCGGCCACGTGGTCCCCGGGTACTCGCCGTCTGGCGGACGAGGTCAACCGGCAGTGGGCTAGGCGTTGCCGGCGCCCTTGAGCGCATGGGGCATGATCCCAGAATGTTCCATCTGGCGTTGCCCAACCCGGGGCTCCCTCAGACTCGGCTGAGGATACCGAACGAAGCTGCTATGTCAAGAGGTACGCCGGCAAAATTGTTGGCCTGTTGAAAACTCGTCATGCCACCTGCTTTACCTGGGTGTTCGGGGGGGCAGCGAGGCGTCGTTCCAAGTCGGCCAACATCCGCCGGTAGACGACGTCGGAGAGGTGCCGCTTCAGTACCCGCATCGCTTCTTTCTTGGAGTGCCCACGGTGGCGGGCATCGTCAAAGATGCGCCGGGCGCGCTGGTCATGGGCGAGCTGGGTGACGGCCATGATGTGCAAGACGGCGTTGGCCCTGCGGTTGCCCCCGCGGTTCAGGCGGTAGCGAACCGGCTCACCGTCGCCCTCGGCCGATGACGCCGGTATGGGGGCGGTGCCGTTGAAGCGGGCAAAACTCCCCTCGCCGGCAAAACGCCGGGGGTCGCCGACTTCGACCAGCAGCTCGGCTTGTGAGCGGGTCGATATCCCGCACAGGTCGTCCAGGCTCGAGCCGGCCGCCTTGGTGAGCCGGTCCAGCTCTTTCACGGCCTGGTTCTCCTTGGCGTCGAGGCCGGCCACCTCTTTGGCGTAGGCGTCGAGCAGCTGCAGGCGCAGACGGGTGGGGGCGTCCATGTGCGCGTCTCGGTCCCAGCGGGCCAGGGCGGCCAGGCGCGCCTTCACATCTGTGGTTGCCGGCAGGAGCTCGCGCACGCCCAGGGGAGGTCGCAGAGCAGGTTCTCGGCCTGGTTCAAGATGTGCTGGCGGCTTTTCAGCACCGAGCGCCGGGCCTTGTGCCACAGGGCCAACAGCTCGGTCGTCTCGTCTGGCCCGGCGTCGCCCGCGGCCCGCTTGAACGCCCGGGGCATGGCGCCGCGGCCAACGCCGCTGCCCGGACCCGAGGCTCCTTGGCGGCACGGCGCCTGCGGACAGTAGCGTCCACCCCTCGAAAGTGGGGCCCGCGCCGGTCGCCGAAGATCGGCATGAGGTGGTCGTACAGCCAGGCGTGCTCGAACTGCGGGAGGCTGTCGGCGTCGCGCCAGACCCGTAGGATGTCGCCGTAGGCGACCTGCGAGGGCGCGGTCGCGATCCCGAGGCTCGGCCTTGGGGCCGGCGCGAGTTGGGTCATTTCGAGTCGATCCTTCCCTGCGGGTCATCGACCGAGGCCAGGTCCTGCCGCATAGCGGGCCATGCGCGGGCGTCGAGGCCAACTGCGGTACGCAGGTAGGCCAGGGTTGCCTGCTGGACGAGCGCAACCCGCTCCTGGCTTTCGTCGGTGGTCCCTGTGCTGTTGTAACCGTAGATGCCGCCAAGAGAGTGCTCGCCACCGAGGATGGTCAACAGGTCGGTGGCACCCGGGCTGAGCCGGTAACCGTCGGTGAACCAGTCCGGGCCGCGCACCGTCAGCGGGGAGTCGTCATGGTCGCCGGCGACGACCAGGCTGGGCGTGCTCATGTCCGCGAAGTCCGGGTTCATGAACGGGAAGTTCTCGGCAGCAAAGGGGGTCAGATGTGCACCTCCGGTGCCGGGCAGGCACAGCAGGACCGCGGCCTTGAGCCGCGGGTAGGCCATGCTCGGTCCCGGGGTGCCGGCGGCGTTGAAGACCCGGGCCCCGGCGAGGGCGCTGGCGCTCTGCGCGCCCCACGAGTGCCCGGCGACGGCGACGCGATCACGGTCGATGCGCCGGCCCGGTTCAGGGACGGCTGCTTCTATGACATCCAGCTGGTCGAGCACCGAGGTCAAGTCATCGATCCGTGTGCGCCAGATCGACGGTGCCCGGGGGTCGTCAGGCGGCAGGTTGACCGTGACAGAGTCGAGATGGGTCGGTTGCACGACGACAAACCCGTGCCCGGCCCAGGCGTCGACCAGCGGCGAGTAGCCGTCCATCGACTGACCGAACCCGTGGGAGAAGACGATGACCGGCAGGTCGCGGCCAGACGTCGGGGCCGACACCCGGACTTGCAGGTCGCAGCCACGGCCTGGGGCTGCGAGGGTCACGGGCTTGACGGACATGATCGGTTGGCTGGTCTGCACGCCGCGCCATGCGGTATCGGTCATGGAGGAGATGCCTTCCTTGTGAGGTCTGTGCTGGCTTGGGCGGTGGAGCGATCTGGCATACTCAGGATCCGGATCGTTGCTCCGGAACAATGATACGGAGCATTGTTCCGCTTGTCAACGAGACCGGAGGACCCGCAAGTGACTACGGCTGACACGCCCGGCAAGGCCGCTCGGCGCAAGCGGTCTGACGCGCGCCGCAACGAGCAGGCACTGCTTGACGCCGCTGCAGCGGTGTTCGTGCGTGCGGGAGTAGACGCGCCCGTACGAGACATCGCTGCGGAGGCCGGGGTCGGCATGGGCACCATCTACCGGCACTTCTCTACTCGCGCGGACTTGGTCGTGGCGGTCTACCGTCACCAGCTCGACGCACTCGCCGATGCTGGGACCGTCCTGCCGCAAGCGGGCAAGAGCCCCTACGACACGCTGCGGTCATGGGTGGCCCGGTTCGTGGACTTCCTGGTCACCAAGCACGGCTTGGCCGGGGCCCTGCATTCCGACCAGGGTGGCTTCGAGAGCCTGCACGCTGAGTTCATCGCACGCCTCCTGCCCGTGTGCGAGCAACTGCTCAAAGCATGCGCCGCCGGGGGCCAAACCCGTGGCGACATACAGCCCTACGACCTTCTGCGTGGCATCGGCAACCTATGCGTTGGAGCCGAGACCGACCCCAACTACAACCCTCGCCTCATGATCGACCTGCTACTCGCAGGCCTTGCGCGAGACCGCTCCGTTACACCAGCGACCAGTACAGAATGACTCGCCCAGGCGCGCCCGAATTGGAAATATCGCTTGCTTGACCGCCGTCAACTCC
This sequence comes from Acidimicrobiales bacterium, assembly GCA_035503975.1. Taxonomy (GTDB): domain Bacteria; phylum Actinomycetota; class Acidimicrobiia; order Acidimicrobiales; family Palsa-688; genus DATJMJ01. The sequence continues at coordinate 734 of DATJST010000074.1, read as the reverse complement.
ATAGGTACGCGCGCATTAAATGATCGGCGCTCGGAGCGGGCTGGCGATAGGCGAGCCTTCGCGGCACCGGACAGCTGACCCCGCACCGAATGTTCAAAACGGTCACAACGACGGGAGGCTCAAGTGGCCGTACAAATGGACGTACAGAATTGGAGGACGGTTGTCCTCGTCCACGCCGAGTCAGCAGAGGCGCGGGAGTTCTACCTGCACCTCGTCCCGGAGTTCGAGCCCAGCTCCACCGACAGGCTCCACCTCCTGCTGCTCATGAAGGACGTCCGCCGCACTCTCCTGCGCTGAGGGTCATCCCCCGTTAGCGACAGGGCATGGACTGCCCCTGTGAGAGAGCTGACCCCTGAAAAAAAACGGGGCGTCCCGAAGGCGGTTCACGCCTCGTGAGCGATATGTTCGGCTATTATGCCTTGCCGCGTAAGCTAAATTGCCATGTGCTGAGAGGTTGCGAGAACCGTTCATTCTGGCCCCTGACCAAATACTTCCTCTAGGGGTAAGGGCTGCGCCCCGAATGGTTTATCTGCGTCGAGAGGTCACGGATGACGCGTGGCGGGGCCAGGCGCATAGCCAACGCGCCTGGCCCCGTCGACGAGGACTGTTGTGTCAGTCGCCCCGTTCGTTCGCGGTCTCGTCCGCAGCTGTGCCCCCGCTAGCTGATCGGACGTAGGCCCGCCGCGTTCAGCATGAAGGCTGGCGCTGCCAAGGAGCCATCGGTGGCCAGCTCG
>DATJST010000073.1:0-2702 GCA_035503975.1 Acidimicrobiales bacterium | reverse complement strand
AGGAGATCCGCCGTCGCTTTGCCGGTGGGGTCGGCGTGGACGACGTGAAAGCTCCTGCTGCAATGGCTGCGGCGCGGGCCGCCGGTCAGGCCGTCGCCGTCTGCCATGTGGGTGCGCACGCCCTGGGTGCCGCCGCCTACGCACTCAGAGCGGCTGGTCTCGCTGACCCCGACCGACCAGGAGCTATCGATGATGAGCTCGGCTGGCAGCTCGGCCACGTGTCAACCGAGGTTCGCGCCGCGCTTCAAGCCCTCCCGCCTGTCGGTCAGGACTCGTCAGGCCCTCTTGGGCCCGGGCGCCTCGCCTCAGGCCAGCTCGGCAAGATCATCCATGACCTGCAAGCAGGCCTGACCCGGACCGGCTCGAGGTAGAGGAAGGCGACGGGGGCCACCCGTCCAGGTCCGACGGCCCCGTGCCCCTCAGGCATCGAGCACCCTTGGCCGTGGCTGGCCGCGCCCAGGCCGGTCCCCAAGCTCAATGCAACGGTTCGCACAGCCGGCAGGCAGGCCCGTGTTGACTTCAGCAAGGGGTCTTCGAGGGCGCGAACCATCCTCGCCCGCTGCCCCTTGGCGCCAGATCCCCGCTGATGGCGCCTGCCACCTTCGCGCTGGTGAGGCGGACGCCTTGACAAGGCCCCGTGCCGGCTCCGGCGACCACAGGCCGCAGGGCTGGCAAGATAAAACCATGACGGAACGCCCCACGGCCCCCCTGATCCGTTTCGATGCGCCGGTGTCGGCGATCGACAGATGGACGATTGTGCGCCTTCCCGAAAAGGCGAGCAAGCAGCTGCCCTCACGCGGACAGGTCGCGGTGACCGGCACGGTCAACGGTCACAAGTTCCAAACCGTCGTCGAACCGGACGGGATGTTCGGCCACTGGATCAAGGTCGAGGCGAAGCTACAGAAGGCAGCTGCGCTCAAAACCGGCGACAACGCAACCGTCGACATCGCGCCGCGAAAGGCGTGGCCAGAACCACGCGTCCCCTCCGACCTGAAGGCGGCCCTCGAGGCGGCGCCACCCAACATTCAGGCACTCTGGGCAGAGATCACCCCGATGGCACGTTGGGAATGGGTTCGGTGGGTCAACGAGACCAAGAACCCTGGCACGCGCAAGCGACGCGTCGAGGTCACGATCTCCAAGATGAGCAATGGCAAGCGGCGACCGTGCTGCTTCAACCTCTCGGCATGCACCGATCCGGATTTGGCGAAGAACGGAAGACTGGCCGAGCGCGGTTAGGTGACAGGTCTCTCGCCGAGCATTCTGGCGCGCCCAGAACATCGGATCGCCGGCGAATAGCCGTCGATAGGGACGGATTTACCCTGGGAACTCAACCGTTTTCCGCCTGCGCAGAGCCGGGGGATCTGTCGCGGCGGGGTGTGCCCGCCGCACGCCAGTCGGGCTCGTCGGGCTCGGAGGCCGGTTCACTGTGCTGGGGCCCGGTGTTCACCCAGGACCGGTCCGCGGAGGCCGAGGCCCACTATGCGGTTGCGAAGCTTGGCGACGGCGCTATCGACCCAGCGCTGCGGTTCTCGGGCGTGGACAAAGGCACCAGCCGGGACGAGTTCGATGCCGCCGGCCTCGGGCGCTGCCGGTTGACCGAGGAATGGCTAACCAGCAAGGGCTGATAGGTCCCGCACGCTCGCATCTTTCCGTGCCCGTGCCTGAGTCATCGGGGAGCACCTGGCGGGCACCTTCTGGCGTCGGGGCGATTGCCGGGCTGGGCACCCATCACCGTCTGATTGGCCGGATCTGCCTTGAGGTATAAGGGGTTTCCCGGGAAACGCATAAATGGCGGCCCGTCATCAACAAGCCGCTTTTTTTGTCATGTCTTGGATACGTATTTGGGAGCGCCCCATGCGACATCGTCGACCGCGAGGAAGGGTGAAACCGCGACAGCCGCGGGCGTCACCCCGGCGAACGCCATGACGTCTCGATGGAGGTGGGACTGGTCTACGTAGCCGCTCTCCGCCGCTACCAGGGCGGTGCTGTGTCCGGCCGCGAGGCGGTGTGCTGCGTAGTCGAAATGGACGAGCTGGGCTGCTCGCTTGGGGGTCAGGCCGATCTGGGACCGGAACCGGGACCACAGGCGCTTGCGGGTCCATCCGACCTCCGCTGCCACATGCTCGACCCGCACCCGCCCCCGGCTGGCCACCATCTGCCCCCAGGCGAACGCGACCTCCGGGTCGACAGCACGACTTGCGTCGTGCCGAGCCACCGCGGCCTCCGCGATCGCAAAGCGGTCGTCCCACGACCCGGCAGCGCGCAGTTGCTCTTGCGTCCGCGCTGCGTCGCGCCCCCAGAGGTCATCGAGGGCGACCACCGACGCGCCCAACTCCGAAGAGGCGCCCAGCACCGCGTGGGCGACCATCGGCGACAGCCGCACCTGCAGGCATTCGAAGTCCCGGGCCCCCCGCCCTCGAGCACAGCCGGGCGCGAGCCCGGCGACCACGCTGTCTCGGTGCTGCTGACCACTGCCGTCGTCGACAACGAACGGCGTGTCGCCGAGGTCGAAGATCACCATGACAGCGGGGTGCGGGACCAACTGGACCTCAACGAGGTCCGTAGCTCGATCGCTGAAGCCGGCCATGGTGAGGCCCGCCAACCGGCCCGGCCGTGACGGGACCGCGATGTCCCACAGAGTCGTCGGCACGGGAACCGGCTCGGCCGCAGGTCGCACGTCGCCATGCTACGAGCCCCAAGGC
>DATJST010000072.1:0-11279 GCA_035503975.1 Acidimicrobiales bacterium | reverse complement strand
CAACGGCACGACCTACGACGACGAGTGGTGCGTCACCAGCCAGGGGATCCTCGGCCTGGTCAAGCAGTCCGGGAGCAACTCGAGCGACAACTCGTCGTTCGAGATCCAGTCGCTCAACACCAACCCATCGGAGTCGATCTTCAAACCCCCGTCGGGCGCAACCGTCACCACCAGTCCCACCTAGCCCCAAAGCGCCGGCGTGGCAGGCGCGCGCCGGCCACTGCAGTCGGCGCATAGGCGCCGTGACCTCCACACCTCCGCGGGCTCGCGCACACTGGGCCAAGGGGCTTGCCCGCCATGGTGCGGTAGCCTGCAGCGCAAGATGTCCCAGGTAGCCAGCCCGTGAGTAGCGTGGAGGTCGAAGGTCTGCGCAAGTCCTTCGGAAGTCACGTCGTCTTGGCCGGCATCGACCTCGAAGTCGAGGAAGGCTCCCTGACGGCGGTGCTCGGCCCGTCAGGGAGCGGGAAGACGACGCTGCTGCGCCTGCTCGCCGGTTTCGAGCGGGCCGACGGTGGCGCCGTGCGGATCGCCGGGAGCGTGGTCGAGGACGCTCATACCCACCTCGCGCCCGAGAACCGCCAGATTGGCTACGTCCCCCAAGAGGGCGCCCTTTTCCCCCACCTCGATGCCGCCGGGAACGTCGGCTTCGGGTTAGCCCGCCGGGAGCGCAGAGGGCCGCGCGTCACCGAGCTGCTCGAGCTCGTCGGTTTGGGCGGCGACGGTCACTTGTACCCTCATCAGCTTTCCGGTGGTCAGCAGCAGCGGGTCGCGCTGGCTCGTGCGCTCGCCACCCAGCCCAAGCTCGTCCTGCTCGACGAACCGTTCAGCTCGCTCGATGCCGCCCTGCGCAGTGGGGTGAGGACTGACGTGGCCCGGGTGTTGCGCGACACCGGCACGACTGCGGTATTGGTCACCCATGACCAGGACGAAGCGCTGTCACTGGCTGACCGGGTGGCCGTATTGCGCGACGGGCGAGTCGCCCAGTGTGCGGGCCCGGAAGAACTTTATGGCCAACCTCTCGACCCGGCACTGGCCACCTTCGTCGGGGATGCCAACATCCTGCGCGGCACCTGGCGCGGTGGTGTGGCCGAGACCGCTCTCGGGCCGCTCAACATCGCCGACCCACCCGATCTCAAAGAAGCCTCGCCGGTGATGGTTATGGTCCGCCCGGAACAGATCAGCCTCAACGGTGCTACAGAGGGTGCAAGGCTCGCCGGCCGGGTCGCCGAATGCCAGTTCTATGGGCACGACACGCTTGTGACCGTGGAGCTGGCCAACGGCCATGCTCCGCTTCGGGTGCTCGCCCGACTGAGTGGGCGCCCACCCTTGGCGGCAGGCAGTAGCGTCGCCCTTTCCATAAGCGGGCTGGTAAAGGCCTGGCCGTCCTGAGCCATCTCGGTCAGGGTGACGGGGTCGCTCCCGCCACGGGGTCGGTCAGGCCCAGCTCTGCGAAACCTCGTTCGCGCAGTAGGCAAGAGTCGCAGCTGCCACAGGCTCGGCCTTGGGGGCCGGGGTCGTAGCAGCTGTGCGTCAGGCCATAGTCCACACCCAACCCCAGGCCTGTTTGGATTATCTGAGCCTTGGTCATCTTGGCCAGCGGTGCATGGACCCGGACCCGTTGCAGCCCCTCTACGGTGGCCTTCGTCGCCAGGTTGGCCATCGCCTCAAATGCGGACACAAACTCAGGACGGCAGTCAGGGTAGCCGCTGTAGTCGATGGCGTTCACCCCGATAAAGATGTCCGTCGCAGCCAGCGTTTCGGCCCACGCCAGTGCGAAGGACAAAAAGATCGTGTTGCGCGCGGGCACGTAGGTGACCGGGATGCCGGTCCCTATCTCCTCGACGTGGGCGCGATGGGGCACCGGGAGGTCGGATGTCAGCGCCGACCCCCCAAAAGCGCGCAGGTCGATCGGGAGGACGACGTGGCGCACCACCCCGAGCGATGAGGCGACCCGGCGGGCCGCTTCGATCTCGACCCGATGGCGTTGGCCGTAGTCGAAACTGAGCGCATACGCCTGGTAGCCCTCGGACACCGCAATCGCGAGGACGGTGGCCGAGTCGAGGCCCCCGCTCACCAACACGACGGCAGGCGCGACCCGCCCTTGCACGGGGACCGCTCGGGGGCTCAGGGCTCGCTGATGGCGGAGGCAGGCACCGCCGGGATAGGCGCGTCCCCGAAATCACTGAAGTTCAGGGCACCGCCTTGCGAGCCGCCACCCGTGACCTGCAACACGTACGGCGGCCCTTGATCGGCGATGTAAACGCTGTCCCCCTGGCCGTCGCTCAGCTCGAACGCCTTCTCGCCGTTGACCACCTCGGTGCCGCTCACCTTGGCCAGGCCCTGGTCGCTCGAAAAGAACTGGCCCATAAAGTCCTTGATTATCGTGAGGTCGGCGAAGTCTTTGTAATTTGGCGTGTTCGCCGGCGCCTTTATCCATTTGTTGGCGAGCTCCTTGGCTATGCTGGCGTTCCCAGTTAGCTTCTGCCAGCTCTTTGCATCCGCCTTGATATAGATGGTCTTGCGCGCCACGACGATGTCCAAGGTGGCACCGTCGGTGGTCACACTGCCTCCGCCACCGGTACCTGAGAGGCTCAAGTCCATTTTGAGGCTCGGCACGCTGCCCTCGACATGGAAGTTCTTCACGTGGAGCATGGCCGATCGGGCCGCGGCAAAGATCTCGCCCACGGACTTGGTCTGGAGCGGCGCCGCCGCCGCGACCGGAGCGCTGGCAACTGTGATCAAGCCCAGTGCGGCTAGGGCACCAGCAACCCAAGCCAAGTTACGGCGACAGAACTGCATGGCCGACACGCTAGCATTTGCCCCGGTCCTCGCAACCGGCCCGGAGCGGCATCCAGGTCGCCTGCCTGGTGACGGCCCGTCACCGCCCGAGAAAGCCTATCACCGCCAAAGAAAGTCAGTATGGGGCGATAGGTCCCTGAAGTCAGTGCCGGGATCGTCCAGCCGGTTGTAGCAAGACTGAAGCCCGACGCGGCCTGGGCCCCAGAGGCGCAACCACAGGTAGCGGTTGGTGAAGGTCTGCCAGATCTTGACACCGGCGGCGGGGTACTCGACATGCAGCTGAAGGCCGACACTCGGGTCCTTGAACAGCAGCGCGGGCGGTTTGACCAGGATCGACTGGCCGGGCGGGATGTCGCGCACATAAGCGTTCCCGCTGGCTTGCACCATCACCATGCCCGGGCGGTCCCGACAGAAAAAACGGTCCATGAACTGGCCGACCGGGTAGTGCCACACTGGCTGGTTGTCGCCGCCTCCACCGCCGATCCCGCCGATCCCGCCGATGCCACTGGCTTCGTGGTGCTCCCCAGAGGTGACGAACCAGACACCGGTCTCGAACCAGTCATATGCGACGGCAGCCGTTGCGCAAAGCAGCGAATGTTCGCGGACGTCGACGCCATGGCCGGGCTGGAGCGGCAGGGCCAGCAGTTCGCCCGGCTCGTCATGGGAAAAGGCAACCCGACCAGGGCCGGTGGCGCTCATCATGACCAAAGGCATCCCTGCCCGGGTGCGGTTCCAAGGCCGGGCGAAGGGCAAGGTGTCGAGCAACGTGGTGGCGTCTTGCCACAAAAGCATGTCGTGGGTGAAATAGACCCCATCTCCGGGAGCCAGGTTCATCTCGGCAACTGGAGTGAGCCTGCCCACGACCTGGCACTGGGACTGCCCGAACTGGATCCGGGCCATGTCAGCGATGGGCGGCAACTCTGTCCAGCCCGAAGCGGTCGTGCGCAACTGCACATTGACCGGCGCACCGCAGAACGGGCAGCTCATGGCCGCGCCAGCGGACGTCTGGCGGCAGTACGGGCAAGTGTAGGTGGTGGTAGGAGGTGCCCCGCTGGTCATCTCAGTCGGTCTCGTGTGCCTTGAACATCGATTGGATACCTACTCGCCCCGGCCCCCGCATGCGAAGGACGGTCGAGCCACCGCCCCCGGCCAGGCCTGCCAGAGCACCACTGATCCCGCCACCGGAGCGCAGGCTCCCTGCCGCGGCGGCGAGCCCACTCACATTTATCCCCGAGGCCGCTGACTTGAGCTTGCCAAAGAGGCCGCCTCGTTTTGGCTCCTCGGGGGGCGGCGCGACTGCGGGCGCCACGCCGCCGTCTGTCCCCGCGGCGACGGTCCCGGCCCCAGTAGCGCTCGCATCCGAGGCGGGCGCGGCCGGAGCGGCACTGGTTCCCGGGTCACCTTTGAAATTGACCGCTGTCGTCTCCATGGCGACTGAGGAGTCCTTGTACAGGAAGCCACCGGGCTCGACGAGAACGGTCTCGCCCTCCGCCAGGTAGCGCTGGAACACATTGCCGTAGCCGTGCAGCACGAGCAGTCCTGGAGCAGACTGGGCCACGAACCGGTCGAGGTACATGCCGCTCCCGGACGCGAGCATGGCCCGCACGCCGGCTAATTTTTCGAATGTGTAACTGAGAGTGCCGGTAGCGAGCACGAGGGCATGCTCGCGGACGTCAACCTCGGCAGGAGCCGAGACCGGGATCACCACAAGCTCGCCCGGGGCGTCGCGAGAGAAAGCGACGCGCCCGGGGCCGCGGGCAACGCTCATCACAAAGGGCACGCCCGCGAACAGGCGCCGGCTGCCACCGGGACTGGGCATCACCGACATCGGGACCGTCTCATCCTTCCAGAGCATGGCGTGGTGCTCGAAATAGACGGCGTCCTGTGGAGCAAGGGCGATCTCGACCACCGGCACAACCCCTGCATCGACCTGGAGGACACTGGCCGACCAGCCGAACTGGGTCAGGTCGCGCAGCCGCGGTGCCTCCCGCCAACCGCTGTCGGTGACCACGTCCCGGGCATCGAGCGGCGCACCGCAATAGTTGCACGCGCGAGAGGACGAAGGGCTCTGGCCGTGGCACCACCGGCATTGGATGCGCTGCTCGATGTCGGTCAAAACGCTCTCTTTTGCACCAGGCCCCCACACGGCGGGGCGACCGGACGGTCCTACCCTAGCCTGCCCGAGCTAGCGTCAACGAACCTCAGCTCCGGTTGTACCACCAGGACGCCAACGGCGCGCACAGGGCCACCGTGCCGGCCGCCCAAGCGAGCGACCACCCGGTGAAATAGGCGGGCGCGTGCCCAAGCAGAGCGGGGGCCCGGGCGCCCAGCGTCAATGCGCGGACCGAGTCGACCATGTATGTCACAGGCTGGCGCTGCGCGAAGGCCTGCATCCAACCGGGCATCGTGCTCACCGGCACGTAGGCGCTGGAGACGAAAGTGAGCGGGAAGACCAGGAACGCCATCCCCTGAGCCGCTTGCGGCGTCCCGGACAACAACCCGATGAGGACGAACATCCATTCGAAGGCGAAGCCGTAGGCAATGCAGAGCCCCAAAGCGGCCAGGTCGTCGAACACCGCGCCCTGCGGGCGGAACCCCACGGCAAAGCCCACCGCGGCGCAGACCACCAGGCCCCACATGTTCCAGATGCTGTCGGCGATGGCTCGGCCTACAAGGAACGAGGCGCGGCCTACCGGCAGCGAGCGCAGGCGGTCTACGAAGCCTTGTTGCAAGTCGTCGGCCACCCCCGTGGCGGCGCCCTGGCCGCTGAACAACACGCTGGTGGTCACAAAGCCGGGCACCAGGAAGTCGACGTAGCTCGTCCCATGGCCCTGCAGGTCGCCTCCGAACACATAACGGAATATCAGCAGGAACAGGGCTCCTTGCAGGGTGCCCAGCACAACCAGTTGCGGTGTGCGGAAGTAGTGCAGCAGCGCCCGCCGGGCCACTTGGAGCGAACTCGTGAGCATCGGGGCTGTCCTGGTCACCGCGGGAGCAGGAAGCGAAATTGCCGCCATTATTTCCCCCCGGTCAGGCTGAGGAACACTTCGTCCAAGCTTGGTTGGCGCAGCGAGATGTCGTCCACGCTCGCGCCGACGGTTTCGAGCGCGGACCAGGCTGCTCCCAGCCAATCGGCCCCGCTGGCAGACCGGACGCTCACTTTGCGCGTCGCTTGGTCGACGTGCACGGGCGCATGACCTTGGTCGAGACGCTCGAGCGCGCCGGCGACAACAGCCAAGTCCTCTGCGTAACGGGCCTGGACCTCGAGCACACGGCCTCCAACGCGGCGCTTGAGCTCGGCGGGTGTGCCCGAAGCAACGCTCTGGCCGTGGTCGATGATCACAATGTGCCCGGCCAGGTGATCGGCCTCGTCCATGTACTGGGTGGTAAGCAGCACATCGGTGCCGCGAGCTACCAGGGACCGGACCGCGTCCCAGACCTCCGAGCGGCTGCGCGGGTCGAGCCCTGTGGTGGGCTCGTCGAGCAGCAGCAGGCGCGGGGCACCGACCAGGCTGGCGCCGAGGTCGAGACGCCGGCGCACGCCTCCGGAGTAGGTGCGGGCCAACTTGTCGGCGACTTCGCTCAACTGCAGCCGGTCCAGGACCTCGCTCGCCGCCGCCCGGGCTCGAGCGCGGGAGAGACCAAACAATCGAGCTACCAGCTCGAGGTTCTCACGGCCGGTCATCATCGGTTCGATGGCGGCGAACTGGCCCGCCAAGCCGATCGCCCGCCGCACCGCCGCTGGCTGACGACGGGCATCGTGGCCGGCCACGCGGAGGTCGCCCGAGTCGAGCCGCAAGAGCGTCGCCACCGCGCGCACAAAAGTCGTCTTGCCCGCCCCGTTGGGGCCGAGCAGGGCCACGACCTGGCCACTCTCTGCCCGCAGTTCGAGCCCGTCCAAGGCGAGCGTCTTGCCGAAGCGTTTGGTGACCGCGTGGGCCTCGATCACGGCCGTCATAGACGACCCTCGGAGTTCTGGAACGATGTTCGTGTCATGGAACGTCATTCTAGCCTCGCGGCGGCGCCTTGTCAAACGCTGTTCGATAATCGGACGACGTTCGGGAGTCGTACACTGGTTGACTGATGTCTCGCTCCCTTCCCGGCTCCAGCGAGGGTGGCGCCAACTTGCCCCGGCCGCCGTGGCGCCGTCCCGAGCAGGCGCCGCGCCAGCCCATCACCCGGGAGGCGATCGTGGACGCCGCGCTCGCAGTGCTCGACGATGTCGGCATGGATGGCCTCTCGATGCGCAAGGTGGCCGACAAGCTCGGGACCGGCGCGGCTTCTCTGTACTGGCATGTGCGCAACAAAGACGAACTGTTCCAACTGGTGTTCGACCGCGTGGTCGAGGATGTCGTACTCCCCACGCCAGATCCGTCGCGTTGGCAGGAGCAGCTTCGCGAGCTCGCCAACCAGGTCCGGACGGTGCTTACCCGCCACCGTGACGTGGGGCGCCTGACTCTCGGGCGTGTACCTGGCGGGACGCAGGTAGCCAGCCTCGGAGAATGGTTCTTCTCGCTGCTGCTCCCGGTCGGTGTGCCCGAAAGAGTTGTCGCTTACCTTGGTGATTTCTTCGGGCTCTACGTCGGCGCGTACGCCTTCGAAGAGAGCCTTGGGCCCCAGTCCCCGACGGGCGAGCAGATGACACAAGAGCAAATCGCCAGCATGATGCAGAGTTACGCTGAGGCGCTCCCCGAAGACCAGTTCCCGAATGTCCGGCGGGCGGCGGCTCTGCTTTTCGACAGCGACCGGGACAGCCGTTGGGAGTTCGGGCTCGACCTGATCCTCAGAGGACTGGACAGCTACGCCACCAAGCGGCCGCCAGCCCCAAGGCTGAGGCGCAAGGTGACCTAGTTACCTGGTTACATAGTGGTTACCTGGTCAAATAAAGGACAAGCACCCTCGGCGGCCAGCTCGGCGGCTATTCGAAACGGGCTTTTTCGGTGCCCGTCACCCGGCTGAGAACGGGCAGGGTGAGCGCCACGATCCCGAGCGCAATGGCAAGGCCGCTACCCATGGCTATGTAGTATGCCGCCCCGGGGAAGTCCACTCCGTTGTGCTTGCCGACCACCGGCAGCGCATCGATGAGCGGTGTCGAGATGCCGATCGCCACGGCGGCGGCTGCCACCGCTGCCCCCAAGAGAGGCAAGGTGGCCTCGAGCAGCACCACCCGAGCCAGCGTCGCTTGGGCAGTGCCGGCGACGCGCAGCATGGTGAAGGATCTCTTCCGTTCGACAATGCCGCCACCTGCGGTAACCGCCAGGCTGCACGCCGCAACCAGCAGTGTCAGCCCGACGATAGCCAAGACAACGGCTTCGATGTTGTTGATGTCACTGTTGCGGATCTGCGCCACTTCGCCGAAGGTCTCGGGTTCGGCAGCACCCATCTGCCATTGCTGTATACCGGCCCCGGCGCTGAACGGCAAGGCCAAGTCGTAATCCGTGAGGAACGTCCGGACCTTTTCCAGGGTCGCCGTGCTAGGCGCTCTGAGCAGCACGGCCGCAATATATAGTTTTCCGGTGCTGGACGGAGCCTGCGGGTTGGCCGCGGTGACGGCCGGTAGGTTTTGGGCAATGTCGAGGGGATTGTCAGTGAAGAGCATATTGTCGAGGTTGGCGTAGACATAGCCCTTGCTCCCGGCGCAGCTGCCGAGCGCTGGGAACTGCCCGATGGCGGCACACGGTACGATGCTGTCGTACTGGGAACCGGCATTTGCGGACCGGTGCGCGGCATTGGCGGCCCGCCGGCCGGCGCCGGCCGAGCTGGAGCTATTGCCCGCTCCTGGCGCGGCATGTATGTACCCGCCGTGGATATGGGTGTGCAGCCGACCACGCGAGCCGTCGGGACCTGACGGGGGGACAGGGGGCGGCGGGGCCGGTGGCCCCTGCCCGACGGGACCGGCGCCTGGGCCGTTGGCTTCGAAATTGGCCATGTTCGTGTATATCGGCAACGCCTGCACCCCTGCGTACGTATGCAACTTGGCCATCAGTTGCACGCCGGTGGCCGGGTTGAGGCCGGGGGCGGTGCCCTCGTTGAAGGGTACTCGCAGCACGTCGGCCAGTGAGTGGGCACCTCCCAGGTTGGACTCGGCCCGGTTGAACACGGGCACCAGCGTGGCAATGGCGGTGCCGATGAAGACCGCCAGCACCAGTCCACTGACGGTGCGGAACGAAGCCTTCGGGTCGTCCGCGAGGCGCCTAGCGGCCAGCAGCGATGCGGCGCTGCGCGCGCGGCGCGCCAAGAGGCGCGACCCCTGCATCGTCAACCAGGTACCGCCCACCACAAGCCCGACCAGTATCAAGGCAAACCCGATGAAAATGACGGCGTTGGTGTTGTGGCCCGCTCCTCCCCTGGAGACACCATAGATAAACAAAGGGATGCCGCCTAGCAGCGGCAGGACACGCCACAGCCCAGGGGCGCGCCGGCGCGTGCGGCGGCTGACGCCCAAGGGCGAGATGCGGACGCGGTGTAGGGACCAAAGTGAAGCCAAGGCTGAGGCCAAAGGGACGCCAACGAGCATCAGGGCATAACCAGGTGCGGTGGGCGTTACGTACTGGCTGAAGAAACGTTGGCCGTTGAAGGAAATATCGGCCAACGCGGGCCGCACGGCCAAGAACAGGGCCGTCCCCAGCAGGGCGCCAGCGAGCGCGCTGACGATGGCGTCCACGGACGCGATCACATTGACCTGACGCGGCGTGGCCCCCACGAGGCGCATGGCGGCATAACGCTCTTCGCGCCGGGCGGCGGCCAGGCGTGTAGCCGTATTTATCAGGATCATGAGGGGGAAAAGCACAGCCAGGACGGCTATGCCGAAACCCATCTGGTACAGCCGCGTTGTACCCTCCAGCTCGGCGCCGGTCGCAATATGGTCAACGGTTACCGTTCCTGGCAACTTGGCCAAAGCAGACGGCGTGTAGCCTATGACGACCACCAGTGCGGTGGGACCGGAGAGCGCCTTTACACCGATAGTGCCGGCCAGGTGCCCATGGAACCGGTCGCCCAGCTCATCGGCGGGCACGGTCGCCAGTAGATGGGCGAGGGCGGGGGACGCATAAAATTGACCAGGTGCAGGTAATTTTGCCATACCTGGAGGGACCGGCGCTCGGGGGCCGAGCGGGGCGACGTCGAGCTGCTCGACGAAGCTCCCTCTATAAATGTTCTCGCTGTAGTTCCATAGTTCGCTCCGGGCTGCGGGCGCCTTGTTGAGCGCCGCGGTAGTGCATTCCCAGCACTGACGACCCGAGGTCTTTTCGAACCCGTTGTACTCGGCGAAAACGCCTAGCAGGATGCTCACGCCCACGGCAACAGCCAAAGCCGTCAACACGAGACGGCTCACAGCCTCGCGCCCGCCGCGCAAGCTCAGGCGAAATCCCAAGCGGTACATCAGATCTCCGCCGTCGGCAGCGGGTTGACGACGACGCCGTCCCGCACGATCAGCTCGCGCTCGGCGCAAGCGGCGACACGGGCGTCGTGGGTGACCAGGACGACGGTCGTGCCCTCCTGGCGCGCGCTGTCGACGAGCAGGTTCATGACCTTCTCCCCGGTGACCGAGTCGAGCGAGCCTGTGGGCTCGTCGGCGAACAGTACTTTTGGCCGGGTGACCAGGGCCCGAGCCAGGGCAACCCGCTGTGCCTGGCCGCCGGACAGTTCTCCTGAACGGCGGGCACCCATATCCCCGATGTCGAGACGCTCCAACCACGACATCGCCCGCCTGTAAGCGGCCTTACGCCCGCTACGGTTGAAAAGCAGAGGCAGGGCGACGTTGTCGAGCGCGGTCAGCTCCGGCACGAGCTGCCCGAACTGGAACACGAAGCCGAAGTCCGTGCGCCGCAGCTTGGTGCGTTCAGCCTCGCCCATCTGGTCGACGCGACGGCCGTCGTAGCGCACTTCGCCGCTGTCGGGCCTGAAGATCCCCGCCAAGCAGTGGAGAAGCGTCGACTTGCCCGAGCCGCTCGGGCCCATGATTGCGACTACCTCGCCGGAGCTCACGCCCAAGCTGGCACCGCGCAGCGCCGGCGTCTGGCCAAACGATCGGGCTATATTGCGGCCTTCGAGCAGCGCCGGCGCTGGAGAAGGCTCCGCCGTGGATCCGGGGCGCTGTCGTGCCTGGGTCATGCTCATCGTGAAACCTCCTCGGCAAGCACGGCGAGCCGCGCTGAGGTTAGGTCGATCCAACGCAGATCGGCCTCCAGATGGAACATCGAATGATCTGCAAGTAGCGCTTCGACCACGGTCCCGGTGCGGCGCAAGTTGTTTAGCTCGCGCATCCTCTGAACATGGGCGGCACGCTGGACGTCCAAGTAGCGCTCAGCCGGACGCCCCAACATCAGCGCCAGGACAACCTTGGTGAACAACGCCGTCTGCAGGTGAGGCTCGGGCTCGAGCGGCTCGGACAGCCACCGCTCGAGATCCTCGCTACCGCTGTCGGTGATGGCGTAGCGTCGCCGGTCCGGCCCATCCCCCGGCTCGGCGCCACCAGCTAC
>DATJST010000071.1:0-6247 GCA_035503975.1 Acidimicrobiales bacterium | reverse complement strand
CCGAGGTTGGTGAGAGGCGCTCATCCGTTGGGCAGATGGGTAGTATCGCTCGTGGCGTTCCTCACCATGTGCTAAGGAGCTGGTCCATGACAGACAAAGTAGAGGAGATTGCAACTTCAGAGGCCGGGGCGTCGGTCAGCGAGGCCCAGATCGCCGTGCACTGGAAGGAAGAGGAGTACCTCTACCCGCGGCCGGCCTTCATCGGGCAAGCCAACGCGGCGGACCCTGCGATATACGAGCGCTTCAGCGAGGAGCGCTTCCCGGAGTGCTTCAGGGAGTACGCCGACCTGCTCGACTGGGACCAGTACTGGCATAGCACGCTCGACACATCCAACCCGCCGTTTTGGAAGTGGTTCGTGGGCGGCCGGCTGAACGCCTCGCACAATTGCGTGGACCGGCATCTGGCAACCAAGGCCAACAAGGCGGCCTTTATTTGGGTCCCCGAGCCCGAAACTGAAGCGACCCAGACAATAACCTATCGGGACCTTCACCGGCGCGTCAACGAGACAGCCGCTATGCTGCAGGGTTTTTGCGGCCTAGTGACAGGGGACCGGGTCACGTTCCACATGCCGATGGTGCCCGAACTGCCCGTCTCGATGCTCGCCTGCGCGCGGCTGGGGATAATCCATTCAGAAGTCTTCGCCGGCTTTTCCGGGACGGCTTGTGGTGGGCGGGTCGCCGACTCCGGCAGCCGCGTGCTCGTGACCATCGACGGCTACTACCGCGACGGCAAGCTGCTCGACCACAAAGCCAAGGCCGACGAGGCCATCGAGGTCGCCCGGCAGCAAGGCGTCGAGATCGAAAAAGTGCTCGTCTGGCGGCGCCAGCCCGGCCAGTACCTGTCCCAGAGCCCTATGGTGCCGGGCCGCGATTACTTCGTCGACGAGGTAATCGCCGGTTACCGCCGCCAGCACGTCCCCCCCGTACCCATGCCCGCCGAAGCGCCGCTGTTCCTCATGTACACGAGCGGCACGACCGGCAAGCCCAAAGGGGCGCAGCACTCGACCGGTGGTTACCTTGCCTATGTAGCCGGCACAACCAAGTACTTCTTGGACGTCCACCCCGAGGACACTTATTGGTGCTTCGCCGACATCGGATGGATCACCGGGCACTCCTACATCGTTTACGGCCCACTGGCCCTCGGGACGACGAGCATCCTCTACGAGGGTGCACCTGCCTACCCCGATCCCGGGCGGCCGTGGAGGATCGCTGAACGCCTCGGGGTGAACATCTTCCACACGGCCCCAACCACCATCCGCATGCTCCGCAAACTGGGCCACGACGAACCAGCCAAGTACGACTACCACTTCAAGCTGATGTGCACGGTGGGCGAACCGATCGAGCCCGAGGTTTGGCGGTGGTACTACGAGACGGTCGGCAAGGGCGAGGCGTCCATCGTCGACACCTGGTGGATGACCGAGACGGGGGGCTTCCTGGCCAGCACACTCCCGGCCCTAAGGGCCATGAAACCGGGCAGTTGCGGGCCGGCGGCCCTGGGCATCTACCCCGTTATCTACGACGAGGAGGGCAAGGTGGTGGACGCGGGCAGCGGCGTTGCCGGCAATATCTGCATCCGTAACCCCTGGCCCGGGATCATGCAAGGAGTCTGGGGGCAACCCGAGCGCTTCGTCCAGACGTACTACAGCCGGTATTGCCACGACGAAAACAGCAAGGACTGGCACGACTGGCCTTTCCTGTGCGGCGACGGCGCGGTGCAAGCCATTGACGGCTATTACCGCATCCTGGGCCGCATCGACGACGTGATCAACGTCGCCGGCCACAGGTTGGGCACCAAAGAGCTCGAGTCCGCCGTCCTGACCGTGCCTGAGGTGGCCGAGGCCGCCGCCGTCCCGGTCATCGACGAGGTGCGGGGCCGGGTGGTCGAGATGTACGTCGCCCTCCAGCCCGGGCTCAGCCCGAGCCAGGAGATCGTGGACAAGGTCAAGGCAGCGATCGAGGTGCAGATCGGCAAGGTGGCGCGCCCCAAGAACGTATGGATCGTGCCGGACATGCCGAAGACCCGTTCCGGCAAGATCATGCGCCGGGTGATCGCAAGCATTTCCAATTTCGCAGACGTCGGCGACATAACCACACTCGCCAACCCAGATGTCGTCGAAGGCATCAGGCGCCAGGTTTACAAGCAAAAGTCCGAAAGCGGCGAGGCACCTCGCGAGCTCACGGGCAAGGAGCTCGAAGAGATCCAGGCTTTCGGCCGCGCGGAATGAAGGCGAGCGCCCATCTAAGGACGCCCTCGGGGGCCGCAGTCGCAGTCCGCTAAGCGTCGCGGCGGGGCGAACGTCCTGCGATGTTAAAGAGCGCAGAGGTGGGCCCCGCTCCTGCGACTTTTTTGGCGCGGCTCAGGCCAGCTCCCTGGCCAAACCTTCAACCACGCTCGTAGCGGGACGATATACCTCCACAGAGACGGCATAACCGCGGTCCTGCCGAGAGGGAAGCAGATGGCCTTGGAAGGTCCGACCATCGGGATCTTGTCACCGATGATGACGGGGTGGTACTACGGCTCGCTCATCTCGGCCGTCAACCAAACCGTGCTCGCCGCCGGCGGGCGTGTGGTGGCTATCTCGACCGCCGCCTTCAGTTCCGGCTACCACCGCGAGGAGGTCACATACGACCTCCCCCACCTCGGGTGGGACCGTATCGACGGCTTCATCAGCATCGCGGACGCAGTCAGCTTGCACTACCTCAACGCGCTCGCGGCGGCAAGCAAACCGGTCGTGGCGCTCGCCCACCAAGAGCCTGGGTTCGAGTACCCCGCGGTCCTCGCCGACAACCATGGCGCGGTCAAGGACGCCGTCCACCACCTCGTGGAGCACGGCCACACTCGGATCGCCTTCGCCGGAGGCGACCAGTTCGATGCCCGCCAGCGCTACACCGCCTACTGCGACGGCATGCGAGCGCACGGGCTCGAGCCGGACCCCGACCTCTACTACGAGACAGAGGACAACAATGAGTTCGGGGGCCGCGACGCCGGCTACCGCATGCTGGCCGCCGGCCTTCCCTCCACCGCCATTATCGCTGCCTGTGACCTCAACGCGATCGGCATCATGGCCGTCCTGCGAGAGGGCGGGCACCTGCTGCCGACCGACCAGGCCGTAATCGGGTACGACGACCTGGCCGAGAACACCCTGCTGACCCCGAGCCTGTCGAGCATTACCCAGCACACCGAGGAGATCGGGGCGCTCGGTGCTCGCCTGGTGATGAAGATGGTCCGCGGCGAGCACGTGGCGCCCGGCGCCCACGTGGTGCCGGGGGCCTTCATCGCGCGTGAGAGCTGCGGGTGTGCCAACCCGATGGCGCAAGAGCGGAGCGACAACGACGACCACGTTGACCCCGTCATCGCCTTCAACGCCGACCTGGCCAAAGCGGTACGCCGCGGTCACAACGGCGCCAGCAGGGACTTCCCCGTAGACAAGGTCAACCGCCTGGCCAGCGTCATCGAAGGCGCGCTGGAAATGGCCCTCCACTACGACATTACGCCCCAGGACCTGGTCCAGCTCAACCTGGCCTGCAGGGAGCTCTACAACCTCGGTCGCAACCAGGCGGTGTCGGACACCGTGCTGCACCTCACCCGCCAGCTGAGCGCCCGGCTCACCGACGACCTGGGCGAGCTCAGCGCCGCCCAGGTCGCCCGGCTCAACACCTGCATCACCGAGGTCCAGCTCGGATTGGCCATGGCGTTGGTGTACGAACGCAACGAGGCGTACTACGAGCTGCGCAAGGCAATCCGGAACGAGCACGAGATCAGCTTGCAAATGCTCCGCAGCCACGAGGCCGACCCCCGCGACCTCGGCTGGCTGGCCCGGACCGGGGCACGAGCAGGGATCTTGGCCATGTGGGCGGCGCCCGATGACGACCGCGCGCGCACCGCCCCGGCCGGTAGCAGCGACCTGGACGACGACCGGCCGGGGCCCGAGGACCACGACCTGAGCCCCGCCGACCAAGCCGCGCAAGCCGCACAGGCCGCACAGGCCGCACAGGCGGCACAGGCCGCGCGGGCAGCTATGGTTACCGCGGGAGGAGCGCCCACCGGCAAGCGGCCCAACCTGCAGGTTGCGGGGTACTACGACGCCGAAGGCAGGGTGCTGGTGGCCAAGGGTGCCTCCTACCCGGTCGACTGTTACCCCCCCGTGGAGCTCTTGGAGGCAGCTCGCGACGGCCACATAGTGCTGTTGTTCCCGGTGACGAGCGAGGACCGCGACTGGGGCATCCTTGCCATGGCGGTGCCGGTTGACTCCGGCTTCGTAGGCCAGGACACCTACTTCCAGTGGGAGGCGCTCCTGAGCGAGGCGCTCGACTACCAGGGCGTCCTGCAATCGCTCAGGGAACGCAGCCGGCAACTGCACGAGCGAGGCGAGCAGCTTGCCTTGTCCTACCGCCGCGAGCGGGAGATGGCGCAGGCCGTACGCGAGAGCGAGGAACGCTACGCCTTGGCGGCGCGGGCGGCGAACGACGGCATGTGGGACTGGGACCTGGACCGCGGCACGGTGTACTACTCGTCGCGCTGGAAAGAGATGCTCGGCTACCCGGACGACGCCATCGGCACCACGCCAGAGGAGTGGACCGACCGGGTGCACCCCGACGACCGCCCGGGGCTGATGGCCCAGCTCGTCGCCCTCAAGCTCGGCGAGCAGGTTTCCATACTGCACGAGCACCGGGTTACGACACGCGACGGCGGCTGCATCTGGGTGCTATGCCGCGGGCTGGCCGTGCCCGGCGTAGGAAAGCCGGCCACGCGCATCGTGGGCAGCTTGACCGACGTCACCGAGCGCCGGCTGCTGGAGGAACGGCTCCGCCAACAGGCTCTGTACGACGCTCTGACGGGCCTGCCCAACCGCGTCCTGTTCCTCGACCGGCTCTCGCAGGCGCTGGCCAATACCAAACGCCGGACGAGCAGTACCTACACCGTCCTTTGGCTGGACCTGGACGGCTTCAAAATCCTGAACGACAGCTTGGGCCACCAGATGGGCGACCGGCTGCTCGTCCAGGTTGCCGAGCGCATCCGCGGGCAGTTGAGGGAATCGGACACGGCGGCGCGTTTCGGGGGTGACGAGTTCGCCGTGCTGCTCCTGGACGTGCCCGACCTCCCCGCGGTCAACGTCGTAGTGCAGAGGCTGCTCGAGCGCCTCGGCGCCAGCTACGACCTGGAAGGCCACGAGATCGTGGTGAGCGCGAGCATCGGCGTAGCCATGAGCTCGATCGGCTACGAGCGGCCCGACGACGTCTTGCGCGATGCAGACATCGCCATGTACCGGGCCAAATCCAAAGGTAGGGGCACTTACGCCATCTTCGACTCCTCGATGCACGCGAGCGCGATGGCGCGGCTCAAGACCGAAACTGAGCTACGCCAGGCGATCCAGCCCCGCGGCCAAGACTCCAGCCAGATGGAGCTGCACTACCAGCCCGTCGTCGACCTGTCCGGCGGTGACGTCGTCGGGCTGGAGGCACTGGCGCGGTGGCGCCACCCGGTGCGTGGCCTGGTGACGCCGCTCGAGTTCCTGCAGGTAGCCGAGGATTCGGGCCTCATCGTGCCAATGGGCCGATGGGTGGCGGCGCAAGCCTGCCGGCAGCTGGCGAGCTGGGAGGCGGGGGTGCTCCTCGGCCCGCGGGTACGGGTCAGCCTGAACCTGTCCAACAGGGAGTTCTGGAGCCCGCGGCTGCTCGACCACCTCGACTCGGTGCTCGAACAAAGCGGCGTGCTGCCCGAACGCCTCGCCTTCGAGATCACCGAAGGCGTCATCATCGACAACCTCGAGCGAGCCTTGGTGGTGCTGCACGAGCTGCACGCTCGAGGGCTGCAGGTGCACGTGGACGACTTCGGGACCGGCTACTCGTCGCTCCAGGCGCTCCACCGCCTGCCCATCGACGCGCTGAAAATTGATAAAAGCTTCATAGCCGGGCTCGGTCACGACGAACGCACCGCCGAATTGGTCCGCACGATCATCCAGTTGGGCCGCAACCTCGGCGTCCAGGTCATCGCCGAAGGTATAGAGACGCCCGGCCAACAGGAGGCCCTGCGCCAACTGGGGTGTGGCTGCGGCCAGGGGTACCTGTTCTCGCCTCCTGTGCCGCCGGCCGGGCTCGAACGGCTGATCGCCGGCGGTCTTTTCCGTCCAGCCAGGCAATCCCCCGCGGCCGCCGGGGCGGCACTGGCCATGGCCAATGGAGGTCGCCACTAACCTCCTTTGTGCCGTTCGAAGCGCTTGTCGGGCGGCGCTGCGCGCGTGCCAGG
>DATJST010000070.1:0-24243 GCA_035503975.1 Acidimicrobiales bacterium | reverse complement strand
GGAAATATTGGGTGCTATCGGCATCAGGAGGTATGGTTCGGTGAACAGCTGCAAAGCGCCGATGACGTTGATAATGATAACAAGTATGATGGCCGGCCGGATGATGGGCAGCTTTATGCGGGTGACGATACGCCCGAAGGTGGCCCCGTCAACGATCGCCGATTCGGTAACTTCCCTGGGGACGGACTTGAGAGCGGTATAAAGGATGATGATCGTGTAGCCGGTCCACTCCCAGATCGCGATCAGGACGATTACCCCCAGCAAGTGCCCGGGACCGAAGAAATTGGGGTTGGGCAGGCCGAGGTCCGCGAACACACGGGTTATAGCCCCGACCCGGGTCTGCAACATCGACCCCCACATCGACGTGGCGACAACTGCTGGCACGGCGAAGGGCAAGAAGAAAATAGCGCGGAAGAAGCCCGCGAACCGGGCAACACCGAGCTCGAACATGGCGGCGAAAAAAGTGGCGACCAGTATCATTACCGGCACTTGGATGGCGGCGAACAGGAGCGTGCGCGCCATTCCCGTCCAAAATGCTCCCGCAGTGAGAGCCTCCCGGTAGTTGGCCAGTCCGGTAAAGACGGTCCCACCTATCATCCGCTGCGTGAACAGGCTGGTGTACACCGAATAGGCCAAGGGGACCACGAGGAACATGAAGAAGATAACCATGAACGGCAGCACGAACCACACACCCCGCCGGTCGCGGCGCCGCTGGAAGTGCCCGTGCCGGCCCGTCAAGGGGCTCACCCTCTGCGGTGTAGGGCCGGGCACCGCCCGCCGGCTCGCCTGTGGTGTCTCCGCGACCTGTGTCACTGTCGGCTCCCATGTGAAGGAGGGCTGGCAGCGGGCCAAAGGTCAGGCTCGGCTACGCCCCCTCGGGTAATGCTGGTCGGACGTCCCATGTCCTGCAGGGGCTCCACAGGGGGGCGTTCGGCCCCCCTGTGGAACTACATTGCCCAGCGTAGCCGGGCGGTCCTGCCGGCTTGGCGTGCCCAGAGGCCGGGGGACGAGGTTATGTGTTGACGGTGAACCCCTGCTGTTTGGCGTAGGTGACCATGTTGGACTGCAGCAGCTGGAAGTACTGCGGCAGGGTCATCTTCCCGGCGAAGAACTTCGCCGCCCAAGAGGTCGTGCTGTTGAGGTAGTAGGTCATGAAGGGCGGCCAGGTGATCGCCGGGATGCCCGGAGCGGACTTAGCCGGAGCCGCAAAGAGCGAGGTGCCCTTCTTCAGCATGGGGATGGTCAACTTCAGTAGGCCCGGTGCCGAAAGCTCGGGCTTGAAGTTGGGGAACAGCAACGATGGGGGCGTCACCTCAAGCGACCATGCCTTCTGCGACCCAGCCAGCCACTCGACAAAGGTCGCTGCCTGAGCCGGGTGCTTGCTCTCCGAGAAGACGGGGTAGGTGGAACCGCCCCAGTTGCCCGAAGACGTAGCGCTGCCGGGGAGCGCTCCCTGCACCCAGTCGCCGGCCGACTTGCTCGTCACGTAGCTGGCGAAGTACGAAGGCCCCCAAGCTGAGGTGGGCCAGGTGAGGTAGAGCCCGGAATTGAGCCCCTCGAAGAACGGGCTGCTGCTCGTGAAGGGGTCGTTGGCGTGGTCGATCGTCCCTTCGTTGATCAGCTTCTGCCACCAGTTGGCGAAGGCGATCTGCTTGGGACCGGTGAAATTGATGGTCACCGTGCTGCCGCCGTTCCATACGAACGGCCACGCGCCGGCTTGCTGCATGAGCGCGAGTACCCATTGGCCGTCACCGGCGGCGAAGTCGCCCATGAAGACCTTGGGGTTGGCCTTGTGCACGGTCGCGGCGTCAGTGGCGAACTGTGCCCAGGTCGTTGGCGGGGATGTAATGCCGTACTTGGCCAGGAGCGTAGAGTTGTAGAGGAGGCCCATCGAGCCGCCGTCGTCGGGCATGGCCCAGATGTGGCTGCCCTGGGACACCTCACCCCAGGCCCAGTTGACAAAGTCGTTCTTGTACATCCCGGCACCGTACTTGGAGAGGTCCACGGTGTAGTGGAGGGCCTCGAACTCGGGCAGTACGTCGAACTCGATCTCGGCTACGTCGGGGGCACCCGAGTTCGCCTTGAGGGCGTTGAGGAGCGGGATGTACTCACCTGACCCGCCAACCTTGGTGACGAAGTCGACGCAGATGCTGGGGTGGGTCTGGTTGAACACGTCGACCACCCGGTAGATGCCGGGGACCCATCCCCAGAAGGTGACTGGCGTGGCCCCCGGTTTGCAGTACGACGTCGTGTTGGTGCTGTAGCCACCCGAGCTCGAGGCGGCCGAGGCGGCCGGTGCCAGCACGGGTGTGAGGCTGGCGAGCGAAGCCGTCGTTGCCACGGCCGCCGCCCCAGAGAATACTTTCTTGAACAAAGCGCGATGGGCGCTATGCCTCGGATTAATGGTCTGTCTCATCCCAAATTGACTCCTGTTCGTTTTGCTGCGACGCATGATCTTGCCGGGCGTAGCCGAAGACCGGCAGGCCCTGGTACTTTCCGGGCTTGGTCGTCCCTGCCGTACCCTCCTTTCCTTCCCTAAGTCCGCAAACGGGAACGCGAGGTTCGGCCCCGTAGGCGCATGGACGACGCGAAACAAGGGCAAGGACTAACGCGTGCTCATTTCCCTGGCGTTCCGCGCCAGACATCGAACGTGCCAGCGGCTAGGCCGCAGCAACCGTCGGCAGCGGGACCTGCTGAACGGCGGACCATTCCTACCGGCGCCCCGGGCCTCCACAAAGCCGCATCATCTGGCGTAAGGAGCACCCGGTTGAACGTGTGCGGTCTACCGCCTTTGGCGGCCCGACCCGGTTGTTACGGCCATAGTGTTGTCAGCCACCCATGGCTCCCCCTCTAGGCAAAGGTTTTCCTCGACGTTGTGAACGCTAACATGTCACTTCTCGCGGTGCAAGGCGCCAAAGCACAATCTCGGCCGGAGATGTACGTGGTCGGTCGGCGAGGTGGTTGTGAACGGGATTGGTTGCGCTCGCATGAGGGCCGGCCAGGCCGGCCGCTGCTCAATCGGGTTGGTCGAGGCCGAGCACTTGTAACCAAAGCCGGTGCCGACCGCCCGACCACGTAAACAACAGCTGAGTTTTGCCCTCAGGACCGGTCGCAAAGGCGGCGGTGTGGACCGAGCGGCGGCGCATGGCGACCGCCAGTACGCCGACATCCCCGGGGACGGCCCCCTTGACCATGACAGTGGTGCCGTCGGCGAAATGAAGTCGCGCCGCGCGCGCCACCGGCGCACCTTCGACCCACCGGGGCGGGACGCCGCGCTTGAGAAGGGGGCTCAAATGCAACGACAGTTTCAGCGCCAGCTCCTGGCTGCCGGCGCCCACTGCGGCCAGGAGCGCGTCGATCTCGGCACCCTCGTCGGCGCGTGCTCCCAGGGGCGCCCCGAGCGGGTCGGTACGGGCCCGGGTCGAGCGTCGGGCCAACAGCCACGGGCCGATGAGGTGTGCACCTCTGCCTGTGCTGGAGAGCACATTGCCATTCTTCCCTACTGGGGGCCTGCCCGCTACGACGTTTTCCCGCAGGCGGAGCCCCCGTGACCCCTAAGCGGCGATTACCGGGCGGCCGGGATTGGCGTCGGGGACAAGTTGCCCGTCGCGGACGACGAACTGGCCATCGACGAGCACGTGAACTATCCCAAGTGATGGTGTGGCCCCGTTGGTGTACGTAGCCCTGTCGGTGACCCGGGCGGCATCGAACACCACGACGTCCGCGTCGCACCCGGGAGCAAGCCGGCCCTTGGCCTTCATCGCCGGGCATCTTGCCTCGAGTACCTGGGCCGGTAACCAGGTGCACCGGCGGATGATGTCCGCCAGCGGCCGGCCCTCCTGCCGCCACAGGCGCAGTGAGCGGGCAAAGCACCCAGCCGAGCGAGGGTGGGTCAGCGCCCCCGGCATTAGCGGCCACGATCCGGCGTCGAAGGCGCTGTTGATTGCGACCAGGGGGAGCGCGTCACTCGCGATGATGGTGTCCGCGTAGGTCAGGGCACGGAGCAGGCTGGCTCTCCCGCTTGGGTCGTCCTCGTCCAAGAACTCGACGACGGCAAGGCCATTGGCATCAGACTTGCGAAGCTCCTCCAAGCGGGCTGCGCTCGCGACCCTTTCCCCTGTCCGAAGGTACGTGACAGACTCCGGCTTGAGGCCACGTTCGCCGAGCCGTTCAGGCGCCAGGAACGGCGCGTTGATTGCCGTCGAGGAGGAGCCATAGGGGTACGCTTCGACGCTGACGCGACCGCCTGCGGCCCGGCAGCGGTCGATCACCGCGAGCACACGCTCGATGAAGCGGCTTGACGTGCTGTTGATGTGGCAATAATGCATGTGCGCCCCGCTCTCGGAGGCCGCCCGCACCAGTTCCTCGGCCCCGTCGGCTAGGGCCCTCGGCGACACTTCGGCCAGGTCCCGGCTGTGGGTGAAGGTCGGGGCGCCGGCTGCGGCTGCCAGTTTGGCTATATCTATGTACTCGCCTGGCTCGACGTCGGGTGCGTACCCGAGCAGGACGCCAACGCCGAGCGCCCCGTTGGCGAGGTCTCCGGCGAGCTGGCCCAGGACCCGGGAACGTTGCTCGGCAGTAGCGGGACCGGTCCAGTCCGGCTCGCCCAGGACCGACAAGCCTCCTTTCATGCTGCCGTCCGCCGGCCTGCCCGCCAGCGCCTGACGGCGCGCCACGGCCCATGATGCTGAGAACCCGTAGTGGATTGGCGAACCTACGAGCGCTTCACGCTCGTAGGCCGCTCGCACGGGTGACCGCCCGGCTTCCAGTTCGAGCGCTGTGGTCACGCCGTCGCACGCTTGCAGCCGCCGTCCGGCCAGGTTCTGGGCGTGACTGTGCAGGTCGATGAAGCCGGGGCAGACCACCAGGCCATAAGCGTCGATCACTACCGCTCCCTCGAGGGGACTTTGCGTAACCGCCCTGACTGTGTGGCCCTTTATGCCGACGTTGCGCACGTCATCGACGCCGACGCCCGGGTCGACCACTCTTCCAGCTCGCAGCACGATGTCGTAACGCACTCTGGCCAGGGACGGTGACGCTCAGTGGAAGCGGGTCGGGTAGCGGTCCAGAACATCGTAGTTGTCGTCCACCAGCAGCACCACGGACCACTTGTCGAAGGCGGTGCACGGGTGGGAGAGCCCGAAGCCGATGCGGTCCCCGAGGGCCAGTGGCGCCGCCGCGCTGCCTCCGCAGGCGAGATAGCCGTGCTGGTCATCGAGCTTGGTCAGGCTCCAATCGCCAGGGTCGGCAGTTCCGGCACCGCTAGCCCGCCTCAAGCGCAGCGGGACTGGCAGCCCGAGGTCGAAGGAAGCGTCGCGCTTACCCAACCCGATGATTGCCAGGCCTGGCTCTGGCCGCGACAGGACCTCGGCCCACACTTCCATGGCTGGCACCAGCCCAGGCTTGTGCCGGGCCGCCGACAGGGGAGAAACCTCGGCATAAATGCCGTGATCGTGGACGGCATAGCAGCCCGCGCGCACGACCAGCCGGATGTCATGTCCCGCGGGCCTGCCCGGCTGCTCCAGGAGCGCGCCAACGCGGTCGAAGTACTTGCTCCCGCCTGCGGAGACGATCGGTGCCAAGCCGGCGAACACGCCCTGGCCGGCCAGCCTCTGGGCCAGCTGCCAGAGAGTTCTGAGGTACGAATCGACAGCCGCGATAGTGGCGCCCGACCGGTCGCTCCCGAGGCCGCCTTCGTAACCTTCGACGCCGGCGAGGCTGAGGTGCCGGCAATGAGTGACCGCCTGGGCCACGTCCACTGCCTCGTCCAGGCTGCGCGTCCCGGCGCGGCCGCCTCGCACCCCGAGCTCAACGAGTACCTTGATGGGCCGGAGCGCCCTGGCCGCGCCCAGGTTAGCCTCGAGCAGCTCGACGCCGGGTACCGAGTCCACCAGGCAATAGATGTCCCGCTCACCGTCGCCGACGAGCTCTGCCATCGCCGCGGCATCTGGCTGGCTAACCACCTGGTTGGCGATCAGGGCTCGCCGGGCGCCCGCCTCAATGGCGACCCGTGCCTGTTGGACGTTGGCGACGGTTATGCCCCACGCCCCAGCCTCCAGCTGACGACGGATAATGTCTGGGGCCATCGTCGTCTTGGCGTGCGGCGCCAACTCGAACCGGTGTTGAGCGGCGTAGGCGGCCATGACCGCGATGTTGTGCCCGAGAGCGCTCTCCTTGAGCACCAAAGCCGGGAGTGCAACGTCGCCTCCGGCTACGTTGGGCGCAGTTCCCATACAGTTTGAAGCTTGTCCAGTGCGTGGTCCGAAGGTCCCGGGACGGGCTGCCCGGCGAGCTTAGCCGCCACCTCAGCGCCTCTGTTGCCGCGTCTAACATATTCGATCACGTCCGCACAGGTTCTCTCGCCATGTATAACATAGCTGTTCATTGGTCCGTCGAGAGAAGGGAACGAGATGGAGGCCAAAGGTGGGCACACATTGGACGCCCTGCTGTCGGTCGGCGACCAGCTGAGGGACCCTGAGCTCCTGCCCTGGGTCCCGCAGGCAGATGGTGTTTTTTTCAAACCGCTTAGGGTCGACCGCGAACACGGGACGTGGACCAACTTGCTTCGGGTAACCCGCCAGGGCACGGTCAGCCGGCATCGCCACCTCGCGCCAGTGGAGGCCTGGGTCATCAGTGGCGAGTGGCGCTACCTGGAGCGCGATTGGGTGGCCCGCCCGGGCACCTATATTTTCGAGCCCGAGGGAGATATCCACACGCTGGTGAACAACGGTGAGGCCACCATGGTCACGCTGTTTTGCATCCACGGCCCGATCGAGTACCTCGGCCCGGGCGGCGAAGTCGTCTTCACGGAGACGGCCGAGACAAAGCTGGCCAAATACGTGCAGTTCTGCCAGGCACATGACCTCCCGCTGGCCGCGGTAGTGGGCTGAGGCGCGTCGCCGTGCAGGCGCTGGTGTGGCAGGGCGGCAGCCTGGTCGAGACCGTGGACGTGGCGACGCCTTGCCCACCCGCGGGATGGGCGCTGGTGCAGCCTGCGTTCGTCGGCATCTGCGGCACGGACCTGCACATTTGCGCGGGCGAGCACCCACGGGCCAAGCCTTCGCTGGTGCTTGGGCACGAATTTGTGGGATGGGTGGTGGAGGGTGGCGGCGACGCTCCGCCTGGCGCCGCCGTGTTCGTCAACCCGCTACTGCCGTGCGGGGATTGCTCTGCCTGTGCTGCGGGACGGCCCAACACGTGCGAGCGCTTGGGGTTCCTCGGTATCGACCGCGCCGGGGGCGCGGCCGAGCTGGCTGCGGTGCCGGCGGACAGCATGACACCGCTCCCCGCAGGCCTCGCGCTCGAGCGCGCTGCTCTGGTCGAGCCGGTGGCGGTGGCCGCCCACGCCGTGCGCCGGGGTGCGGTGGTGCCCGGCGATGCCGTGCACGTACTCGGGGCGGGCCCGGTCGGTCTCCTGGTGGCTTGGTTGGCCCGGTTGCGCGGCGCAGCCCAGGTATCCGTCAGCGACCCAGCCCCCGAGCGCGCCGGGCACGCGCACCGGCTGGGTTTCGATGTGGTCGCCGCCGCCACGACCGAGCCCAAGGCGCGGGTGGTCTTTGACTGCACCGGGCACGCATCGGTGGCACCCACCGTCACGCGCTGTGCCGCGGCCGGCGGCGTCGTGGTAACCGTCGGGGCTTATCCCGGTGTTGTAGGTGTCGACCTCCAGGACCTGATGTTCCGGGAAATAACCATCGTCGGGTCGCGTGCCTACACGACCGAAGACATCAGTGACGCCATCGGCTTGCTCGCCAGCGGCAGTGCCGCACCGGCGACCGTCATAACCGACGTCATCCCGCTGGACAACGGTGCCGAGGCGATCCGACGGCTGCGCCGCGGGTCCGGCCTCAAGGTGCTGCTCCAGGTACCCCGTTCTCGAGCGGATAAGGGCTTATGAGCCACCATACAACCAGTAGCGAGACAGGAGATTTGACTTGACCACCCTTGAGACGCGGCAGTTCGGTAACAGCGGTATCGATATAACCAGTGTCGGGGCCGGCACTTGGGCTATCGGTGGCCTCCACTGGAAGTACAACTGGGGCCCGCAAGACGACGCGTGCTCGGTTCGTGCCCTCCGCCACGCCGTAGAGTCGGGCATCAACTGGGTCGATACGGCCGCGGCCTACGGCCTCGGGCATGCCGAAGAGATCGTGGGCCGGGCTATTTCTGCCTTTCCCGAGGCGGACCGCCCGTTGGTATTTACCAAATGCGGGCTCCGCTGGTCCGAGGCGGACCGCTGGGGTGACCCGCACAACTTCCTGCGGCCCGATTCCATCAGGATGGAATGCGAGGCTTCGTTGCGCCGCCTCGGAGCCGAGCGCATCGACCTTTACCAGTTCCACTGGCCGGACCCAAAGGTTCCTGTCGAGGACTCGTGGGCGGTCATGTGCGACCTGATCGACGAGGGGAAGGTGCGCCTCGGCGGCGTGTCCAATTTCGACATCCCGCTACTCGAACGCTGTGAGGCCATGCGCCACGTAGCGTCGCTCCAGCCCCCGTTCTCGCTCATCGACAGGCGCGCTGGAGCAGGCCTGGCCGGGTGGTGCGCCGATCATGGGACGGCGGTCATCTGCTACAGCCCCATGCAGGCTGGACTGCTTAGCGATACGTTCTCGCTCGAGCGGGTGGCGCTCATGGACGAGCGGGACTGGCGGCGCTGGCATTATGATTTCACCCACTTCAGCCCGCCTGCGTTGCACCGCAACCTGGCGCTGCGTGACCGCCTCCGCCCCGTGGCCGAACGCCACGCCACGACCGTCGCGTCCGTCGCTATCGCCTGGGCCCTCAGCTGGAGAGGAGTGACCGGGGCCATTGTCGGCGTCCGCTCGCCCGACCAGGTCGCGGGTTGGCTGGGCGCAGGCAGCGTGCAGCTGAAGGAAGACGATTTCGATGAGATCGCCTCGGCTATCGATGAGCTCGGCGCCGGGGACGGGCCGACGCGACCCTCATGACCAGGAGGCTGCTGCGAGCATGCTGCTCGGTGGTGCTGGTGGCCACGCTCGCCGCGGGTGTCGCCGTGGCGCGAGCACCCAGTGCGCCGGCGGAGGACAATGGCGTGGGCTTCACTCCCGCTATGGGTTGGAGCAGCTGGAGCTATTTGCGTCATGACCCGACCGAAGCCAACGTCGAGGCGCAGGCACGGGCACTCGTGAGCAGCGGGCTGGCCCGAGTGGGTTACACGTACGTCAATCTTGACGATTTCTGGTACGTATGCCTCGGCCCGCAAGGGCCCCAGGTCGACTCTTACGGTCGCTGGGTGCCAAACTCCAACTTCCCTCCCGGCCCGCACGGCATGAGCGGGATAGAGGTCCTGGCCAACTATATCCATAAGTTGGGCCTGAAGTTCGGGCTCTACGTCACCCCCGGCATATCTGCTGAGGCTGTCTCGCTCAATACCAAGGTCCTCGGCCCGGACGGCCGGCCTAGCGGCTACACGGCCGATCAGATCGCCAACGGCCTGGTGTCCGAGAACAATTACAACTGCGGCGGGATGGACGGCCTCAAGTACCAAACGCCGGGCGCGCAGGACTTCATCGACTCGTGGGCTGATGAGTTTGCCGCCTGGGGAGTCGACTATCTCAAGGTCGACGGTGTCGGCAGTTTCGACGTTGCTGACGTCGAGGCGTGGTCGAAGGCGTTGCGCCAGACTGGGCGCCCGATCCACCTCGAACTGTCGAACCGGCTCAATATCCACTACGCACGGACCTGGGCGCGCCTCGCCAACGGCTGGCGCACCGGGGACGATGTGGAATGCTACTGCGGTGCCAATGGGAGTAGTTACCCGCTCACGGACTGGCACAATGTCGAGCTTCGCTTCGACCAGGTGGCGGCGTGGCAGCCGTACGGTGCCCCGGGGGGGTTCAACGATTACGACTCTATTGAAGTCGGTAACGGCGACAACGACGGCTTGACCTTTCCAGAGAGGCAGACCCAGCTAAGCCTGTGGGCGCTCGCCTCTTCTCCGCTCCTGCTCGGTGTCAACCTGACCGACCTTGACCCCGCCGACTTGGCGCTGCTGAAAAATACCGCCGTCATTGGAGTTGACCAGGACGCGATCGACGCCGCGCGTGTCGCGCGGGGCGCGAAGTGGCAGATCTTCGCCAAAACGGAGAAGGACGGCGATGTGGTGGTCGGGCTCTTGAACGTTTCGGGGACGCCCGAGACCATATCGACGACGACCGGTGCGCTCGGGTTGAAGGGGCATTTGTTCCGCCTCGACAACTTGTGGACGCACGCGATCGGCCGGACGAGCGGGCTGGTCAAGACGACGGTGCCTGCGGGCGGTGTAGCGTTGTTCCGGGTGACGGCCCTGCGCGGCTAAGCCGGGGGCGCTCCCAGGTCGGGTACCGGCAGGCGTGTGCCGCCCTGCATGGCCGATTTGTGGGCGATGATCCCGGGTAACGTGAACCGAGCGGCCACCCAGGCGTTTACTGGAGGAAGGCCGCCTTCGGTCACGGCCCGGACGAAGTCGTCCGCCAGGAAGTGGTGCGACCCTTCATGCCCGGTCGGCAGGCCCTGGTAGCTTGCCGGCAGTCGGCTCGAGTCGTGCACGGGGGCAAAGCCGTTGTGCGCTGTGCCACTGGGCGCGCCGCGAGGTGCCAGCAGCTCGCTCACGTCCGTCCAGCCTTTCTTGTCCTGCCAAACACTGGTCGCCACCAACTGTTCAAAGGTCGCCTCCGTGCCGAAGTAGCGGTAGCGGGACTCGCGGATATGTGAGGGATAGCCCACGCGGCGCATTTCGTTGGTGCGCATAACGCTGCCCCGCGAGAGTTCAAACAGTGCTGTGGCATTAGAGAAATCGTTGTCGAACATGCTCACGTGCCGATCGAAGACCCCGTCGCCGCGCTCGTCGGTGACGCCCAGGCAACTCACAGAAACGGCGTGCTCGTCGATCACCGAGAGCACGCCCCCGATGGCGTGCGTGGGGTACATCATGGGTGGGAAACTGGCCGTCTGTTTCCAGCGCTCGCCACCGCTGTAGCGGTAGGCGTCATAGAAGCCGAGGTCCATGTCGTGGACGTAGTCGCCCTCGGCATAGAAGATCCGACCGAAATCACCGCTGCGGTTGCGTTGGCGACCATAAACGGCCGCAGGGTAGTAGTAGCTGGTTTCGCCCATCATGTAGACGAGGCCGCTGCGGCGGACGGCGTCGATGATGGCGGACAACTCCTCGTAGCTAGTGCCCATCGGGACGGTCGAGTACACATGCTTGCCGGCTTCGAGCGCCCGCAGAGCGAGCGGCCCGTGCGTCCAGCGTTGGGTGAAGATGGCAATACATGCGCAGTCGGACTCGAGCATCTCGTCGAAGCTCGAAAAGGCCCCGTCCAGCCCGAAGCTCGCGAGCGCGGCGTCTGCCCGGGCCGGCTCGAGATCCGTCACGTAGACCCGCTCGACACCGGGATGATGGCGGAACAGCGGGAAGAAACTCGGTGCAAACTGGCCGGCGCCTACCACGCCAATGGTTGTGCCCATCGTGTCACCCCTCTCAATTGGCTCTAGTATCCTAGGTGCCAGCTGTGCCCCACACTGCGCCTGAGGTCGTCTGCATCGGCGAGACGATGGCAATGGTCGCACCGTTGGAGCCCGGTCCCCTCGAGTCCGCTCCCACCTTGGCTGTCCACGCCGGTGGGGCGGAGTCGACTGTGGCAATGTACTTGGCCGGTCTTGGGCACCGCGCAGGATGGGTCAGCCGCGTGGGCCAGGACCCTTTGGGCCGGCGTGTCCTGCGCGAGATCGCCGCCGCCGGAGCCGATACGTCCATGGTCGAGGTTGATGCCACCGCACCTACGGGCGTTTACTTCAAAGATCCGCGCCCTCAGGGAACAACTGTCTACTATTACCGCCGCGGCTCCGCCGCCTCGCTCATGACCGAATCGTTGCTCGAGCCGGTGCTGGAGCAAGCGCCGCGCCTCGTACATGCGACGGGCATCACACCCGCCTTGTCGGCCGGCTGCGACCGCATGATCAGCTGGCTACTGGCGCGAGCACGTGCCGTCGGTACAGCTATTAGTTTTGACATAAATTACCGTCCTGCCCTGTGGGGGGTAGCCGAGGCATCCCGCCGGCTCCTCGAACTGGCCAGGCAGGCCGACGTCGTGTTTGTCGGGCTCGATGAGGCACGCCTTCTCTGGGGTTGCGAAACCGCTGAGGAGTTCCACCGCACCGTCGGGCCGGGCCCGGTGGCTGTGGTCCGCGACGGAGCGGTCGGGGCAACCGTTTTCGAGGGCGAGGCTAGTGAATTTGTCCCCCCTCCGGCTGTCACGGTGCTCGAGCCGGTCGGGGCTGGCGATGCATTTGCCGCCGGCTGGTTATCGGGCTACCTCCGTGGCCTGCCCCACTGGCAGCGGCTCCGGCTTGGGCACCTGGTGGCGAGCGCCTCATTGACTTCGACGGCCGACCACCAGCCATTGCCGCCCTGGCCGCGCCTGGAGCTCCTGGTGCAGGCCGGGGACCGTGAATGGCGGGCGGCTGCCTCCCTGCTGCGCGGCCCGGCTTGAGGCCCCAGCGCTTCATGGCCCGGGCCGCACCGGCGCGGCCTCGGGCGGCTCGAACCCGAAGGCCGCCGCCGGGTTCAGTACGAATATCTGGGTGCAGAGCGCTTGACCGAGCTCGCGCTCGAGCCGCGGCTTGAACCGCGCAAACAGGTAGTCCAGGCCCGGGCCTCCGCCGTACGCCCTCATCATCGAGCGGCGCCCGGTGTCGCCGCCGAGCAGTAGGCGCTCCTGGAAGCCTCGCTCGACCAGGTCGGCGATGAGCTGGAGCACGACCGAGTCGGGCCAGTACTTGGCTCGTCCGGGGCCGTCGAACTGCAACCAGGTACCCGTGGCGGCAGTTTCCGCGTGCTCCCCGGGGTCGGGGTTGCGGTCCAGGTGGGCGAGGATCACCGCGCCCGGGGGGACCCCCAGAGCTACGAGCCTTTGCACTATGCGCAAGCCCATGGTGCCGACCTCGGTATGGACGCAGATGGGAGCTCCGGTACGGGCGTGCGCTTCGGCTGCCGCGGCAAAGACCTTCTCTTCGAACATGGTGAGGTGGTGGTAACTGGCGCCCACCTTGATCACCCCCGATGGCGGTCGCCGCTCCGCAATGTCGGCCGCAAAGCAGTCGGCCAACGCGGCGAGGGCTTCGGCCCGTAGCGGGTGGCCTTCAGGGTAGTGGGCGTCGCGGTGAGCGCCGGTCGCGGCCACGATGTGCAACCCGCTCGCCTCAGAGACGCGGCGCAGCCCTTCGGGGGAACGCCCCAACCCGAGCGGCGTCCAATCGACGAGGCTGGCCGCCCCTGCCGCCACCAGCGTCATGGCTTCTTCGATCGCGGCTCCCACGTCGGCGTACTCGTCTCCGGGCTGCAGCGGCGTCGTCAGGAACAGGTGCTCATGGGCGTCGGTTGGCCCCAACGCGCCCGGAGCGATGTCCCCGAGGACCGTGCGCACGACCTTCACCATGTGCGCGCGCCAGTGCGGGGGCACCGCCCGGCTCCTTTCGCTTGCATCCCGATCAATAGCATGCCAGACTGAATGTATAGATGTCTATACAAATTGACCAGCTTGGTACCGTGCTGGACCGCTCCGGGCCCGTGCCCTTGTACCACCAGCTCAAGCAGTGGCTGGCCAACCGCATCCTTTCGGGCGAGCTCAGGCCAGGCGCTCAGTTGCCGGACGAGTTGCAAATCTGCCACCGGTTGGGCGTCAGCCGGGGGGTGGTGCGCCAGGCGCTTTCCGAGCTGACCCACGAGGGCCTTATCCAGCGCCAACGGGGGCGCGGCACTTTTGTGGCCGTACCCAAGACGGCCGTCGGCCTGATCGGCGGCCTTCGCGGCTTGGCCGATGACGCCGTCCTGCGTGGCCAGCTGGTCGAGAGCAAAGTGCTCCGCCTGCGCGAGGTCGCCGCCACCGAGACTACGGCCCACACCCTCAACTTGCAGCCAGGCGAACCGGTGGTGGAGCTCGAACGTTTGCGCGCCGTTGACGGCGTGCCCCACGTCTTGGTCGTGACGTACATGCCGGCCGTGCTCGTGCCTGGGCTCGTGCAACGCGACTTCAACGGCTCTGCCTCCCTGTACCGGATCCTCCGCGAAGAGTACGAGCTCCCGATCGTCTCGAGCGTGCGCCGTGTCGAGGCGACTGTGGCGGGGGCGCGTGAAGCGCGCCTGCTCGGTATCAAAAAAGGGGCTCCGCTATTGGCCCTTCGCAACATCGGTTATACGACCGGCGCGCGGCCCCTCGACTACTTTTTTGCCTACCACCGCGGCGACCACACGGCCTTTGAGGTGGAACTGACCTCTCCTGTCGGGAGCGCGGCCCGCTTTGGCGACGTGCCCGTCGACCACAGGACCGTGCCATGACGGCCGCCGTCTTGGTCGGCGTAGACATCGGCAGCCAGAGCGTCAAGACCGCCTTCTTTGTCTCCACGGGTGGGTGCCTGGCTGAGTCCTCCCGCCCGGTCACAGTCGACCGGCGCTCCGCCGAGGAGGTCCAACAACGGCCCGACGATTTCTACGACGCCGCCGTGGCGACCATCGCTGACTGCGTCGAGTCCTCGGGCTGCCGTCCGGGCGACGTCGCCGGCATTGCCGTCGCTGGGCAGATGGCCGGCGTGCTTGGTGTGGGCGCCGACGGCGCCCCGGTGACACCATACGATTCCTGGCTCGACTCGCGTTGCCTGCCCCAGCTGGCCCGGATCGACAGGCAGATGGGCGACCTGATGACCGAAGTCACGGGTTGCCCTCCGATGGTTGCGCACGCTCCGAAGATGCTCTGGTGGCAGGACGAGCAGCCCGATGTACACCGGCGCGTCGCCAAGTGGGTTGTCCCCAGCGCCTTCGTCACCGGGCGCCTGGCCGGGTTGACGGCGGGGGAGCTGTACATCGACCGGACTCATCTCCACTTCAGTGGCTTGGCCGAAGCCGTGAACGGGCGATGGTCGGCCGAGCTGATCGCGCGCGCTGGCGTTCCAGCTGACCGGTTGCCCCCCGTCGTCGAGCCGGCGGCAGTGGCTGGCATGCTCAGTAGCGCGGCCGCCACCGCGTGTGGGCTTCGCGCGGGTACACCCGTGGCGGCGGGTCTTGGTGACACCGCCGCGGGCGCTCTCGGCGCGGGGGCGGTGTGGCCGGGACAGCTCTTGGACACGGCGGGCACGGCCTCCGTCCTGGCGATCTCAACGCCCGCCTTCCGCCCCGACCCGAGCCGGACGTTGGTCGTCATGCGGGGAGCGGTTGCCGGCCAATGGTTCTCGCTTTCCTATTTGCCTGGCGGGGACCTCCTCAACTGGGCTTGCCGCGCGCTCGGGCTTGGCTCGGTCGGGGACCTCGCCAAGGAGGCCGGCTCGGCCTCGGCCGGGCGGGTTGTGTTCGTGCCCCACCTCGGGGGCCGTATCCTGCCGGCCGCTCCCGACGCCCGAGGCGCTTGGCTGGGCCTGGACATGGCCCACGGCCGTGGCGACCTCGCACGTTCGGTGTTCGAGGCCGTGGCCTACGAGTACGCGGGTTACCTCGATCGGGTGCTTGACCTGGCGCCGGACCTGGTACCGGCCGAAGTGCGGGTTATCGGCGGAGGGGGCGCCAACGACATGTGGAACAGGATCAAGGCATCGGTGCTGGGACTGCCCTACCGGCCGTTGCTCCCGCGGAACTTCACCTGTTGGGGCGCGGCGCTCGTGGCCGGAGCGGCCGTAGGCGCGGTGGAGGACATGGTCAAAACCGCCGGCGACGCGGCTCAACCCTGTGCTGAGGTGCTCCCGGAGGCTGGCTTGCAAGCGGTTTACCAACGGAGGCTGCAGGATTACAGGGCGGCCGTCGGCGCCCTCTTGCCGGGCGCGGAGGTGCGCGTATGACTCGATTTCAGCTCGCGGTCGTCGGTGCGGGGCGCGCCGGGATGCTCCACGCCCGCAACGCCAACGACTGGGTGGCGTCGGCCGAGGTCGCCTGTGTCGTAGACGCCGACGGGGCGACGAGGCAGAGGGCCGCGGACGAGCTCGGGGTGCCTGCTTTCGAACGATTAGACGATGCCTTTGCCAGGGTCGCCTGCGACGCCGTGGTCATCACCACCCCTACGTTCACCCACTGCGAGCTGGCCGTGGCCAGCGCCCGGCACGGCAAGCACGTGTTCTGCGAGAAGCCCATGGCCCTAACGCTGGCCGAGTGCGACGAGATGGCGCTCGCGGCTGAGCAGGCAGGGGTGGTGCTCCAGATGGGGTTCGTAAGGCGGTTCCAACCCGAGTTCGCCGAGGCGAAGCGCCGCCTGGCTGATGGTGCCATCGGGCAGCCGATGCTGGTCAAGTCCTTGACCCGAGGTCCCGGGCTGCCTCCGGCCTGGGCACAAGACATCAAGTGGTCCAACGGCATGCTCGCCGAGGTCAACAGCCATGACTTTGATTGCGCCCGATGGCTGGCGGCGTCGGAGATCGACCGTGTCTACACGGAGACCGCCAATTTCAAAGGTGGTGAGCGGGGAGTGGAGGCCCGTGACTTCTACGACAACGCCGTGGTGACGCTGCGCTTCGCCAGTGGCGCGTTGGGCCTGATCGACGGCGCCTGCCCGGCAGATTATGGCTACGATGCCCGCGTCGAGGTACTGGGCACTGAGGGGCTGCTGGTAGTGGGGGACAATCGGTCGCTCGCACTGCTCGAGATGAAGGGCCGTGGATGCGGTGAGGTCATGACTTACCCCTCGTGGCCGGCTCGGTTCGAGAGCGCCTACCGGGAGGAGCTGCGCAGCTTTGTCTTGGCTGCCTCAGCGGGCCAACCCCCCGCCGTGGGCCCCGCCGATGGCCGCGCCGCGGTGGCCGCAGTGCTGGCCGCAAATCGCTCATGGCGTGAGGAACGCCCTGTGCGCCTCGACGCCGGAGCAGCCTGACCATGCGCGCCCTGGTATACCGCGACGGCCCGGCGCTCGCGGTCGAAGAACGGCCCCCGCCGCTACCCAGTGCCGGCGAGGCGCTCCTGCGGGTAGAAGCCTGCGCGATCTGCGGCACCGACCTGCGTATCGCCGCCGGCGGCCACCGCGCTTACGGCAACGTCAACGGGTCGGGCCGCGTCCCGGGCCACGAAGTCGTCGGCACGGTCGTCGAGCGTGGCGCGGGTTGCACCGCCGAGCTCGGGCAGCGTGTTTTCGTGGCGCCCAACTATGGTTGCGGGCGGTGCAAGGCGTGCCGCGCCGAAATGGTCAACCTATGCGAGACACCACGCGCCATCGGTATCACCGAGGACGGCGCCTTCGCCGACTACATGCTGGCGCCCAGGGAGATCGTCGCCCAGGGCAACCTCATCCCGGTGGAGCCTGGGGGCGATGCCGCGGCCCTCGCCCTGGCCGAACCGCTGGCGTGTGCTTGGCGCGGCTCGCAGGCGTGCCGCATCGGCCCCGGGGACACCGTGCTCGTCTACGGGGCCGGCCCGATCGGCTTGCTGCACGTCGGCCTCGCCCGCTTGGCCGGAGCGGCCGGCATCGTTGCGTGCGACCCCAACCCGGCGCGCTTGCCCGTGGCGGCGGACTGGGGTGCCTCGGCGACCTGCGGGACCGACGAGGCTGACCTGCGCGCCGCCCTGGCCCAAGTTGGCGGTGGAGCCGCGGACGCGGTGATCGTGGCGGCTCCGGCGCCCGAGGCGCAGCGTCAGGCCTTGGAGCTCGCAGCCCCGGGCGGCCGGGTCAATTTCTTTGCCGGCTTGCCCCGGCGGGGCTCTGGTGTCGAGCTCGATACGAACCTGGTCCACTACAAGGAGCTCGTCGTTACGGGGACCACGGCGAGCACCAACAGCTCGTGCCGGGCCGCGCTCGACCTGATCGGGAGCGGCCAATTGAGCACGGCGGCCCTGATTGGTGCCCGACTGCCGCTCAGCTCGGTCCTCCAGGGCTTCGAGCTGGCGGCTGCAGGCCAGATGATGAAAGTGGTGATCCAACCTTGACCCCGATGGACCCGTTCTCGCTCCGGCTCGACTTGCTCAGCGGCGCGCTCGAGCCCCACACCACCCGTACCGAGCGGCGAGCCTCCGACCTCCGAGGCGCCTTCGCCGACGGTGCCGCCCTGGACCGGCTGATCGCCGCCGGAGACCCGGTGGTCTACGAGGTGCTCCAGTACGACGTCCCGGAAGAGGAGGGACAGCTGATCTGCTGCACGACGGTGTTGAACCCAGGGACGGTCGGCGACGAGTACTTCATGACCAAAGGGCATTACCATGCCGTCCGGGGTACCGGGGAGGTGTACCTGGGCCTCGCCGGCGAGGGCTACTTGCTGCTGGCCACTGAGGAGTCGCTGGCCAGGCAGTCGGTGCTGGCGCCTGGAGTGCTCGCCTACGTCCCCCCGGGTTGGGCTCACCGCACGGTCAACACCGGAGACCAGCCACTTGTTTTCTTCGCCGTGTACCCCGGCCATGCGGGTCACGACTACGCTGCCGTGAGCGACCGGGGTTTCGGGTGCCGCGTCCTGCGCACCGCAGAGGGGGCGGTGCTGCGGTGACGAGCATTGGGAGAGAGCGCCCTTTGAACGAGTGCGTAGTCGTGGTCACGCCGCGCTCGTTCGGCCGCGACGACCCGGGCCTGCGCCAGGAGCTGGAAAGTTGCGTGCGCACCGTCGAGTACCGCCCCGGCCCCCATTCGGCCGAGGCGCTAGCCGGGCTAGTACCGCAGGCCGACGGTTTGATCGCCGGCCTCGATGAGGTGAGTGCGAGGGTGTTCGCCGCCGCTCCCCGGCTGCGCGTGGTGGCACGTTATGGGACAGGCACCGACCAGGTCGATCTGGACGCGGCGCGGCGCAGCGGGGTCACGGTCACCACTACCCCCGGCGCAAACGCCAACGCTGTGGCTGAGCTGACGGTGGCGTTGGCCTTCGCGCTCGCCCGCCCGTTGCTCGAGGGTGATGACCGCGTAAGGCATGGTGACTGGCCTGCGCTGCGGGGCCTCGAGCTGGCCGGCCGGGTGTTCGGCGTTGTGGGCCTGGGACGGGTCGGTTCCCGGGTGGCGGCCAAGATGAGCGCTCTCGGCATGGAGGTGCTCGGTTACGACCCCAACGTGGCCAGCCCGCACGCTCGCCTGGTACCTCTCCACGGGCTTGTGGCCGAGGCAGACTTCATTTCTCTGCATGCTCCGCTCACCTCGGGGACCCGCGGCCTTCTCGGGCGCTCGCTGCTCGCCACGGTCAAACCGGGCGCGGCGCTCATCAATACCGCGCGGGGCGCCTTGGTCGATGAGGAAGCGCTGGTGTGGGCGCTCGATGCCGGGCTCCTGCGCGCCGCCGCGGTCGACGTCCTCGTGCACGAGCCGCCGACGGCCACCCATCCCCTGGTCGGGCGGCCCAATGTGATCGTGCTGCCCCATATGGGCCCGCACACTGCGGAAGCCACCCGGGCGATGAGCCGCATGGCACTGGACGAAGTGCTCGCCGTGCTGTCCGGCCGCCAACCTCGTTTCCCCGCCACTTCGGGGGAGGCGGCGTGACCCCCGTCGCAGCCACGACGGCCCTGGACCAGCTCGCCGCGGCCAAGGTACTGGCCATAATCCGCTCGGACGATGCCCGGGAAGCTATCGCGCTCGCTGAGGCACTGGCTTCGGCCGGTGTCGGCGCCCTCGAGTTGACCTTTACGACGCCGGGGGTCGAAGCGGCCTTGCTGGAGGTGAAGGAGAGGTTGGCAGGACGTGCCCTGTTGGGTGCCGGGACCATCATGACGCCTGAGCAGCTGAAGGCGGCGGCTGGTGCAGGGGCCGACTTTTTCGTTTCCCCGCACCTGGACCTGGCTCTCCTCGAGCAGATGCTGGCAATGGGAGGGCTGGCGGTCCCGGGTGTCCTGACGCCGTCCGAAGTGGCGATGGCGACACGCGCCGGTGCCACCCTGCTGAAGCTGTTCCCCGCGGCCAGCGTGGGCCACGGCTACATGAGAGCGCTGTTCGGGCCGTTCCCAGGGTTGCGGGTGCTCCCTACCGGCGGGATCTCGCCCACTACCGCGGCCACTTGGTTGGAAGCCGGGGCGCTGGCTGTCGGCATGGGTGGCGAGCTCGTGCCGGCCGCGCTGCGCCGGGCGCGCGCCTGGGACGAGGTCACCCACTTCGTCTCCAACTTCTTGAAATCGCTCGACGAGAGGCCTTCTGCATGACCCCCGGCACCGCTCACTTCAGCTTCATCGGTGTGACCACGGCCAGGTCGGCGATCATGCGCGTCTTCCCGCTCTGGGCTCGTCACCTGGGTTTGGACGGCGTCGAGATGGTGGGCCACGACCTCCCCCTAAGAGCCACGCCGGCCACTTACCGCGACGTCGTGGGCGGGATCAAAGCCGGGGCCGCAGAGCTGGGCGGGCTGGTGACGAGCCACAAGATCGACGTGTTCGATGCCTGTGGTGACATCTTTGACTACGTCGACCCGTACGCCCAACTGTGCGGCGAGGTGTCCTGCCTCTCCAAGCGGGACGGGCAGTTCCGGGCGCACGCCAAGGACCCCATCTCGTCTGGGCGCGCTTTGGACGAGTTCGTGCCGGCCGGGTACTGGTCGGCGCGCGCCGCGGACGTCTTGTTGTTCGGGGCGGGAGGCTCCAATCTGGCGATCAGCCTGCACCTACTCGCCACCAGGCCCCCTGAGGACCGGCCGGCGCGCATCGTCGTAGTAAACCGGGGCAATGAACGCCTCGAACGTATGCGCGTGGTGCACGAGCGGCTCGGGGTCACCACGCCGGTGCGTTACGTGGCCAACGCCGACCCGGCCGTGAACGACGGGCTGATGGCTGGGTTGCCTGACGGTTCATTGGTGGTGAACGGGACCGGCATGGGCAAGGACACCCCCGGCAGCCCTGTGACCGACGAGGGCGTTTTCCCTGAAGAGGCGCTTGTCTGGGAGCTCAACTACCGGGGCCAGCTCGATTTCCTCCACCAAGCCGAGCGCCAGCAGACGGGCCGTCGGCTCGTAGTGGAAGATGGTTGGCGGTACTTCGTGCACGGTTGGACATGTGCTATGGAAGAGGTGTTCGGTGTGGAGATGACGCCCGACGTAGTCGGCGACCTCGCCGGCCTGGCTTCGGAGGTTCGCGTTTGATGACCGCATCTCGAGCGGGCCGGGCGCCGCTTCGCTCGCTTCCGCCCAAGGACGTCGACCGGCAATGAACGTATTGGACCGCTTCCGCCTGGACGGCCGAGTCGCATTGGTCACTGGCGCGCGCAAGGGGATCGGCAAAGCATGTGCTCAGGGGCTCGCCGAGGCCGGTGCGAGAGTAGCCATCACTTCCCGGTCCGGCGCTGAAGGTGAGGCCGCGGCGCAGGGGCTGCGCGACCTCGGCTTGGAGGTGACCGCAGTGAGCGGTGACGTGTGCGTCCACGAAGACGTTGAGGCCATGGTGGCAGAGGTCGAGTCGGCCCTCGGCCCGATCGAGGTCCTGGTCAACAACGCGGGCACGGTAGTCCACCAGCCCGCGCTGGATGTCAGCCTCGGTTCTTGGCGCTCCGTCCTCGCCGTCAACCTGGATGCCGTTTGGTCTTGCTCCCAGGTGGTCGGAAAGGCCATGGTGAGCCGTGGGCGCGGCGCCATCGTGAACATCGGCTCCATCTCAGGCATCGTCGTCAACCGCCCTCAATGGCAGCCGGCGTACAATGCCTCGAAGGCCGCGGTGCACCAGCTGACGCGGTCACTGGCCGGCGAGTGGGCACCGTACGGAGTTCGCGT
This sequence comes from Acidimicrobiales bacterium, assembly GCA_035503975.1. Classification (GTDB taxonomy): domain Bacteria; phylum Actinomycetota; class Acidimicrobiia; order Acidimicrobiales; family Palsa-688; genus DATJMJ01. Next base: position 2,613 of record DATJST010000070.1, on the reverse strand, counting down.
AAATGCGCTCGCCTTGGGTTATGTGGCCACCGATATGACCGGTGAGATCGTCGACCCCGACCGGCGCCGCTGGTGGCTGGAAGACGTGCCCATGCAGCGCATGGCAGCGACCGCGGAAGTCGCACCCGCCGTCGTGTTCCTCGCCAGTGACGCCTCCAGTTTTATGACAGGGAGCGTCATGGTGCTGGACGGGGGCTACACGATCTGGTGAGGGCGCCCGGTCAGTTGGGCGGCTCGGTCCCCGAGCGGACTTCGACTTCGAACCGGAAGCTGTCCCCCCGGTAGTCGGCGACGTAGTGCTCAAAGACGACATCGTCACTCGAGCGCGTGATGCTGTGGATGCGTAGGCCTGGGCTGCCGCGCGGCACGCCGAGGTGCTCCGAGTCCTCTTTGGACAGGGCCACCGCCTCGATGGCTCGATGGCCGCGAGCTGGGCGCACTCCGTAAACCTCACGTAATACCTGGTACAGGGACCGGTCCGCGAGTTCCATGTCGACCAAGCCGGGGAATAGGCGAGCAGGCATGGCGGCCCGGGCCACCTGCACGGGACGGCCGTCGATGCTGCGCACCCGGTCAAACCTGATGACCTGCTCGCCAACACCGATCTCCAGCAGGCGGGCTACATCGACACCGCTGTTCTCCGTGGCGAGCTTCAGGACCCGGCTCTCGACGGCATGCCCCGCCCTGGACATCGACTCGTAGAACCCGAGAGTGTCCTGGATAAAGCTCGTGTCCACCTTGCGCCCGGTAACGAAGGTGCCCTTGCCCTTAACCTTTAGGACGAGGCCTTCGTTCTCGAGCTCGCCGAGGGCCTGGCGCACGACCGTACGGCTGACCGAGTACTGCGAGCAGAGCTCCGCCTCTGAGGGCAGCAGGCTCCCCTCGGCGGCGCCAGCGGCCACGTCCCGCAAGAGGATGCGCTTGAGCTGCAGGTAGTACGGCTCGAAGGACCGGAAGTCGATAGCCGACGCTCTCGTGACCGTCATGTCGATTACGTACCGTACTCAGCCATATCATCCAATGCATCACCGTCGCGCAGATCTGATGAGCGAAATGAGAAGGAGACAACCATGAACTACCGTCGCTTGGGCCGGACCGGCTTGCAGGTGTCAGCGCTCGGCTATGGCGCCTGGGGCATCGGCAAGACAATGTGGATCGGGGCCGACGACGACGAGTCGCTGCGGTCGCTGCGGCGGGCGATCGACCAGGGCGTGAACTTCATCGACACGGCGCTGGGCTACGGCGAGGGGCACAGTGAAAAGCTCGTCGGCCAGGCCGTGCGGGAAGCCGGCGCCACGGTGTACGTGGCGTCAAAAATCCCGCCCAAGAACATGACCTGGCCGGCTCCGAGCGGGGTCGCTGCTGACGACGCGTTCCCGGCGGACTGGGTCGTCGAATGCACCGAGCGCAGCCTCGCCAACCTCGGCGTGGAGACGATCGACGTGCAACAGTTCCACGTGTGGTCCGACGAATGGGTGGGCCACGGCAGCTGGGCCGAGGGCGTGGCCAGGCTCCGTGAGCAAGGAAAGATCCGCTATTTCGGGGTATCGATCAACGACCATCAGCCAGCGAACGCCATCAGGCTGGTCGAGTCGGGCCTGGTCGATACCGTCCAGGTCATTTACAACGTATTCGACCAAAGCCCCGAAGACGCTTTGTTCCCCGCTGTCCAGGCCCACGACGTGGGTGTGATAGTCAGGGTGCCGTTGGACGAGGGCGGCCTGACGGGCAGGATCACAGCCGGCACGACCTTCCCCGAAGGGGACTGGCGGCACCGCTACTTCGGTGGCGACCGCAAGCTCCAGGTCGTGGAGCACGTTGAGGCCATCACCAAGGACCTCGGCGTGCCAGTCGAGGCCCTGCCGGGGATCGCCCTGCGCTACTGCCTTTCCGCGCCGGCCGTGTCCACCATCATCCCCGGCATGCGGTCAGTGCGCAATGTGGATGCCAACGTGAAGGCGGTTGAGGACGGCCCACTTAGCGCCCAGCAGCTTGACGTCCTCCACGAGCACCGTTGGGTGAGGAACTTCTACGAGGCGCCCTGAGCGGGCGTGGCTGTACCCCGGCCCCGTTGTCGCTGGCCCGCCCTAGGTTAGGCGCTGGGGCCGGCCGCCGTTGGCCCGGTTGTGACCAGGCTTCGAAGCCGCGCGGCCGCCTCCTCGGGGTCGACAGGGTTGAACATGACACCGGAGCCCAGTTCGCCCGAAGCCACGTACCGAGCGACGCCTTCGTCCCTGCGGGTGGGCGCCACATGGAAGTGAAGGTGCGCGGTCGGCCAGCTCTTTCCGTCGGTCGGCCGCTGGTGGCACCAGAGCATGTATGGCATGGGGCTGGAGAACAAGGCGTCGAGCGAAGCCAGGCACGCCGGCAGCACCTCCGCCAGGCCGCGGTGTACGGGGCGCGCCGCGGCCAGGTCTGCGAGGTGCTCGGTGGGTGCGATCAAGAGCTCGAAGGGGTAGGACGGCGCCCACACGGACCACGCCTGCCAACCGACGCCGTCAGCCACGACCCTGCGCCCGTGCGAAGCCCCCGCCGCGCCCTTACCGGCCAGTTCTTCACAAATGGCGCAGCTTTCACCCTCGAGCTCGTGCAACGGCACCGGAGGCACATCCT
>DATJST010000069.1:0-3631 GCA_035503975.1 Acidimicrobiales bacterium | reverse complement strand
GCGCCTGTTCGTGCGCCAGCCAGTGGTCCAATGTCCTCTCGGGGTCCAACCCGAGAGTGGTCTCGAAGGAAAGTAGCGAGCGGGCATCGGCGAGGGCGAGGCGGCGCCGCAACGGAGCGAGGTCTTGTAGCCAGTCGTAGATCCAGACCAAGAAGACGAGCCATCCGAGTTCCATCCATATCGATGTCCGAGCCGCATTGCGGGGAGCCGCGCTTGCGTTATGGCGCGACCGCCGAGACAACACCATGCCGGGACGTAAGGAGGGAGGGAGCACCGGGCGCGTCCGTCGGGAGCGCGGTGAGCGCGGCTCCTGGCCGCCGTCGGAGCTCACCCGCGCTCCTGCCGCACTCGGCAGCGGATTAGTGAGGGGGCCCGGCACGAGAACCTACTGGCGATGATGGGCATGTAGGTTAATGCACGCGGCGCTAAGTCAGGTACCGTATTTGGTCCATACCTCCTGGGCCCTACGCCTGGGCTGGGCCGATGCTCGGCCAGCAACTTGGGCCGGCGCTCAGCCGGCAGCTTGCGCCGGCGCTCAGCCGGCAGCTTGGGCGGGTGTTCAGCCGGCAGCTTGGGCATGAACCGGCCCCGGGGCCGAGGTCCGCAGCTTGATCTCCTTCAGCAAGAAGGAGAGCGCGAAGGCCACGACCGCTATCGGCACCGACCACAGAAAAGCGCGGTCCATGCCGGTCACGAACGCGTGCGCGGCGCCGCTCACCTTGCCAAAGCGGGCGACATCAGCACGGCTGAGCACCTTTTCCTGGTCGAGCACGACCGCTCCCAGGACGGCCGCCCCTATGGCTCCTCCGAGGGTCCGGAAGAACGTGATGGCCGAGGTCCCCACCCCCATGTCTTGGGGAGCGATCGAGTTTTGGGTGGCCAGGACCAGCGTCTGCATGAACAGCCCGAGGCCTGCCCCGACGACGAACATCATGGCGTACAGCGCTATCGAGCCAGTGTTGATCTCTATCAGGGACATCAGCCACATGCCGACGGCCATGATCGCGGTACCGCTCACTACGAACACCTTGTAGCGGCCCCAGCGCGAAATGAGCTGGCCCGAACCGATGGAAGTGAACAGCAAGCCGACCAAGAGCGCGAGCAGGCGCAGGCCCGACATCGTTGGACTGACGTGCCGCACGATCTGCAGGTACTCGGGAAGGAAGATGATCGCGCCGAACATCACCGCGCCCGTGATCAGCGACAATGCCGACGAGACGCTGAAGACACCATTGCGGAACATGCGTAACGGGAGGATAGGGGCGGCCGCCCGCGTCTCCCACCACACAAACGCGACCAGCATCACGAGCCCGATGGGGGCGGTGACGGCAGCGAGCGAAGTGAACTTGGCGTACTGGCCGATGCTCTGGGCGGCGACCAGCAGCATGGCGACGCCCCCAACGGACAGGATCGCGCCGCCGAAATCGATGCTCGATTGGCTACGCCGGCGGTCGTTGTGGAGCACCCTATTGATGACGACCAGAGCGACCACTCCGATCGGCAGGTTGACATAGAACACCCAACGCCACGACGCTTCGTCCACCAGGAAGCCGCCGATCAACGGGCCGATGATGCTGGCAATGCCGAAGACGCCGCCGAAGTACCCCTGGTAACGGCCGCGGTCCCGGGGTGGGATCACGTCGCCCACGATCGACAGGGCAACCGAGAACAGGCCCCCACCGCCAAGGCCCTGTACACCGCGGAACAGGATCAGCTGGAGCATGCTGTCCGACATACCAGAGAGCGCGCTACCGGCCAGGAACAGCACGATGGCGAATTGGAAGATCGCCTTGCGGCCGAACATGTCGGAGATCTTCCCGTAGAGGGGCGTAGTGACCGTGGAGGTGAGCAGGTAGGACGTTACGACCCAGGAGTACAGGTTGAGCTGGTGGAAGTCTTCGCTGATGCGCGTCAGGGCAGTGGTGACGATCGTCTGGTCCAATGCCGCCAGGAACATGCCGAGCATCAGGCCCGACATGATGACCAGGATTTGGCTGTGGTTGTAGCCGTCCGCCGCGCTCGGCGCGCCCGTCGCGCTCTCCGGTCGTGGTACCGGTTGGTCGAAGCTTCGCTGCCCCTCAGGCCTCGTGCTCGTGCTCATCGCGGAAGCCCTTTCAGCGAGGGATGGTCGTGAACTTGTACTCGTTGAGCTCGGGGAACCCTTCGACCAGGTCCACCACCCGCTCGATGGTGGCTTCCGCCAACTTGGCATCTCCTTGCGGGCGCGTCATCACGCGCACGAAGACGGCCCTGTCCCTGAGGATGAACGTGGGCACCCCGAACACTTGCCAACGCTCTACTAACTCTTCGTGCTCTGCTTGCGCCCGCGCGGCTGGCCAACCGCTCAGGGCCTCGTCGATGACGGCCGTGCCGTCCAAGCCTGCCGAACCGAGCGCCCCGGAGACGACCTCGCGGTCTCTCAAGTCGAGGCTGTGGTCGTGTCGAGCGACGAACAAGGCCATGTGCGCGTCCAGGAAGCGCTCCGGCTGCTGGTCCCGCACGACGATGCCGGCAAGGCCTGCCAGGACGCCCGGGTGGGCGAGCGGGTCCTGCCAAACGGGTGCCCCACCGTCGCCCACATGTGCCTGGGCCAGGGAAAAGAAACGGAAATGGACGTCCCAGTCGGCTCCGGCGCGGAGCGCTTCCACCAAGTGCTCGTGGGCATTGCGGGCAAATGGGCACAGGTAGTCCCAGGTAATTTCAAATGCGGCGGGCATAACGCACTACAACAAGCTGCCGGTCCCGGTTGTTCCTGCAGCGCGCCCCAAACCGGCGAGGGGCCGGGCCAGCTCTCCGAGCACCGCGCCCAGCGCCGCCCCCGCGACCACGTCGGAGGCGTGGTGGGTGCGCACGTAAACCCTGCTGGCGGCCACGATGGCGGCCAGTGGGTAATAGGCCCGAGCGCCTGAGCCGTCCCTCAGGAGCGCCGCCGCGAAGAAGGCCGCGCTGGCGTGGCCGCTCGGGAAGCTGCTCGTCCTCGGGTTGCGCAGGGGGAGCGGGGCAGGTGCCGTGCGTTCGGGCCGGCGGCGCCTGAACAGCGCCTTGACCGGGCCGTTGACAAGGGCCGACTCGGCTCCAAGGGCCAGTGCAACGCGGGCCAAAGGCCTCGGCGAGCGCTCCTTTTGCCAGCTCTCGATACCCGCCAGGACGAGCCACAAGATGCTGTGCTCCGCGGCCAAGCTGGCGGTGTACATAACGACGTCGAGGTACGGCCGCCCGCGCAGGTGCTGCTCGAAATAACGGTCCACCACCTCGTCGAAGCGCCTGACGCGCTCTGGGGCCGCGACGGCGGTGCGGCTCGTCCCCGCGCTAGTGGCGCTCACCCGCTGGCGGCAAGCGGTGAAGCCAGGTACGACGGAGCGTCGAACAAGGTGGGCGGGATTGCGAGCTGCTCATCTTGGTGCCCCGCCGCGCGTTGGGCAAGAGCCAGGTCGCCACCCATGGCTGGGCAGTAGGCATGGAAGCCGCACCACTCGCACCCCGGGCCCGGTTTAGGCCGAAAATCCTCGAGGATGCACGCTCTGGTGACTGCAGCCCAGATGGCGGTTGCCTGGCGCTCGAGCCCGGCGATCGACTGGCTCGACGGCACAGCGGCGATCGTGAGCGGCTCGCGCAGGTGAAAAAGCTGGAC
>DATJST010000068.1:0-6021 GCA_035503975.1 Acidimicrobiales bacterium | reverse complement strand
CGGGCGCCAAGCCGTCAGCACACTCCGATCGAATGAGGGGCAGCTTGTGGTCGCAGGTTGGACGGATGAGCGACGGGTGATAGCTAATCCGAGGAGGCCGATGATGGCGATCAAGAGCGGGTGCTCGGCGGATTCGTAGTCTCCTCGGTGACCGCACTGGTGCCCTGGACCAACGTACAACCCGCGACAATCTTCCGGCACGCCAATCGAGGGTGGGCTTGATGGCGGCAATCGAACGCAACGGAATCCGAGTGACACCCGTTGCTGCTGAGCGACGGCCCAAAGGCCACGCTGAGAACCAAGGCCACGCGATGGAAGGGATACGTCAGCGTTTGCTGCGGGTCGGGGATACGGCCGAATATTTGGGAGTGTCGCGAGCAACCGTCGAACGCCTTGTCCTTCATGGTGAGCTGCCGATTGTGAAGATCGGTGGCTCGACCCCCTACGACATTGGAAGACCTTGACCGTTATATCGCCATCAACCGCTGCCGGAACCGGAGACGGATGGCGTGAACACCGTTCGCCAACAGGGACGGGCGCCGGGCGCCATTCGCTGTTCGTTCAGTTCGCCGATCGGACCTGGGTAACTGGTCCGTGGCCCGTTTCCGACTTCTGGTCAGTCGTGACTTCGTGACCTTACGTGACCTTAACGAGAGGGCCCGTAGCCGGTGATAACTCTTCGAATTCCTGTCACGCTGCACTACCTCCTGTTGCTGTCGTATGTCCAGAGCATGCAAAGCGCTATGTCCATCAGCGCCGGTAGGTCCTCTTGGCCGTCACCGTCGGCCCAGCGCATGATGGCTAGGGCCGCTGCGGCCAGACTGGCGCTAGTGACCACTTGTGGCTCAAGGTCCTGCTGTGGGTTGGTGTCGGTTGTGCGCAGGCCGGCCACGAGGCTCTGTTGACTTTGGAACTGACCGTCCCACATGCGAGCTCGCGGCGATGGCACGGACAGACGCATCCGAATGCGGGCCAGCAGCATCGCGTGGTCTTGTGGGGTTCTCTCGGCAGCGACCCCGACGAGTCCTTGGCATCTGCGTTGGATGAGCGAGGTCGAGCATGGCTGGGCCTTAATTTTCTCAACGATGAATGCGTTGAACTCGTCGCTCACGACGCGATTTTGCTTCTCGGAGAAGTAATGGAAGACGGTCATCGATGACAGGTGAGCCACCTGGGCGATGTCAGCGATGGAGGTGCTGTCGTACCCGCGTTCGATGAACAAACGCATGGCATGGTCCTGAATTGGGCGCTGCGTTCTCAGCTTGTACGCTGCACGTAGGCCCAGAGACGCCCCGCTATCTGTTAGACAGAAACACATAGCAGTACCTGACTCAACACGGGGGGGACATCTTTGTCGATGCGCTCACCGGATGCTGATCCACGCCGCGCTCGCTGGTCGGGGCGTGTGGCGCTTGTGCCGACATCTACGTAGCCGTCGACGTCTGTCCGATGGAACCCGGGTGTCCCAGGCTGTGGGATCGATTGGCTGACGCGGTTGGTCGGAGTGTCCGAGCGGTCTGTCGAGCGATGTCGTACGCGCTGCCGATCTGGTTGTAGGTCCGCCGGATCTCTTGGCACAGCTGGGCTCCAACCGGAGTGAGGCGGACGCTGCGACTAGTGCGGTCGAAAAGGGGGGCGCCGATGTGAGTTTCCAGTTTGCGGATGAGCTGGCTGACGCGGGACGAGGTCAGGCCGAGCCGCTCGGCAGTGCGGGCGAAGTGGCATTCGTCGGCGAGAGTGAGAAGCGCTCGCAGTTCGCTTCCCTCGACAGCCGTGAGGTCCGCGTGCGACGTCTTTTGGCAATCTGTGAGGCCGTGGGCAGTGTCTGGGCCGGTGGTTGCGAACCTCGCCAATGCGCGGATTCGTTCGTTCTCGTGGGCGGCGCACCAGATCAGGCCGAGCGCAAGGGGCGGGAGATCGGTCAAGGGGATCTCGACAATGCCCGGTCGCTCGCTCCAGGGCCGCATCCCGGCTTCTGCGGGTGAGACGAGCGCGCCGCGGGCGACCATGTTGAACACCTGGGCCGGGGAGGCGATGGGTGGACTTCGATGGATGGGCCGGCCGGAGGGGGTTCGGGGTGGGTGCAGGGCGTCCTCGAGAGAGCGGGGGTAGCCGGGAGGTACGCCATTGACGGTCTCGCCCGCCAGGTCCTCGAGGCTCACGGCCGTCTTGGTGGCGAGGTGATGTCCTGCTCCGACCATGAGGACCCGAGCGTGCTTTGCGATGGTCGGCCCGCAGGTCAGGTCGGGTTCGTCAACCACCTGCCAGTTGCACAACACGTCGATCTCGCCCCGGCGCAGCGGGCCATAGGGGTCCCATATGACGATCTCGACCAGGGTCGCCCGACAGTCAGAGTGCTGACGGACGAACCCGTCAACGAGGTCATGCACAGCGGGAGTGTCGGTAACCGTCGTCACTCCTATTCGTAGCGTCCCGGCGGTGTCGCTGACACTCGTCGCAGCCCGCTCCAGTGCGGCGCCAAGCTGGCTGTGCGCCGGGCGTAACCGGCCCTCGAGCTCGACGCCCAGCGACGTGAGCGTCACCCGGCGGCTCGTGCGTTCGAACAGCGGCGCCCCGACGCGCGTTTCGAGGGCTCGGATCGTCTGGCTGACCCTGGCATGGGTGACGCCGAGACGGGCGGCGGCGCGACCGAAATGGAGCTCTTCGCTCAAAACGAGGAACACCCGGCCCCCACGAAGATCGAGCTCCGACCACATCGGTAAGTCAGATTACACGATGGGGTAAGCGATCCGGTCTTGTTCACCGGCTGCTCCGGTCGCACCATTCCTTCGCGGAGACGATGACCCGGGAATGGACGGAGGCAGGGATGAGCAGAGGCGGAGGGGAGTGACCGGTCAGTGAGCGCATCACTGCGAGATGGACAGGCGAGGAGCCGGTGGGCGCTCGGGGCCTTGGCGCTGGGCGCCTTTGCGATCGGCACCGCGGAACTGGTCGTGATCGGGATCCTGGATCTGGTGGCCAAGGGCCAGCACGTGTCGGTGTCGACTGCCGGCCAATTGGTGACTGCCTATGCACTGGGGATCGCCATCGGCGCCCCGCTGCTGACTGCGCTGACCGCCCGGATGGGCCGGCGGACGGTGCTCTGCCTCGCTTTGGGGGTATTCGCGGCCGGGAACATCGTGGCGGCCGGGGCGACCAGCTTCCATCTGCTGCTGGTCGCCCGGGTCGTGACCGGATCCATCCACGGTCTGTTCATCGGGGTGGCTTCGGTGATCGCAGCCAGCTTGGTCCCCTCGGACAAACGCGGATCAGCCATCTCGATGGTATTTGGGGGCATTGCGGTTTCCACGGTGGTCGGGGTGCCGCTCGGGACGCTGGTGGGCCAGGCGGTGGGCTGGCGGTTCGCGTTCGTGATCGTGGTCGCACTGGCCGGCGCTGCGCTGGTGGCATCGATGCTCTTCGTGCCGGCCGTGCCCGCGAGCGGACCGAGTCGACTGCGTTCCCAGGCCGGCGCGGCCTTCGCTCCCCGGGTGCTGGCCGTCCTCGGTCTCGGCCTGGTGCTCATGGGCGCCCAGTTCACCGCGTTCACCTACCTCACGCCGTTCCTGCAACATGTCACCGGGATCTCCGGCGGCGCGGTGAGCGGGTTCCTGCTGGTGTTCGGTCTGTTCGCCGCCGCGGGCGCCGTGGCGGGCGGGAAGGCCGCCGACCGTAGCGCCAGCGCCGCCATGCTGGTCGCCAACCTGGCCGTCGTCGTGGCCCTCGGTTTTCTTTATCTCGTGCGGCCTACTCCCGCGCTCGTGGTACTGGGACTGGCCGCTTGGGGGCTCGCTACCTTCGCCATCATCCCGTGCTTTCAGTTGCGGGTCATCACCCTTGCTGGCAATGGAGCCGATCTGGCCGCCACCCTTGGTGCCTCGGCGGTCAACGGTGGCATTGCCATCGGCTCGCTGCTCGGCGGCGCCGTGCTCGCCCACCACGGACCTTCCTCTCCCATCGTCGTGGCCCTCGTGCTCTCTGCCGTCGCCGTGCCGGCGACGTGGTTTACCAGCTTCGTCCACTCCGGCGGCGCCGAAGACGTTCGAAGCGAACGGCGAACGCTGCAAGTCGACGGACAGAGCTGATGATCCTGGTCACTGGTGCCACCGGCAACGTTGGGGGTGAGGTGGTGCGAGCACTCTGCGCTGAGGGCCATCTCGTCCGGGCGCTTACTCGCGGGGTTGCACCGTCGACGCTCCCGCCCGGGGTAGAGACGGTCGTTGGGGACCTCAACGACCCAGAGAGCCTGTGTGGTGCCTTTGTCGGCGTCTCGGGCGTGTTCTTGCTCCCCGGATACGCCGACATGCCAGGGCTCCTCAGCGTCATCGGCCAATCGGGAGCACGCCGGGTGGTGCTCCTCTCGGGCCCCTCCGCCGGAAGCGGGGACATGACCAACGCCGTCACCGCCTTCATGGTCACTTCCGAACAGGCCGTGCGCTCGTCGGGCCTCGACGCGACGATCGTGCGGCCGAGCGGGTTCATGTCCAATACCTTCGAATGGACGCCCCAACTCGCCGCCGGCGATGTCGTACGAGCACCGTTCGCTTCGATCGGGGTAGCCATGATCGACCCCGCCGACATCGCCGCGGTCGTCGCTCTGGCTCTCACCACGGCCGGACATGTCGGTACGACCTACCGGATCACTGGACCCGAGACCCTCGTACCCGCTGACCGCCTGCGGATCTTGGCCGAGGTGTTGGGCCGGGATCTGCGTTTCGAAGCGCACCCTGACGGCGAAGCCCGTCAGGCCATGTTGGCCACCATGCCCGCCGAGTACGTCGATGCCTTCTTCGATTTCTACGCGGACGGCGCCCTAGATGACTCGGTCGTCCTGTCCGCTTACCAGGATCTCACCGGCCGTCCACCCCGCACCTTCGAGCAGTGGGCCCGAGCTCATGCCGATGCCTTCGCATGAGACCGACGCAACCGAATGCCAGCGCGGTAGCCATCGTCGGAGCCGGGGCCATTGGACAATCTGTGGGCCGACTGCTCGCCCGGGCCGGTCGGCCCCTCGTCGTCACCTGGTCCACCAACCAACAGCGTCTCGAACAGGCAGCCCGCCAGATCGGCTTCGAGGCACGATGTGCGCCGCCGGCTGAGGCAGTGAGACTGTCCGAGATTGTGATTTTCGCACCGCGCTTCGAACACGTCGGAGCGGCGAGTCGGGCTGTCGGATCCCTCACCGGGAAGGTCCTGATCGACACGACCAACCCCTACACTCCTGAACGCGACGCGTTGGTCGACCTTGGAGGGCAGCTCCCATCCGAATACGTCCGGGACTGGTTGCCTGGCGCCCGCTACGTCAAGGGTTTCAACACCCTGACCGCCGGCTTCCTCACTGAGTCGGCCGGTCGAGCCGGAGCGGATCGCGTCGTCATCTTCTTGAGCGGGGACGACCACGATGCCAAACGTGCGGCGGCGTCAGTGGTCCGAGACGCCGGGTTCGAACCTGTCGACGCGGGCTCGGTAGCCGGCAGCGCCAGACAATCACCCGGCGGCGACCTTTATGGAGAAGAATTCCACCTTGCAGACGTGCCCACGCTGCCGCGTCTTTGACGTCAATCAACCGACGTCACGATGGCCACAGTGAATGCTTGGCGGCGGCAATGAATTTCGAGAGAGCCTCTCCTGGCCTCCGCGCCATTCAACTCCTGTCCGGTCGCTTGACCTTGGCGTCTTGGCAGAACTCGTCGAGGAAGGCAGCAGGTACCAAGACCTCCACGACACGATCGCCGGAATCTTCTACAAAGTGCTTACCGACACGCTCCGACCCACCGAACGACTCGGTCTCGTCGCCCGCCACTTGGGCGCAAACCGTGTCGAGACCGCCACTCTCTATTAGCTAGCCGGTAGATCTGGGTCCGTCCCTCGGCGCACTGCTCGTGACACTCACCGGCTGGGTCTATCTCAACTGGCATGCAGTCGTGGCGGCTCGACAACGTTGGGCTCCTTAACTTAAGTGACGCGGGTGGCAAGCGCAGTTCATTTCGAAGACCTGCTGCTGATCGGCGGGTTGGGATC
>DATJST010000067.1:0-3254 GCA_035503975.1 Acidimicrobiales bacterium | reverse complement strand
AAACATCCCAAGGAGCGCCGAGATGACGAGCGTGGAGTCCACCAAGTCGATGACGAAGCCGTCTCCCCTGAACAAGGTGCTCCCAGCGTCCCCGCACGTTTGGGTGGCCGCGCAAGTGGCTTCGAACGAGTGGTAGTCGTTCGCCATGACGAGGCCGGTGATGACGAGCAAAACCACCAGCACGGCCAAGGTGCCGAGCGCCCAGTAGACCTGCCGGTAGTGGAGCCTCCAGATGAGCTGGTTCACGAGGCTGCCCCCAGGGGGACAGGCTGAGCGGTTCGTTCGAGCTCCTCCCTGCCCATGTACGCGAGGACGATGTCTTCCAGCCCGACCTCCTCGACCTGCCAGGACGGGTCAAGGACAGGCCCGTCGGCCCTAACGATGAGCCTGGTCTGGTTGGCCGTCTGTGTCGCCTTCACCACGTCGAGGCCCTGCTCGACATCGGAGAGCTTCCGTCGTGGCCCGACGAGCATCCGGTGAGTGGCGAGGATGTGGTCGATGTCGTCGCAAATCTGGGCCCGGGACGCAGCCAGCAACACGAGGTGGTCGCAGACCCGCTCCAGGTCGTGGAGAAGGTGAGAGGAGAGCACCACCGAAAGGTCGCCCTCTGCTACCGCCGAGGTGAGAGAAGTAAGGAACTCCCTCCTGGCCAGAGGGTCCAAGGCTGCCACCGGTTCGTCGAGCAACAGCACCCGGGGACACTTGGCCAGCGCGAGGCCCAGCGCGACCTGGGCGCGCTGGCCGCCCGAGAGAGTGGAGACCGGTCGGTCGATGGGGATCCTCAGAGCCACAAGGCGCTCGCGCGCAGCGGCAGCATCCCAGCTCCGGTTGAGCCCGGCCCCGATCGCGAGGTGCTGGTCGGCGCTCAAGCGCTTGTAGAGCGGGATGTCCTGGGCGAGGTACCCGATGCTCGAAAGGAACTCCTCGCTCTGGCCTGGTGAGCGGCCCAGGACTGAAGCCGTGCCTGTGGTCGGCGTGGCGAGGCCTGCGAGCAAGCGCAACAGCGTCGTCTTGCCGGCACCGTTGGGGCCGACGAGCGCCGTGACCCGGCCCTGGGGGACCATTATCGAGCAGTCCTGGAGCGCCCACAGCGAGCCGTAGCTCTTGGCGAGCCCTGAGGTCTCGATAGCGGGGCGAGCGGTAACCGGCCCGCTCATGCGAGCTGCTCCGCGCTCGACGAGCGCAACGTGGTCTGAACGAGAGACTCGATGGACTCGTCGTCCATGCCCTCGGAGCGGGCGCTTTCGACCCAGCGGGCGAGGCTCCGGGCCAGCCGGGCCTGGGTGCCAGGTGGAGGGCCATCGGGCCGGCGCGAGACGAAGGTGCCCACGCCCTGGTGGCCCCGTACGAGGCCTTCGTGCTCGAGCTGCCAATAAGCCTTCATCACGGTGTTGGGGTTGATCGCTACCTCTGCGACCACGTCCTTCACGGTCGGCAGCTTGTCCCCGACGTCGAGCAGTCCCATCCGTATCGCCTGCTTTACTTGCTGGACGATCTGCAAGTACGAAGGTACGCCCGAGCCGGGCCTCAAATGGAAGCTAATCGATTGCCTCAACACTTCTCTAGGCACCTAGAGAAGGTTAGTAGTGCAGGCACGGTTTGTCAAGGCACCGCGCGCCCCGACCGCCCCGGGTACGACTGGAGTACCAAGGAGCCGCGAGACGGGTCGGCCCGTTGGCGCCCGCGCTGTGGAACGAAGGGCGCTCTCGCACCGCTCTCGCACCGCTCTCGCACCACTCTCTGGCGGATCTGGGTGCATTTCATAAAACTGGGCATACCAGCGGTACCTACGGTGACGCTGGCGCGACCAGTTCTCTCAAGTACGCCCAAAAAGAGCAAGCGACGATCACGGACCGCCGGACGTAATCTCCTCGTCGAAGCTGCCGTTGTCCAGGTTTTGGCAGGCCTTCTCGGCCCGCTGGAACTCGGGCGAGCTCGGGCTCATGGCCCCGGTCGGGTTGATCTTGATCATGCCTTGCCCGTTGGGGTCGGGGAAGTCGGGCTCGCCGTGGGCGCGCATGCACACCGCGTACTTGAGCGCGTTGGCCATCATCTGGGCCGGTGTCAGCTTCGCGAGGGAGGGCGGCACGTCCTTTTCGCAGGCGTTCTCGGCCGCCTGGAACTGCGGCGTCGGCGAACGAGGGTTGGCGTCTGGTTGGACCCTGAAGGCGTACCCACCGCCGGCGACGGGGGCCGGGTCGGGGAAGTCACTGACCCCGTGGGAGCGGATGCACTTTGCGTACTCCAGCAACTGCACCTCCGTGGGCCCGGATTGGCCCGGTGAGCCCGAGCCGGCCGGCGCGCTCGACCGGGTCGTCGCGGTCTCTGCCTGCCCCAGCCCGGCCACCCCGTTGTGCGCCGGGCTGCCCCCACACGATGCCATGAAAAAGCCCAAAGCCGCGAGCACAACGACGACCGCCCCACGTAGGACAGTCGTTTTGGTCACTTGCAAAGTGTCGCGCATGGACGGCGGCGGGCAGGGCTCACGACCGGATTTCGTAGCTGACGAGCGACCGCGGCGGCAGTGTCGCTGTGAAACTGCCGTCCTTTAGCGTGATCGTTGGCTGCGCGGACAACGCGTGGGGCGAGTTGGTCAGGTACGGCGTGGCGCGCGCTCCTGTGAGCCCGCGCAGCTCGAAAGTTGCAACCCGGGTGCTGTGGGCGCTGTTCAGGACGACCACGGCGACCGAGCCGTCGGTGTTGGCGAACGCGCTCACCTCGAGGGTCGGGTCGCTTGTCGTCGTCGCGACGCGTACCGCGCCCGGGCGGACGAAGCGGCTGTAGCTCGCGAACGCCCACAGCCGGCCGGAGGTGGCGACCGTGCTGCCCTTCACGTAGACCAGTCCCGTGTTGGGGCCGGTGATGGTCGTCGTGCTCGTGTTCGCGCCCCACAAGTACAAGAACCCGCCCAGGTCCGCTTTGGTCAAGCCGGTATAGATGTACTGCGCCCAGGTGAAACCAGACAACTGTGAGCCGTCGTCCCAGGCCGCGTCGAAGGGCCCGGAGCCGAACGGCGCCCACTCTGTCTCCCAGACCGGCTTGGCCCAGCCGCGCAGTGGCGAGCCGAGCGGCACGAAGTAGCCGTGGCTGGTAAACAGCGCCGTCGCAGCGTCCGCTGCCTTGTCGGCCTCGATCGCGGCCGCGTACTGCTGCGCGTAGTCCCAGCTGATGCTGGCGCAGCACTCGGCGCGTGTCCAAAGCCCCGAGCGAGCGAGCGTTGCACCGAGGACCGCCATGAAGTTGGCGCTCTGCGC
>DATJST010000066.1:0-5738 GCA_035503975.1 Acidimicrobiales bacterium | reverse complement strand
GCCTTGGTCATCGTGGGGGAGAGCAAGGTCCAAGAGGCTGTGGCCAAAGCCGGGTTGAAGGCCGAGAAGCAGGTGGCCAAGCAGCTCGACGTCAGTGCCAAAGACATCGACAAGGCCGTCCAAGACGCAGCCAAGGAAATGACCCCCGCAGCTACATAATTGCCCGGCCCACAGTCCAGCCCGGTCGCCTCGGGTAAAGCGGTCTGCTGGGGCGACCGGGCCCCGGGTACCCCTCGGCGAGGTGACTTTCCACGCAACCTCACTGGGATATGAGAGTTAGTCCGGGCATAAGCACCTATGGAAGAAGCCGATGAAGTGGCGTCGAAATCGTAATAACCACACGACCCTGCTCACCGAGGCGGAGCAAGTCGTCGCTGAAGCGGAACGCCTGCTGAGCGGGCGGGCCCTCGACGACGTGCCCGGGCAGCGGCGACGAGCCTGGGCCCTGATCTGCCCGTTGGCACACAGCGACCGCGACGGGCTGCAAAAGCTAGCCTGCGCCCGAACCGGAAGCCTCCCGGCGAGGCCAACCTGGGACGCCGTAATTGCCTACCTGGCGGACGAGGTCCTTACCACAGCGCCGGGGGACGACGCACTGGTGGAACTTCAGCGGCAGGTCCTAATACCCCTCGAACTCAAACTTCTCGGAAACGGTATTCGAGAGCCGGCAAAACCCAGAGAGCTTGTCACCCTGGTTTTGGCAGTTTTGGGTTCTCATCCAATCTAAATCTCATCCAAGCTAGACCCTCTCCCAAAGGTCTCCAAACCACCGTGCCGTAATGAGGTGTTCGAAATGAGCTTCCTCGTGATGACCGGCATGTTCAAACAGAACAGGAGGAACAGAAAATGAGCTATCGACGCACTGGTGACGGTTGGCTGCTCTTCGCCGGCATCGTATTGATGACAGCTGGCGTCATGCGGCTGTTCGACTCGATTTGGGCATTTTCGTACAGCGGCAAAGTGCCGGACAACTTGCAGAACGCGCTCCTCGGGCACAGCCTCACGACGTACGGCTGGGTGTGGTTGTTCGTCGCCATCATCCTGTTCGGGTCGGGCCTCGCCGTCATGGTGCGATCGCAGCTTGCCCGTTGGATCGGCATCATTGCTGGCGCAATCGGCGCCATTAGTGCGATCTGGTGGATCCCGTATTACCCGATCTGGTCGCTCATATATATCTTCATCGGCGTCCTGGTCATCTACGCGCTGGCAGCATATGGCGAACCAGCGACAATCGAGTAAGGAAGGCTCTACCGCAACAGGAAAATGCCAGAGCTGCACGTGGCCATCCTCGGGCTCGCCCGGGACCTGCTCGTTCGCCCTTTCCCTAATCCAGGAACCTATGGCCGAAAGATAAAATCAACAAAGACATGACCGTGCCCGGGTGGGAACCCGAACCCCCGCCAGACAATGCCCGGCCTGCGGACAGCGGCCGGCCAGGACCATTGCGAGTCTTTTTCGTTCGTCACGGCGAGGCCGGGCTTCGCTCGGCCTGGACCGGCAACGACCCCGAGCGACCGCTCACTAGGCATGGCCACAGGCAAGTCCGGCTGGTGGCCAAGAGGCTGGCGCAACTGGGGGTCAAGCCCGACGTTGTCCTCACCAGCCCTTACACGCGTGCCGTTGAGACGGCGGCCATCATCGGGCAGGTCTTCGGGATGGAGGACAAAGTCGTGGTCGAGCCCGCCTTGCAGCCGGGTGCCCACCTCACCAAGCTAACGCCACTTATCGGCGCGCACCAGGACGCGAACGCCGTGATGCTCGTCGGCCACGAGCCAGACTTCAGCTCTCTCATCGCCGCACTGTGCGATGGCGGGAGAGTAGCCCTCGAGAAGGCCGGCGTGGCCGAGGTGCAGCTCGACCACGCCCGAGCATTCCATGGGGTGCTCGTCTGGTTAGCTCAGCCCGACCATCTTGTTCGCCGGACTGCCAGCATGGGGGCCTCCTCCTGCGCAGAGCGGGAGGGGCCGGGATAGCACTGCTTTAGTGGGCCCCAGCGAGCCCAACGACGATTCTCGTGTGCGTTACCGAGATGGCTTTTTTGGGGGGACCATGCAGTGGCGGTTCGGTGGGCGGCCCTCCGGCCCACCGGTGAGGACCAGCTTTAGGGGGCTCAGGTCCCACTCTGGTTCATTGGCAAAAAATGGTGTGGGCCCCGACCCGGCGCAGAACTTATTTTGCGATCACCCCAGGAGGGGTGACACTGAGTCACCCCGTCGGAC
The DNA here is from genome assembly GCA_035503975.1 of Acidimicrobiales bacterium. GTDB lineage: Bacteria > Actinomycetota > Acidimicrobiia > Acidimicrobiales > Palsa-688 > DATJMJ01. The sequence goes on along the minus strand of DATJST010000066.1, from coordinate 3,519 downwards.
CGTAGCTTACGAGCGATAGAGGCCGACAAATCGGATAACAGCGCAAATCACCGAACCCGGCCCGGCCAACCAGAGAGGGTGTGATGACCAGAGCTAGCTACCCGTCGCTCCCGATGTTCTGGAGCATTTTCCTGGTCGCCGGGCCGGGGTTTTGGATTTTCTGCTTCATCTCGGTGTTCTTCGACAATTTCCGGCACCAACTTCGCTACTCGCGGGAGGGTTGACCTATGGCGAACGTTCAGGACCACAAGACGTCGAGTCAGGGGGCGAGGGCGTCGGCGGTGGCACACGCGTCGGTGGCGGAGCGGGCCCGGCGGGGCAAGATGGCCCGAGCCGAGGTGCCCAGGGCCTCCCATGGAGGGTTCGAGCCCTCCTCGACTCGCCCTGATCCGATCAGCTTGTTGGAGGAGCAGGCGAGATCGCGGGTCCCTGAGCTGGTCCCCATCCGTTACGGGCGAATGCTGGTCTCACCGTTCGCCTTCTATCGTGGGGCGGCCCTGATCATGGCGTCGGACCTGGCTAGCACTCCCCGCTCGGGACTGACCGTGCAGGTTTGCGGTGACGCCCATCTGAGCAATTTCGGGGTGTTCGCCTCGCCCGAGCGGAGCCTGGTCTTCGACGTCAACGACTTCGATGAGACGTTGCCAGGGCCGTGGGAGTGGGATGTGAAGCGGCTGGCCGCCAGTCTGGTGGTGGCCGGCCGGGACCGTGGCTTCTCGGCCAAAGAACGGACCGAGGCCGTGTTGGCCGCGGCGGAGGGTTATCGCAACGAGATGCAGACCTTGGCCAGCATGCAAAACCTGGACGTATGGTACCGGCGCTTGGACGCCGGCCAGGTGCTGAAAGATTTGGGTGCACAGGCCACCAAGACGGTAACCAAGCGCACCGATAAGTTATTGGCCAAGGCCCGTACTCAGGACAGCATGGCGGCGTTCAACAAGCTGTGCCAGGTGGTGGACGGGGGGCCCCGCATCGTTAGCGACCCGCCACTGATCTCGCCGTTGCATGAGCTGCACCCCGGCGACGAGGGCGACGACCTCTTCGAGGGGGTCCACGAGCTGGTCCGCATCTACCGGCGGTCGTTGCCGGCCGAGCGGCGCCACCTACTAGAGCAGTTCAAGGTGGTTGACATCGCCCGCAAGGTGGTCGGCGTGGGCAGTGTCGGCACCCGGGCTTGGATCGTGCTGCTGGAAGGCCGGGACCAGTCCGACCCACTGTTCTTGCAAGCGAAAGAGGCCCAAGCCTCGGTGTTGGAGCGCTTCGTCGGTAAGAGCGCCTACGCCAACTGCGGGGAGCGGGTCGTAGTCGGACAACATCTGATGCAGGCCAGCAGCGACATCTTCCTGGGTTGGGAACGCTACGACGGCATCGACGGCGTGCGCCGGGACTACTATCTCCGCCAACTGAAAGACTGGAAAGGCTCGGTCGACCCCGACCGGATGGTCCCCGAAAGCATGATCGCGTACGCCCGGGTGTGCGGTTGGACACTCGCCCACGCCCACGCCCGCTCCGGTGACCGCATCGCCATCGCGACCTACTTGGGTACCAGCCCGGTGTTCGACCGGGCAATTGCTTCCTTCGCCGAGTCCTACGCCGACCAGAACCAAAAAGACTACGAGGCGTTACAAAAAGCCGTCGCCGACGGACGTGTCACCGCCCAAACCGGCCTGTAGCGACCAGCCGGACGGGCCACCCTTCACGCAGGACACGGCGAGGCCCGAGGCGGTATGGACGGGCAAGGGCGCACGACGCGGTGACGCTGCTCGAGCATGGCCGGGCAGCCCCTGCGGGACGCGGTCCGGGGTGCGGGGCGGAGCGACGCTCGTCGGTGCCGGGGCCCATCCCGGGGACCTTGTCCTACGGGAGAAATCGCCACCGACCGTCTGGAGAAGGAGTTGAACGCATGCGACCGATGATCTCGACCCAGGCACTCGAGCCGTTGCCGCCGGTTATCGAGGTGATGGACTCCACCGGGCGTCACCGCATGCCAGCAATCCAGGATGCCGTGGGGTACCTAAGGACGGTCACGTTCGCCTGGCTCGACCTAGAAAACCCAAATGAAGAGCAGCTGCGCCACCTTGGCGAGAGCCTCGAATTGGAGCCGGGAACCGCCGCCACCCTGAAGGACACCGGCCAGCGGCCGTCGTTCACGGTGACCAGTAACTCGGTGCGCGCTAGACTGCCGGTCGCCGACGCGTCGGGGCCCCTGCACCCCCGCAGCACGGTGTGGGTGAGTGCCGTTCTCAGCAGCGGGTGCCTACTGACCGTCCACGCCGCCCCCTGCCCGACACTGCAAGGAGTTCGGGCCCGTTACGGCATCCTTCAAGAGAGCGCTAAGACAGATGGCGCGCTGGCGTTTTTCTTGGTACTGGACACGCTGGTAGGCAGTTTGGAGCCACAGTTGCTGGCGCTCCACGAACGACTCGACGAAATCCAGGAGATCCTGATCGAGGGCTCCCCAGTGGAGATCCACGACGAGGTCATCAATATCCGTCGCACCCTCACCGAATTCGATCAGGGCCTCAGCTGGTATTCCGGCGACCTGGAAGACCTGGCCGAGGCCCTGCCTGAACTACCCGGGATGCGCCCGGGGACGGGGACGCGCTTCGACCGGCACCAGCTGCGTGTCGCTCGGATGAGGGAGGCGGTGAAAGACTACCGCGAGGAGGCCAAAGATGCCCTGGCCCAGGAGGCGTCGAACGCCGACAGCCGGCAAGGGCAGCTCATCAACATGCTCACCGTCTACGCCACGCTCTTCCTCCCGTTGACCTTCATTACCGGCTACTTCGGCATGAACTTCGGTGTCATCGCCAACCACCTGCAGTCGAACTTGGCGTTTGTGCTATTGGGCCTTCTGCTCCCGGCGGCCAGCGTGACCTTCACATACGTGAGGTACCGGAGGTTGACCAAGCGGCTCGGGGTCGGGCCCCTGGCGGTCGTACAGAAAACCCCCTAGAGCTCTGCTGTGGGGGTCGTGGTGGCCGGAAGTCGTGGGGCCGCGGGCCGCCCCCAAATGTCTTGACGGTCACCCCCAGAGAGGTGACACCCAGTCACCCTGTCGGGCCGTAGCTTACGAACGAGAGCGCTCTGGCCCAGGGCGGGCCGGCGCCGACGACAGAAGGTGTAAGGCATAGGGACAGACGTCTACGGCCCGTGGGGGCCGTAGCGGAACAGAGAGGGCGCATTATGGCTAAGAACGACCCGGTTTTCATCTACATTGGCACCTACCCGAGCAAGGCCGCCGCCGAGAGCGACTATGACATCGTCAAGGACCTGCACGCGGAGGGGGCCGTCGGCACCTACGACGCTTCGGTGGTGACCAAAGACCAGTCGGGCAAGGTCCATGTCAACAAAGACGAGATGGCGACCCGGCACGGGGCCTGGGGTGGCGCTGCCGTGGGGGCCTTGGTCGGCCTCCTGTTCCCCCCCGCCTTCATCGGCATCACCGTGGCCGGCGCCGCCGTGGGCGGCGTGAGCGGCCACCTGTGGCGGGGTATGTCCCGGGCCGACGTGAAAGAG
>DATJST010000065.1:0-8168 GCA_035503975.1 Acidimicrobiales bacterium | reverse complement strand
GCTTGCTCGCTGGGGCACAGAGATGGGCCTGCAGGACGCTGGCGCGAAGATCTTCGCGGACGAGTTCGATGTTGAGGAGGCTACGGCCGCCGATCCGCCGGTCCGGACGATACTTTCGTTCGGAGAGATCATCGGCACACTCGTGAAGCGGGGCCTCCTTGATCGCGAACTCGTCCTTGACTTGTGGTCGGTGAGGTTGGCGTGGAGCCGCGTGGGCTCGGCCGCACTTCGCGACCGCAAGCGGTTGGACGCACCCCGACTGTACGAGAACTTTGAGGCCCTGGCCACCGCCTCACCTACCTCTTGACGGATCGCAGGATCCGACTGAGACCCGGTTGATCCCCTGCCCACTTGGCGCCTCTCGCAGGGTCGTCCCGAAGAGCTTTGACGTCCTCATCGGCGCAGCGTTAGGCGCTGCTCCTTTGCATATCCTGCTGCTGCATATCCTGCTGCGGCCAGAACGCCCGGTTCTGGAGCGAAAGAGCCCGACACGACGATGGTGCCACCAGCACGCCAATACGATCGCCAGGTAGTCGGCAAGGTCGAGGTACGCGACCCTCACTTGGCCAGGCGTTCGAGCAGCTTGCGGTCCTCCTTTATGATCCTTTGCACCCGTGCCTTGAAGCCGGGGTCGGCGCGCCGGGCCTCGACCGCTTCGACCAGCGCCCGGCGCACCGTCTCGTTCAAGCTCAGCCCCTCGGCCCGGGCCAGGGCCTCGACGTTGGTTGCCTCTTCGTCAGGCAGCCGGACCGTAAAGTTCTTCGTCATGGTGGCATAGTACCATCACACCACCCCGAGACCAACGTCAGCGGGCCGCCGCAGCCATGAAGGCGGCCACCACGTAGGTGGCGTGGCGGTCGAGCGACACCCGGGCCCGGTCGTAGCGCATGGTGGTCCTGGGGTCAGCGTGCGAAGCAGCCTCCTGCACGTCCGCAGCGGCACCCCGGCGTCGAGCGCAGCCGTGATGAAGGCATGCCTTAAGGTGTGCGGCCCGACTGGCTTGGTAATGCCGGCCCGGCGGGTGGCGCGGCGCACGATGCGTGCCGCGCCATGGCGGTCGAGGCGCTCCCCGTTGGGGCCGAGGAACAACGGGCCTTCGCTCCTCTCATCGATGGCCAGGTCGATGGCCCGCGCTGTGCGCGGTGCCAGCGGGACGGTCACGACCTTGCCACCTTTGCGCAAGATGGTGAGGGTGCGGTGGCCGCGCTCCAGGCCCAGCGCCTGGATGTTGGCCCCGGTGGCCTCCGAGACCCGCAAGCCGTTGAGGGCCAGCAAGGAAATGAGCGTGTGCTCAGGGGCGGGGCCGAGGCAGGCGGCCACGAGCACGGCTCCCACCTCGTTGCGGTCAAGAGCGGTGGCGTGGGACTCGTAGTCGACCCGGGGGCGTCGCACATGCACCGCCGGTGAGTGGTCAAGAAGCTCCTCCTCCACGGCGTAGCGGTAGAAGCCCGCGACCGTGCAAAGCCGTGGCTAACCGTGGACCGGGCACGCCCCTTGGCCTCCACCTCTCGGCCGAAGCACTCGATGTCGGCTCGGCGGGCCGCGAACAGGTGAGTGCCGTGGCTGGTGCACCAGGCCAGGAACTGGCGCAGGTCCAAGGCGTAGGCGTCTGGGGTGAGCCCGCTGTAGCCGGCCAGGGCTAGACCTTCTCTTTCGTTCGTCGCCGGCTCGGCGAGCACGACCTCAGTCGACGGGGCGATGGTGGGCGTGGCGCACCTCCAGTTCGAGCCGGGGGCCGGGCACTGGGGGCGCCGGTGGCCCGGCTTGATGAGGCACACCACCGTGGGACGAGCGCAGTGGTCACCCTCTGCCGGGGTGCCTGGCTAGCTGAGTATTCCGCACTGCCTACCACCTACGCTGACGCGCCGATCAATGAACGGGAGCACAACGTTCCTTATCGCGTGGGAGGATCCGGGTACTCCAAGGCTAGGCAGTGGCGCGTAACGACGGTCGGCGCTCGTGCATCCCACCGGACGCCGACGCCATAACGCGCGGCCAGATTACCGAGGTCGTCTCCGGCTTTACGAGCCATCGGCCCGAGTGGGAAGCCGTCAAGGACACGTGGGGCCCTCTGACAGCCCTCACGGTTGGCGTTATCCTCTGCCTAGGTGTGACCGCCGTCTTCGTGCTCAGTCTACGGAGCGACAGCCGCCCTGGCGCCACAGGCCTGGCCGAGAGCATCGCCATCGGAGGCTTTCTCAGCTTCGCAATGATCGTTTATTATGCCGTCAAGGCTCCAAGGATACGGGTGGTCGTGAAGGCTTCATCGGTCACAAACGGCGGATATTTCCGGACCGCCACCTTCCCTGTCGAGCTCATAGCAGGCTTCGACGTCGTCCTCGGCAAACATGTCGCCCGCGTGGCAATGATGCTACGCGATGGCGACCCAGTGCCACTAGCTGCTACGGCCGCTTTCGACGCCGCCACGCCTCGAGCAACCGCTGCGGAACTCAACGACTGGTTGGCTCGGGCGGCGGCGTCGGGCGGCCACGGGCCAGGCGGCGCGTAGAAACTCAGGGGTGCTCAGGTTGAGCCGCCTGTCCATGAGCTCGGCGGTTAGCAGGAGCGACTCACTGCGACATCGGCGTCGTCATTCCGGCGGTTAGCTTCGCGGATATGACGGCACTTCATGGGATCAGAATGGCAAATGGCCCACCAAAGGTACGCAATACTAGTTTCGTGCCCGCCGCATCGGGCACGAGTTGTCGTATACGGTCGTCGGCGGTCATGCCTCCCAGAGGGGAAGTTGTTGTCCTACGAGCGCCTTCTCGTTTCGAGCCTGCTCACTCACTGGTTTTTGGTTCAAAGCGTTCCGATGACTTCGCATCGTAGAGGTGTCAACGCCCGGGTTATGACCGGTCACCTCCACTGGCAAGGTGCAGGTCATCGGGGCTAGGACCTTCGAGAACCTTCTTGCGCCAAAGACGTGCACCACCGCTGGGTCGCCTGCGCGTTAAATCAGTCCGACAACCCGCTCGCCGCATCCCACCGAAGAAAGTCGAAGAAATCGGCATCGAAGGCCTTGAGCCGGTCCCACCAGGCACCCTGCGGAACCGACGTAATGTACCAGGCCAACCGCGTTGTGCTCGCGCCTCGGCTGGGATCGCCTCTACGCGGTGACCTCTGCATCAGTTTGAGCCATTCGGCCACATCAGCGTAAGACGGCGGAGAACCGCTCTCAGCGCGGCCGAACTGGGCTTCCAAGAAGCCCCGTCTTCGTTCCACCCGTTCCTTCTGATGATCTGTCAGGTCGGTCTCTGAGACTCGCTCGGCCGCTTTGAGCCACTGCTCGAGCCGGGAGACATCCGACAGCTCTTCGATGGCCCGCCGCCGGCGCGATACCGGTCCACGAGGGTGCTCGCGGTCGGCCCCGACGAGCTCGGTGACACGCAGCCATTCGTCGAGATCGGCCCCTCCGAGTCGCTGGCCGGCGCGAAGCCGTGACACGACGGCAACAAGGTAGGCTCTGAGGTCAGCGACCCGCGCCGGCGTGGCTTCATCAGGAGCCTCGAACGCACTGGCCCTCACGCCGAGCAAGGCGTTGGCCTGGTCGATTATCGCATTGTGGTCGAGTAGGTCGCCGTAGGTGTCGTACCAGCTCTCCAGCCACACCTCCACCCAAGTCCCCTGCAGTCTCTTACCGGTCGGGCGTTTGGCGAACATCGAGGTCCGGCCGCGCACGTCCTGGCCAATTGCGGCAAAGCGCTCCTCCCGCCACTGCAAGTTACCGATCGTTTCCCATTGCGCGCCTATGGCGTCTGCGCCGTCTTGTACCCAGAGCTGGCAGAACTGGTCGGCATGGTCGCGCCGGCGCGCGGGGATCCCCCGTACCAAGCTCTCCAAAGGCGGCATCGTTGGACGGGCGACCGACAACAATTGGAGCACGGGCGTCACGCTCTCCCCGGTGAGAGAGGCAAAGGTGTCGTTGGCTATCACCCAGAACGCCGCCTGTCGTCCCTGCTGGGACGTGTAAATGACAATGTCGCCCACTTGGAATGGCGACGAGTTCAGGATCCGGCGCCGGATTCGGGTGGCCGTCTTTTGGGTCGATAGGAGCCTTTCCTTGGCTTCGGCCAATACAGCAGCTCGTTTGGCGCGCTGTTCGGGGCGCCAGAGGTCGAGGTCGGCCCCCTCGTCGATGACTCGGAGCGCTTCGGCTTTAACAGCTTCCAGGAGGCGCCCCGTCTTCCACTGCGTGAGGGCCAAGGCCAACCAGAACGCTGCTCGCGTGGCCGTACCTTCCCCGGCGCCGTCGAGGTAGCGGGCACGCAGTCGTTCGGTGGCGTCCTCGGCGTCGACACCTGCGCCGATCAATTCCCGGAACTCGATGCGGACATCGCAGGCGATGTCCTCTTGGAAAATGCCAGTCCCCCAAGCACCCACGGCTCTAAATGTAGGCACGCCGGACAGGACCGGCCAACGAGGCCATGAGGTCGATCTCGGCTGGCCAGGCGTACCTGAGCGCGCTCGAAGCACCCGACCTGGTCCTCTTGGGCCAAGAGGGCAAAGAACGTGTTGAACACGACGTAGACGAGGTGGAACGGGCCGTCGACGGGGAGGTCCGCCATGTCACCAATAGTCACCGGGATATCCTGTCCGTCAGGCTTGGAACGCAGGCGAGCGACCATTGAGGGCGAGGCGTGAAGCCCTTCGACCCGCTCGCCCCGGGCGGCAAGTGGGAGGGCGACTCGTCCGGTACCTCCGCCGAGCTCGAGGGCCCGACCGCCGCCTGCCAAGTCGGCCAGTACGGACAGCTGGGCCTCGGAGGGGACCAGGAAGGAGTGCTCCTCGTCGTAAACGTCTGCCCACAGTTCGCCATAACGGTTGGCCGAGGTCAGCCGTTGCCGAGCTTCCACCTGCCCATCATCCCATTTGACATTTGTGGGTGGTCGCTGATTTTCGATCGTTCGTCTGACCAGTCCGCGATGGCGTCATTGTCGTGCTCTCCCGCCCCGGGGACGCCGTTACCAAACTGACCGTGGCTGTCGCCAGGCTCGTCCCGGCCAAGACAACCCGGCGATATCTCGATGGCGGGGTGAAACCCGAGGGAAGCCTGACTCGGGAGAGCATGAAGTGAATGCCGTTATGGGCGCCCGGCCCGAACGTTCCTCTCAGGTTCGGCGCGGTCGTTCTGTGCCCGGTCGAGTTAACTGGTACCAGGGTCTGTGACCCTAATGGTCAGGTCGTGTCGACGCGTTGGAGTAGGCAGCGCGTGGCCGCTTTTAGTTGTGGGAGATCTTCTTTGACAGTGGCCGCGAGGATGGCGTGCGAGGTGTCGAAGTAGCGATGGGCCAGCCAGTCGCTCATCCGGGCTACCTGCGCCCATGGCATGTCGGGCTCGGTCCCGAGCAGGTCAGGGGAGAGGGCCTTCACGGCCTCGCCGACCTCGATGAGACGGGCCCGCACGGCATCGAAGACGAGCCCGTCATGGAGGTCACCGCGCTGGAGGTGCTTGGCCATGGCGTCGATGGCGGCCAGTATGTCCTCGAGGCGCTGGCGGTCGCGTCGGGTCACAAGGCAACGGCCTCGGCAGGCACCTCGTCGACCAGGCCCCTCTTCAGGTCTGCAGCGGGGACGAGGTCGACGGGCGCGCCCAACAAGGCCTCGAGCTCGGCTTGGCAACGGGCCAGCCTCAATAGGCTGGTGCCGACGGGTACGTCGACGAGCAGGTCGATGTCGCTGTTGGGCCTCTCGTCTCCTCGGGCGACGCTTCCGAATAGGTGCGGGCTCGCCAAGCCGTAGCAGCCGAGCAGGGCCACGACCTCGTTACGGTGCTCGCGGGCCCGCCGGGCGGGCCATCGGGCGGTTGGGCGGCGGGACTGGACGAGACACGAACCTCGAGGTCTGAGCCGGTCGCCTGGACGAGCCGGGCGAGGGTGGGCAAAGAAGGTTGGCGTGCACCGCAGCCATAAGCGCTAACGACGCTTTGGGTCACCCCGGCCCGCTGGGCTAGCTCGGCCTGGGACAGGAGCGCCCGCTTCCGGGCATGACGGAGAAGCTCGCCCGCAGCCTCCATGAGGGCTGGTATAGCGGATCGGCGATAGGCAGGAGGTGCCACGCTCGAGGTGACGGCGCGGATGGACGAGGCGAACGGAGTGCAAGATATGATCTGCGCGCTGGAGGGCGCAGAGCCCTCCGGATTATCGAGCCCCTGTTCTGGCCCACCGTGCTGAGCGCTGTGGTGGTCCATGCCCCTTCCGGTGGCGCGAGCCGTAGTGTGCCTCGCATGGGTGCCTTCGAAGATCTGGCGGCGAAGAGGAACGTTGTGGTGACCACGTACAAGCGCGATGGCTCCGCCGTGCCCACCACTGTAAACGTGGTTGTGCACGGTGACCACGCCTACTTCCGCACGTGGTCGACGGCGGGAAAGGCGAAGCGCCTCCGTCGCGACCCGAGAGTGCTCATTGCCCCATCGACCGCCAGAGGCAAGCCCACTGGACCTGCGGTCCCAGCGACTGCGCGGCTACTGGGGCCCGAGGAGGAACAGCCCATTAGGCAAGCGCTCGCCAAGAAGTACCCTCTCCTACAGGGCCAGCTCGTTCCCCTGGTTCACCGGCTCCGCCACTACAGCACTGTCCACTACGAGCTGACAGCGAGCCGGCGCGTGTCAAGCTTTATGAGACAACTTCTTCACAGAAATAAAGACTCGGTGGTGTCTTGCTCGGGCTTGTTGATCCATGCCACGGTAGGGAGCTCTGGCGGAGTGGGAGGCTTGCGGACGAATCGCTCGGGATGGGCCGCATAGGCGGCATCGAGGACGAGGCCGCGTTCGGCCCGCACGAGCTCGGCCCGGCCGTAGTGCACATCGGCTGGAGTGTGGAACCCGACCCCGGAGTGACGGTGCTCCGCGTTGTACCACCTGAAGAAACGCCGGCAGAAGCTCTGGGCGTCTTCAAAAGAGCCGAAGCGCCCAGGGAAGGTTGGCCGGTACTTCAGCGTGCGAAAGTGCGATTCCGAATAAGGGTTGTCGTTCGAGCAGTGGGGCCTGTTGTGGGACTTGGTAACACCCAGGTCGGCCAACAAGAACGCGACCGGCTTGGAGGCCATGGAGGTGCCCCTGTCGGAGTGGATGGTCAAGCGCCCAGGGCGGATGCCCTGGTTGGCGACCGAGTCGGCCAGCAAGGCTTCCGCCAGCTTGGCCCGCTCTGCCCGTGCGAGCATCCAGCCGACAACATAGCGGCTGTAGATGTCGATCACGACATAGAGGTAGTACATCTCCCATTTGGCCGGGCCCAGCAATTTCGTTATATCCCAGCTCCAACATTGGTTCGGGGCGGTGGCGATGAGCTCGGGCTTTTTGGCGGCGGGGTGGGTGGCCTGGCGGCGGCGCTCGCGCACTTCTGCGTTGGCCCGCAGGAGCCTGTACATGGTCGAAGTGCTGGCCAAGTACGTTCCTTCGTCGAGCAGCTTGGCGTACACGGTGGCTGGGGCTTCGTCGACGTGGTCAGGGTGGTGCAGCACCTCGAGCACGGCGGAGCGCTCGGGCTCGGACAGCGCCCGAGGCTGAGGTCTGGGGGCCCTCACGGGTCGTTCGGGCAGCGGATCATGCCGGTGGCGGCGGTAATAGCGGGCGCGTGGCTCGCCGATCGCCGCACAAGCTGCCCTGGTGCCGACGAGGGGGGCCAGGTCGGAGATCGCGGCGTCTGTCATCTCGTCTCGCCGGTCCCTTCGGCGCTGCCGGTGGCGAGCTCTTCCAACAGCGCCGAGAGTTTTTGCTGGACCTCGATCACCCTGTGGGCCTTGTCCAGTTCTTTGGACAGGCGCTCGTTCTCTTTGCGCAGGCTGGCAACTTCTCGGTCGCGCGGGTCAGCTGGCGGCCGGCCAGACGGCTTTGCGAGCGCTTCCAGAGCACCACGGTCGCGCTGGTGGCGCCACTCGGCGATGTTGGAGGTGTAGAGGCCCTCGCGGCGCAAGAACGCACCGCGCTGGTCCCTCGGCAGCTTGTCGTAGGCCGTTAGGGTCTCGGCTTTGTAACGCGCCGAGAACTGCCGCCGGCGCGCCTTGGGCGGGATCTCCGGGTCTGGGTCTTGGTCCATGGCCCGAGCTTTCCCGGCCGCGTCGATAGAGTGGGCGATGCTGTCGGTTGTCATGTGGGGAGTCCCTTTCCCCGCCCTCTAGGTCAATGATTGGGCGCTACTGGGTGTCTCAGTAGATCTTGACACGGAGGG
>DATJST010000064.1:0-9325 GCA_035503975.1 Acidimicrobiales bacterium | reverse complement strand
GCGCCGGGCAATGGACACGCGAGCGACTATGAAAGAAGTCGCCCAGAAAGTCCTGTCCGGCGAGCTCAGGCCGTAGCTGCGACCGGGGTGGTAGACGGGACCGGGGTGGTAGACGGGACCGGTACCTCGACGGGCGTGAAGTAGAGCAGCCCTGCCAGCTCGTTCCCGAGCACAAGTGGCCCGCTCTTGGTCAGGAGCACAAGGCTGCCGTCGGGCCCCCGATCGGTCACCGTCGCTTCGCAGCCAGGGATGAAGCTGTGCTCTTCGAGGTAGGTCAAAGCACCCAGGTCGAGCTCGACAACTTCGGAGATTCGGGTCAGGCGCACCCGTTCGCCGGTAACGGCTTCGATGAGGGACACCGCTGCCACCGGGACGGCTCCCGAGCCCGGGATGAGGTTGCCGTGCGGGCAGGTGCTCGGGTTCCCGAGGACGTCCACCAACCGGTTCTCGACGTCGTCCGAGATGACGTGTTCCCACCGGTCCGCTTCCGCGTGCACCTTGTGCCAGGGAAGCCCGATGATGTCGGTGAGCAGGCGCTCGACCAGGCGGTGCTTGCGGATCACGCTCACCGCCAGCTGCCGTCCCGAGGGAGTTAGGGAGAGGCAGCGGCCCTGGACGTCGATGTAGCCGTCGTCACGCAGGCGGTGCACCATTTCTGAGACCGTCGGGGGCGAATGGCCCACCCGTTCGGCCAGGCGCGCCTGTATGACCTGCTGGCCCTCTTCTTCAAGGTTGTAAATCGTCTCCAGGTACTGCTCGTTGGGGGGATGAACACCGGGACGGTCGCCATTTGTGGCCATACTTCGGAGCCTACCTGCGCCGGCCCGTCGCCGTCCGGGCCATGAGATGGCACCTGACCGGGACCAATGTCCTTTATGCGCGCCAGCTGGCAGACTCTAGGCGTGGCCCGCATCATGGTCCTGGACGGTCATTCCCTCACCTACCGGGCATTTTTCGCCCTGCCGAGCGATATGGCGACCGCTTCGGGCCAGGTCACCAACGCGGTCTATGGCTTTACCGCGATGCTCATCAACCTCATCAAGGACCACCAGCCCGACCAGATGGTGGTCGCCTTCGACCGCCCCGAGCCTACGTTCCGCCATCAACTGGTGAGCGGGTACAAAGCGGGCCGCAGTGAGGCGCCCGATATCTTGCGCCAGCAGCTTGGGCTCGTGCGCAAGCTGGTGGAGACCATGAAAATCCCCGTAGCCGAGGTCCCCGGTTACGAGGCCGATGATGCCTTGGCCACGCTGGCCACCAGGGCGGCGGCGGCCGGCGACGACGTGATCGTAGTGACCGGGGACCGCGATACCTACCAGCTCGTCGAGGATCCCCACATCAAGGTGCTTTACAACCGGCGCGGCGTCTCGGACTACGTGCTCTACGACGAGGCGGGCATTGCTGAGCGCACCGGGGTGACCCCCCGCCAGTACCCCGAGTTCGCAGCGTTGCGGGGCGACCCTTCGGACAACTTGCCCAACATCCCCGGCGTGGGCGAGAAGACCGCGGCCAAGCTCATCACGACGTACGGGAGCATCGACAACATCTACGCCCACCTGGAGGATCTGACGCCGCGGCTGCGGGAGTCCCTTGTGGCCGGCGAAGAGGTGGTGCGCAGCAACGCCCGAGCTACGCCGCTGGTGCGCGACCTGCCGGTCGAGGTGCACGCCGACGAGGCTGTCCTCGGTGGCTGGGACACGGTCGAGCTCAAGCGCCTGTTCGACTTCCTCGAGTTCAAGACACTTTGGGACCGCCTGGTGGAGGTGACGGGGGGAGCGGGGCACGCGGGCACCGCTCCGCCGGCCGCCGCCGGCGAACCCCTGGCCGTGGCCGTCCAGCCTCTGGTCCGCGGGGCGGACGCCGTCCACAGGCTGCGGTCCTGGGCGCTGGCGGGCAGGCCGCTGGCCCTTGCCGGGGCGTGGGACGGGCCCGAGGGCCGGTCGCGGCTCTTGGGGCTGGCCTTCGCGTCTGTGCCCGACGCCGCCGCCGGCGGTCCCGGGCCGGGCCCGCCCGCGGGGGAAGGCTCGCGCACCGATGCCTCGCGCATGGCGCAGGACGGGGACGCCGCTGGGCAATGGACGGTGCCACCAGGTGGGCCTGTCCCGGCCGTCTGGCTCGGCGCGGAACTTCTCGAAGGCCCAGAGGTGCGCGATGCTCTCGCCGGCCTGTCCGCCCGCGGGCTGCTCTCCGCCCACGACGCCAAGGCCCTGGTGCGAGCGCTGGCCCCGCTCGGCGTCGACTTCCATGTCCAGCTGGACACGGCCATTGCCGCTTATCTGGTTGACCCGGCCGGCGACAGGTACGTGCTCGAAGACCTGGCCGCGCGTTACGCCGGCGTTGCGCTCGTGCCTTCCGGTACGACCCCAACGGGACAGCTCGACCTAAGCGGCCCCGCCGACCCCACGGCGATCGCCGGCGAACGTGCGGCCGCCGTGGCCCGGCTGGTAGGCCCGCTCTCCTCGGCTCTTGCCGCGCGCGGCATGTCGCGCCTGTACGACGACGTCGAGCGGCCCCTCATCAGGGTGCTGGCCCGCATGGAGCTGGTCGGCGTGCGCGTCGACACGGCCGAGCTGGCGCGCCTTGGCCGCTTGCTCGCCGACGAGGCGCACGCCCTCGAAAGGCGCGTGCACGAGCTGGCCGGCGGCCCGTTCCTGGTCAATTCCGTGCCGCAACTGCGTGAGGTGCTGTACGGCAAGCTCGGCCTGGTACCGGTGAAAAAGACGAAAACGGGGCCTTCCACCGACAACCAGGCGCTGGAGAAGCTGCGTGACGAGCACCCGATCGTCGCCGCCATCCTGCGCTATCGGGAAGTGGAAAAGCTTCGCTCCACCTATACCGAAGCCTTGCTCGCCGAGGTGGTCGCCGACGGACGGATCCACGCCACGTTCAACCAAACCGTCGCGCGTACGGGCCGGTTGTCCTCAGACGCGCCCAATTTGCACAACATCCCCGTGCGCAGTGAAGAGGGCCGCCAATTACGCGGGGTTTTCGTACCCGCTGCGGGGATGCGCTTCCTCGTGGCCGACTACAACCAGATCGAGCTGCGCGTGATCGCCCATCTCGCGCAGGACCCCGGTCTCGTGGAAGCCTTCAGCACCGGAGCGGACATCCACCGCATGACCGCGGCCCGGATATTTGGCGTGGACCCCGCCGACGTCACCATCGCCATGCGCTCGAAGGCCAAGATGGTGTCCTATGGCCTGGCCTACGGCATGGAGGCCTACGGCTTGGCCCAACGGCTCGGGATCGAGGTCGAGGAGGCAGCCCAGATCCTGAAGGCCTATTTCGACAGCTTCCCTCGCGTGCGGTCGTACATGGACCAGGTGGTTGCCGCTGCCCGCGACAGGGGCTACACAGAGACATTGTTCGGCCGGCGCCGCCTCATTCCCGAGCTTTCCTCGCAGAGCTACCAGGTGCGGATGGCGGGCGAGCGCCAGGCCATGAACGCCGGCATACAGGGTTTGGCGGCTGACATATTCAAGGTGGCGCTCGTGCGCTTGGATGCTCAACTGAGCGAACACCACCTGCAAAGCCGGCTCATCCTCCAAGTGCACGACGAAGTCATCCTGGAGGTCCCCCCACAAGAGGAGGCGGAGGCTACTCGGGCGACACTGGAGGCGATGACGGGAGCGGCGGAGTTGACCGTACCATTGGAGGTGCACCTGTCTTGGGGGGACAGTTGGGCTGATGCCAAGACGTGACCGGGCTGCCTGCCCGAGGCCCGGAAGATGGAGAACCGATGCTCAACTTCGCCACCAGCGAGAGCCGTTAGAGCGCGGTGAGCTCTGCTGCCCAAGATCTGCTGGACGTGCAAGTGCTCTCCAGCCGGGCCGAACAGGCCGCCTCGGAGGCTGAGCGCGCCAGCTGCCTGCACGACATCGACAATGCGTTGCACGGGGCAGTCTCGCTGGCGGACCGGGCACGCCTGCTCATGTGCCGGACGGCGGTGCGTTCCAACCAATGGCAGACGCGCGAGGTGCTCGAAGACGCCGTCGCTGCCATGGAACTGTTCGACGAGGCCGGCGAGCCCGGTCCAGCTCTGGAGGCGGCCAGCCTCGCGGCTGGTTACGCCTCCCGTTTGGGCGAACTGTCGCTGGCAGCGGAGCTGGCCACCAGGTGCATCCTCGGCGCGGGGTCCCTCCAAGACGACCACCTGATGATAGAAGTAGCCAACCGCCTGGGGATTTTCTGCTACTCGTACCTCGATTTCGACAGGGCCGTCGAGCAGCACACACTGGCCCTGGAGGCAGCTGAGCGGGTCGGTGACAGCTGGAAGGTGTTCCGCCAGTTGCACAACCTGGCCGACGTCCTCCTGGTAGCGGTACGCCAGGAGCGCGCGGCAGGCGGGAGCGACGGCCGTTACGACCGCTCTGGTGGCGACCGTCTCGCCGCCGCCGCCACCGCCATCAACAGGTTGGCCGAGGAAGCGCCACCCGAGGTGCAGCGCCGAATGGGGGTGCAACGGCTGCAAGCCGAGCTCCTGCTCGAGCAGGGACGCCCGGAGCAGGCGTTGCAGCTGCTCAGGTCGACGGCACCGGAGTCTGGGGCGATCGTTTGGGCCGCCGGGCAATCCGCCCTTTGCCTGGTTGAGGCGCGCTGCCTACGCGCGCTCGGCCGGTCGGCTGAAGCGGCCGCGGTGGCCATGCGGGCCGCCGAGCTGGCCGAACCAAGCGACGACCACCACGAGTCCATGATGATCCTCGACGAGCTGGTGGCCGCGGAACGCGCCGCGGGTGACCTCGCCGGGGCACTGGCGGATGCCTTGGAGCTCAAGCGCCGTATGTGGGCCGTGCACGCCAGCCAGACGGCTCAGCTGGTCGAGCAGGTGTGGACGCGCGCTGCGCTCGAGTACGAACGCCGTGCCCTGGAGGCGCAGACCCAAGCCGCGATCCGTTCGGCCGAAGAGGACGCGCTCACCAGGATCGGCAACCGCCGCCTGCTCGAGCGGGTGCTCGCCGAGCTGCCTCGCGGCAACCCCCGGTTGGCCTTGCTCATGGCCGACATCGACCACTTCAAGCAGATAAACGACACCCTCGGCCATGAGGTGGGCGACCACGTGTTGCGGGTGCTCGGCCGAATCCTCGCCACCGACGCGCGTTCGGGCCAGGTTGTGGTGCGCTACGGGGGCGAGGAGTTCGTCTTCGCGCTGCCATCTGTGGAGCTCGGGGCAGCGAGCGACTTTGCCGAGCGGATCCGGCTCAAGGTGAGCTCGTACCCTTGGAACGAGCTCGGCAACGAGCTGCACGTCACCATCAGCATCGGGGTCTCGTGCGGGCCTGCATCGCAGTGGGGTTCTCTCCTGGCCTCCGCCGACCGCGCCTTGTACCTGGCCAAACAGCGGGGCCGCAACCGCGTTGAAGTGTCCGAGCCGCCGGCTGAGCCTTCAGCCAGCTGAACGTTCGGCCTGGGGGTCCGGGTCTCAGCCCGGTCCTCCCTCCAGCCCGTCGAGGCTGGAGGGGACATCCACGGCGTACTGGTCGAGCGCCTCCCTGGGCACGATGTCGAGCACCATCTCGTTGGTCGCGGCCAGGACCACGAAGCAGGCCGCCCCGTCACGGTAGGCGCGCAGCCAGTTGACCGCGGTCACGCACCAGCGGTCACCGGCCACCAGGCCCGGGAACCGGTACTCGGGTACGGGGGTGACGAGGTCGTTGCCTATACCCCGCTGGTGCTCGAGGAACTCGCTGGTCACGACCGCGCAGATGGTGTGCGACCCGAGGTCCTCCGGGCCGGACGTGCAGCAACCGTCTCGGTAAAAGCCGGTCAGGGGATCGGAACTGCAGGGCTGGAGCGCCCCACCGAGCACGTTTTTTTGGGCCACTGCTCCATGAAAGCACTACGGCGGAGGCGCCCCAGGCACGGCCGGGACGTTCCCCGAGGCGATGTCACTGAGGGGGGGCAGGTCTTTCCACACGTAGCTCAGGAAGTTGTCCTGGCTCTGGACCGGGCGTTGGCCGAGCAGCCACTCCACCCAGGCGACGGCGTAGGCCTGACCCTGGGGTGACCAACCTGGTGACGTGGGGGACTCAGGGGCGACGATCACCTCGGAGATGTGCAGCTGCTGGAGTTCCTGGGCCGCCTCGGCGCGCACGGCGGGGGTGTGCGGCACGGGCGGTTGGGAGGGATTGCCGAGCTGGTACAGCACGCCGCCGTGGACGTCTCCGCTGTTAGTGCCCGTCATCCCGGTCGCGTATGGCATGACGAAGCAGAAGGCGGCTTCTGCTTGCCATCGCAGGTCCAGTTCGTTGGTGGCCGGGACAACCAAGGCAATCGGTGGGTCGGCCTTGCGGGGTGCGTGTGGCCCGGTGCTCGCCGGGCAGGACCAGCCCGTGGTGAACGCGGTGTACTCCGGGCTGGCGGCGCTCGGGAAGTTGCTGGCGGGCACGACGAAGGCCACGCCGAGAGCGGCCAAGGCCCATCCGCCGGCCATCGCCGGCCACCTCTGCTTGCGCAGGGCGTCGCACCCAAGCGCCACGAGGAGGCCGAGCCCAACGGTCATCATCGACGCGAAGCGGTCGGGGAGCAGGTTGTGGATTATGGGGAGCTTCTGGAGGAGGTAATCGGGCAGGTAGCCGTGGCGCGTCACGCGCCCCGAGAAGTGCAGGGTCGGGCCCATCGAGATGATCGCTGAGCCCAACGCCACGGCGGCCGCCACCCAAGCCACCGGGCGGCGCCGGGCGAGGAACAGGCTGAGCAGCGCAAAGGCCAGCATCGGGATCCCGATGTAGGCGTTGTCCTCTGACCCGTTGCCCGTGAAATGGGCACTGATGTGGAGGGCGAACGCCGGGGCGATCTTGGTGACATTGGTCGGGACGATGAAGTTGAGCAGGTCGCTCACGTATGCGTTGTAGGGGTGCACGTCCTGTTTGCGGTACGGCCCGGCGAACTGGACAGCCAGGAACGGCGCCGCCAGTACCGCGAACGTCGCCGCTCCATAGCCTAAGGACCTGGCCGCGTACGGGAAATGAGCACGGGCTTGGCGGTGGCCCGCCGCGCACAGCACTACGGTCCCGATGGCAGCGGCGATCAGCTCCATGGACAAGACTTCTTCGCCCGTGAGCAGTTGCGCGACGGCCAGCACGCCGAGGAGCACCCCGTCCCACCAGGGACGCGACAGCTGTACGACCAGGATGCGGTCGAGCATTATGAGGAACAATGGCGCCGTCATTATCAATATCGAGGCGAGATGGCCGGCGGACTGGGCGACCATGTAAGGGGAGAAGCCGACCAGGAGCGACCCGACGAACGCCGGCAGGCGGCCCGTCCAACGGCGGAAGGCCACGTAGCAGAAGGTGGCCGTGAAGACCGGTGCCGAGATCGCCAGCACGTTGTAGGCGAACGCGGCGCCAAAGATGGCTGTCAAAGGCGAGACCAAGAAGCTGGGCAGGATGACTGACGTGTTCCACATCAGGTTGATGCCCCCGGGGGCATTGACGACGTGGCTCACGAGGGGGTCGATGCCGTGGGTCAGAGCGAACGGCAACCATGACAAGAACCACGAGTACTCGTCCGCGTCGCCCGCGCCGCCCACCTGCGTAATGGTCGAGTGCAGTGTGGCGTTGTGGTAGAGCGCCAGCGAAAGCCCGAGGGTGAGCACGAAAACAGCCAGTGTGTCCGGCCAGCTCGCCTTGCCCCGGCGGTAGGAGGGCTCGGCGGGCGCCACAGCCGGCACGCGCCCGGCCGCTTGCTCGTCAGCGCCGTCCCGAGTGCCGTCCGTGGGCAAGCCGTCCGTCGCCGAGCCGTCCGTCGCCGAGCCGTCCGTGGCCGAGCCGTCCGTGGGCGAGCCGTCCGTCGCTGAGCCGTCCGTCGCTGAGCCGTCCGTGGGCAAGCCGCGGCTGTGCGCTACCTCGGTGCTGCCCAGCGCGCCGGCACCTTCTGGTTGGGCACGCACCTCGGGCCGCGCCTCGCTGCCGTTACCGGCGCCGTCCGGGCTAGCCGGCGGCCCATCTGGTATGGCCGGCACGGGCAGGCCCGGTGCCGGTGGTTCCGAGCTCGAGATGGTGGCCTACCGCGCCTCGGGCAGCTCCCGCCGCGGGCTGCCCACATATGCCGACAATGGCCGGATCAACGCGTTGTTGGCCTTTTGCTCCATGATGTGCGCCGTCCACCCAGTTATGCGGCTCATGACGAAGATGGGGGTGAACGTGGGGGTATCGAAACCCATCAGGTAGTAGGCCGGCCCTGACGGGTAATCGAGGTTGGGGTAGAGGCCTTTTTGCTCGAGCATGAGTTGTTCGAGACGGTCCGAAACGGCGAGCAACGCGCCACCGTCGTCACTGCGTGCGGCCAGCTGGTGCAGCACCATGCGCATGGTGGGTACCCGGCTGTCCCCGTGCTTGTACAGGCGGTGGCCGAAACCCATGACCTTGCGGCGCGCGGCGAGCGTCCCAGCCAGCCAGCCTTCCACCTCGTCGGGGTGCTTGAGCTCGCCGAAAATCTCCATGACGGCTTCGTTGGCCCCGCCGTGGAGCGGCCCTTTGAGCGCGCCGATCGCGCCCGTGACCGACGACGCCAGGTCGGACCCGGTCGAGGTGATCACTCGGGCCGTGAACGTAGATGCGTTGAAGCCGTGCTCGGCGTAAAGGATGAGCGAGATTTCCAGGGCACGTACCAGGTCACTGTCGGGCACGGTGCCATTGCACATGTGAAAGAAGTTGGCCGCGAAGGCCAAGTCGGGGTCCGGCGCGATGGGGCCCAGCCCGCGGCGGCGCCGTTGTTCGGCGGCCACGATCGTCGGCAGCTTGGCCCACAGGTCCACCGACTGGTCCAGGTCCGAACTGGCGTCGCCCTCGGCGCCCGGCAGCGGGGAGCCCTCAGCTCCCCAATAGCTGACCGCAGTACGCAGCACGTCCATCGGGTGGCAGGACAGGGGGAGGCCGGCAAGCGCCTCCATGAGCCGTGCCGGCACGGCGCGGCGCTCACGTTCGCTCGCGACCAGGTCGGCCAGCTGGGAACCCTTCGGGAGCTCCCCGTGCCAGATGAGGTACGCAACTTCCTCGAACGAGCACCTGGCCGCCAGCTCGGGCACGGGGTAACCCCGGTAGAGCAGCGAACCCGATTCCTCGTCGACAACCGAGACCGAGCTGGTGTCGGCGACGACGCCGGCGAGCCCGCGGGCCACTTGGGGTGTGCTGTCGCTCATGGCTGGGCGGTGTCGGTGCCCCGGAGGGCTCCGAGCTCGCTGTCGAGCCGGGTGTACTCGTCATAACCGAGGAGCTCGTAAAGCTCCGACCGAGGCTGCATTTGTCCTAGTAACCCCTTTTGTGTCCCTTGTTCGGCGATGGCCCTCAGCCCTTGCTCAGCGGCGCCCATCGCCAGCCGTACC
>DATJST010000063.1:0-7493 GCA_035503975.1 Acidimicrobiales bacterium | reverse complement strand
TTCTTTGATCTCGTACACACGGACCTCCCTGAATGCCATTGCCACCTCCATGAGGGCCGCTGTCGGCCTGGTGGCAACTTCACCGGCAGCAGCGCCGTCACTGGTGGACCCAGGGTGGGCCCCATAACTGGCGGGCGGGGGCCCCATAACTGGCGGAGGGGTGGGCCCTATGTCGTTGGCGGAACTACGTCAGAGAGGGCCCCATGTCGCTGGCGGGCGACAGGTGTCCCCGTCGGGCGCCTCGACGAGAGCAGAGCCTTCAACCTCGGCGTGTGGCATCGATGAGATTCCTTGGTTCGCGGCGTGCCATCTTCGTGCCATCCTCAGCGGGCACGAGGGGTCGCCACCGGTCCTGAATGAGGCTCTCAAGCTCCGGGTAACAGCGCCCTTGAACTGGTCTGATGCTTGCCGGGCTGGTGGAGGTAATGGGACGTTACTTGAACCACTCTGACCAGGGAGAACGTCTCCGGGGGATCCTCGAGATCGCCCCGACGCGGTCTCAAGGTGGCGTTCTTAGAACCCCGAAGCGGGTCTTCCGGCGACTGGACGCCGACAAGGTAGCTGAGCTGGTCCGGGGCTATATCAACGGCCGTTGCGTCGACGAACTCGCATTGGAGTTCCAGATCAGCAGGAGCACCGTCAGCTGCCACCTTGACAGAGCCGGCGTCACCAGGCGGTGGAGGAAACTACAGCCGGACGACGTCCGGGAGGCAAAGCGCCTCTACGCCTCCGGGCTGTCCCTTGCGATGGTGGCTGTACATTTCGGCGTCCACGCCAGCACGGTCCACTCCGCCCTGCGCAAGGCCGCGGTGCCAATGCGAGATACGCAAGGGCGGGAGCGCTAGCTCGTCGATCGTTTTTCGCCCCGGCAGTCGGAGGGCGGCCTTGGGCCCTTGGAACGATTTCCGGCCCGCCGCCAACCCTTCTTTCGACTTCGCCGACGACCGATTGGTATTGAACTGTCCGATTCCATAGAGAAACCTTGGCTTTTCCGTCGCCCCCCGTACGTCTTCTCAATTCCGCTTGGGGGTGAGCACGAGCACCCTGCCGTCGTGTTGGGGGACCGCCTATGTTTGTCCCGCCATGGCGCTGGCTCGCACCTGCGCGTCGACGACAACTACGTCGGTGGGCCCGAGCGGATGGTATTTCGATCATGCGTCGGTATTGGATGGGAGGCGGCGGGGACCGTCGATCGTTGACGCGGGTTTCGGCTCGAGTTTCTTCTCGAGCCATATCTCGGCCAGAGTGGAGCCGTTGAAACGCGGGGTGTCTCGGTAACCAAGCTGGGTGTACATGGCACGAGCCTCGTGAAGGTCGTGCCGGCTGTCCAAGCGGAGCGAACTGAGGCCTCGTGTTTGGGCGTACGTTTCAATTTCGGCCATGAGCAGGGTGCCGAGTTTGTTGCGTCGTGCCGTGGGTCGCACGTAGACGCGCTTTACCTCGCCCGTCTGATTGTCGACTAGTCGCAGGCCGGCGCAGCCGTGCGCGACGCCGGCGGCGGACGCGACGATGAAGATGCCGTCGGGTGGCGTCATGCCGTAGTTCGGGTCGTCGGTTAGTGCGGCGGTGATCTCGTCGTCGGTTGCGGGCCGACGGTAGAGGCGGTTCAGGACCTCGCCGAAGTATTCGCGCAGTAACTGCTGGGCGACAAGACCGGCCGGGTCGACCAGCGTGAACTCGTAGCGAATCGCGCTTGCGGGACCAGGCACGATTGAAGGCTATGTGCTGTTATGCCGGTGCGGGAAGCTCTGCCATGGTTGCGTCGATGAGGTGGCGGAGCCCTTGGTAGAACACCGCGTGGTCGCTGGCGCCTGCGACGATGACTTCGACGTCGCTGGTCAGGGCTGGGTAGTCTTCGCGGTCGAGCCCGGCGAGGGCGGTACGGACCAGTCGGGCGGCTCGAGCGGTATCGGTGTGGTCGACGAAGACGCTGCAGCCAAGGGTGAACAGGTACATCTGACGGTAAGCGCGGATCGACTGCTCAGGTGTCAGGCCGGCCTTCCGGTTCGCTTGCAGAGCCGGCTCGACGAGTCGTTCGAGGACCCGCGGTCCTAGCCACGGGCGTTCGCGGCGCAGGGCGACTAGGGCCGGGTGGGCGTTGAGGAGGTCATAGAGGGCCACGAACCGGGCCTCGGTCGACGTCGCCCAGGGTAGGTCTGGGTCGAGTTGGGGAAGTTCGGTCGCCAGGTGGTCGACGCAGATGTCGAGCAGCCCGTCGAGGCTGCCGCAGTGGCGGTAGACGGTGGTGTGCGAGGTGCCGAGGGCAGCACCGACCCGGCGGAACGACAGGGCGTCCGGGCCCTCGGCATCGAGGATCGCTAGCGACGCGATGGCGATCGCCTCGAGCGTTAGGGAGTTTTCGGAAAGGTCTTGACGCCTCATGCGTAACAGTATAACGTACGATGGAAGTTACAGTGTCACGTACGGTGTAACTCCATGGGCCCACATCGGAGCCCTCGCGACTGCTAAGAGGCCACTAATGGGAGCGACAGCCCGACAAACGAAGGAATCGCAGATGGCAAGCAACTTGTCAGACGTCACCCCTCGGCAGCAACGACGTCATCCTGGCCGGTGCGGCACCCAGCTCGCGGTTACCGGACACGTTGTGGATGAAGGGATCAAGCAACCGTCGGTCTCGGCGGTGGGTCGCCAGCACTGTCCTTGGCAAGGTGTGACTGGAGCGGCACATCGTGGATAGTTCACCAGGGAGTGGCTCCGCGGTCGTCGCGCGGGCGACCGACCTGCAGCTACTACGCGACGGCGCGTCTTGGCCCGGCGTGCCGCCGAACTTCTTCGGCATCCCGTTCGGTCTCGTCGGCTTGTCGGAAGCCTGGCATGCAGCCAGCCGGACTCTGGGTGCGTCAGCGGTGGTCCCTGATGCGGTCGACATCCTGGCGGCGTCAGTTTGGCTAGTGCTCGTGATGGCCTACGCGGCCCGAGGCCCGCGCAGCGTGATCGCCGATCTCCGTGACCCGGTGCTCGCACCTTTCGTACCCGTCGCCGCCATCACGGGCATGTTGTTGGGGTCGGCGCTCAGTGCGTATGCGTTCGCAGCAGGCCGCGTGCTCGTCGTCGTCTTCCTGGCCATCACCATCTTGGTCGGGGGTTGGCTGACCGGCCAGTGGGTCGTGAGCGATCTGGACCAGGGGAAGCTTCATCCGGGGTACTTCCTCCCGACGGTAGCGGGTGGTCTGGTCGGCGCCTTCTGCGCGGCCCAAGTACACCTGCACGCAGTCGGTGAAGCCTCGTTCGGGATCGGCATCCTTTGCTGGGTTCTCCTCGGCTCCATACTTTTGAACCGCCTGTTCTTCCACCCGGGCTTGCCCGCTCCCCTTGTACCGACACTGGCCATCGAGCTCGCTCCGCCCGCAGTGGCCGGCATTGCTCTGTTCGCGCTCAACGGGCGCGTGGCCAGCCCTCTTGCGTGCGCCCTCGGGGGCTATGCGGTCCTCATGGCCGTGGTTCAGCTCCGCTTTCTCCCGCTGTATTTCAAGCTCTCGTTCAGTCCCGGGTTCTGGGCCTTTACATTCTCCTACGCCGCCGCGGCCACTGATGGGCTGCTGTGGATCTCTGTAAAGAAACCGGCAGGATCCCCCGTTTACGCCGGCTGCATTGTGATTGCCATCACAGCACTGGTTGGCATAATCAGTGCGCGTACGCTACACCTCTTGCGAGGAGGCCGCCTATTCGTCCCGGTTCCGCTGGCGACTGATAAACCCACTGACATCAAACAATTTCGGCCCGCCTCCGCGAGCCGACCACTGGCACCAACCGGAGCCACCGAACCAACCCAATCACGAGAGGAAGAACCACGTGCGTAACGCGAAAGTGTACGACGCCCCGGATGGCATGACCAAGTCCCGCAACGAGGTGCGTGCGTCTTTTGTAGGGACCAACGTAAACGTCAGCCGGTCCCGGAACCTCGTCCTGATGGCGATGATCTTCGCCGTCTCGATGACGTTCATCGACCAGACGATCGTCGCCATTGCAGCGCCCCACATCCAACGAGAGCTCGGGCTTACTAACACCGGCATGCAGTGGGCGATCAACGCCTACCTGCTTTCCCTCGCCTCCCTCTTCGCCTTCGGAGGCCGCTTGGCCGACACGATGGGTCACAAGAACATGGTGGTGCTTGGCGTCCTCGTGTTCGCCGTGTCCTCCGCAATGTGCGGCCTGACCCCGGCCGGAGGAGCAGCCGAGGCGTGGATCGTGACCTTCCGGCTCATCCAGGGTGTGGGGGGAGCGATGATGTTCCCGGCCGCACTCGGCATCGTGTTACAGACCTTCGAACTGCGCAAACGGGGACGGGCACTGGCCTTGTTCTTCGGTATCGCCGGCGCGCTCACCGCAATCGGCCCCATACTTGGTGGGATTCTCACCCAGTGGACCTGGCGGGCGATCTTCTGGGTGAACATCCCGGTCGCCATAGTCGCTCTGGCCCTCATCATTATCTCGAGGCCGACGACGACCTACCGATCGGCACGGATGGACTATCGGGGGCTCACTCTTATCGTCTGCGGCGTCGGGCTCAGCGTGCTGGGGTTCCAACAATCATCCATTTGGGGCTGGAGGGACCCGGCTACCGTGGGCTGCATCGCGGCCGGGGTCGTTCTGCTGATAGCGTTTTACTTCGTCGAGCTCCGCAAACCGGTGCCGCTCATGGAGGTTCGGATCTTCCGGATCCCTGCGTTCCGCATGGAGAACCTTGTTCTTGGGATCGCCATGTTGGCCTTCGTGCCGCTCTTTTTCTTCGCCAGCGAGTACGCCGAGATCGCGCTGGACAAGTCGGCGTCGCAAACCGGCCTCTACATTTTGTACTTCTTCCTCGGTTTCGCAGGCGCCTCCCAGATCGGTGGGCGAATGTTGGACCGCATCGGCGCCAAACGACCCGTGGTATTCGGGTGCGCCCTTGCCGCCGTCGGCTTTTACCTGTGGGCCGGCCGGGTTACCGAGTTGAGCCTGAGCTCACAGATCTGGCCCATTGTGCTCACCGGCGCCGGCATGGGCCTGATGCTCACGCCCGCCAGCACAGACGCCGCCAACCGGGCATCCCGGTTGTCCTATGGCGAGGCCACCGGCATCACCCAGACAGTCAGGAACTACTCTGCCAGCCTCGGTCTGGCCATTTTGGGCACGATCCTGGTCAGTGACTTGCGCTCCCGGGTGACAAGCTCCCTCGTGGCCAAAGGGTTGCAAATCGCTCAGGCCACCAGCGAGGCACGTCGTATCGCAGAGTCCCAGGCCGCTGGCGTTGACGGGACGGTCCCCCACTTCATCCGACTGGACTTCGCCTACGCCACCCGCTCCGTGCTCCTGGTCATGGCCGGAGTGATGGCCGCCGCGACCCTGGTCGCGCTCGTTGGTCTTCGGCGGGGAGTACAGCAGGAAGTGGAGCCCGACCTGCCAGCCGACGCCGGGTACGAACAGGCCAAACCGCCGCGAACTCGGTCTGTCCGCCTCGTCTCGCGTCAAGGCACCATCTAGGCCATGGCGAAACCGGAGACGGACCACCGGATAGCCAATAGCGCGTTGGTGATCGTTGAAGAGGCCTTCAATGAGTGGATGAACGGGGCCAGCTACATAAGCCGGCTCTTCGCCCCCCACATGACGTGGGAGATCGTCGGGCGGTCCGCGGTATCTGCTAGGTATGGGAGCGCCAAAGAGTTCATCGCAAACGTGCTCGAGCCATTTGGCCAGCGCTTCAGCGCGTCGGAACCGTTCCGGCCCGTCAAGATCCGGGGTACCTACGCCGACGGGCCAACGGTGATCGTCCTATGGGACGGCGCAGGTACCACCATCTCGGGCACGACCTACGAGAACACCTACGCCTGGGCCCTCACCCTGGACCAGGGGTTGATCGTTGACGGGGTCGCGTTCTACGACAGCATTGCCTTCAACGAATTATGGGAAATAGCACCGGAGCTAGGGAAAGAACGGCTCTGAGACATGCGGGCCGTGGTGATGACAGCTGTAGGTGGACCGGATGTTCTGAAGGTCGTGGAACTACTTGAGCCCGAGATAACGTCCGAACACGATGTGCTGGTGCGGCTTCGGGCTGCCGGTATCAACCCAGTCGATTACAAGCTGCGAGCCCACGGGACGATCGGAGGCACATTGCCCGCGGTCCTTGGTTGGGACGGGGCAGGGATCGTGGAATCCATCGGCCCCTCAGTGAGCCGAGTCAAACCCGGGGACGAGGTCTACTTCTGTGACGGGGGCTTTGGACCGACACCCGGAACATACCAGGAGGCCAAGGTCGTGGACGAGCGCTATCTCGCCCACAAGCCCGAGCACCTCTCGTTTGCCGAGGCCGCAGCGGCTCCTCTCGTCACTATCACCGCCTGGGAAGCTCAGCGAGAGCGGGCCCGCGTGAAACGAGACGACTTCGTGTTGGTGCAGGCCGGTGCCGGCGGTGTCGGGCACGTGGCTCTGCAGATCGCCCGGCTGGCCGGCGCGCGCGTCGCCACGACGGTCACCTCGGGTCAAAAGACTGAGCTGGCATCGTCGCTCGGTGCCGATCTCTGCATCGACTACCGGAACGAAGACGTTGGCGAACGCTTGCGTTCGTGGACGGGAATGGACGGGGCCGATGTCGTCCATGACACGGTCGGTGGCAAGACGTTCACTGCCTGCTTCCCACTGGTACGACCGTACGGTGACCTTGTTTCGAACGTAGAGAGCCCCTGGGAAGAAGAGGCGATCAAAGCGATGCACGACAGGAACCTGCGCGTCTCCTTCACATGGATGCCGGCGCCTTCCGTCTTCGGCTGGCCCGAACAGCGGGAGCGCCAAAAGGCAATTCTTCATCGGGCGGCACCGCTCTTCGATGCCTCCGATCTTCGCATCGTGGTTGGCGCGACCTTCCCGCTCGAGCAGGCGGCGGCGGCACATCGCGCGCTCGAAGCCGGGGAGGTGGTCGGCAAAGGCGTCCTCAGGATGGGTTAGTCGTCGAGTTGAGCGGCGATACCCATTCAGGTTGAGGATCTCGGCGAGCGCGACGAAATGCGTTACGAGTTGACACAACCCTTCGTCGTCGACAGCACAAAGCACACACTAGGTTGGGCTCTCAGCGACCCCGCTCGATGAGGCGGTCTCACAAAACGTCTCCTGGCACCCGTCACGGCAACGGCCAGCGGACCTGACCGGACAGTTCGCGAACCACCGCCCCTCCCCCACCGTCCTGGTCCTTGTCGACCTTGCCGCGCTTTGCGCGACATAAGTCCCTCCAAGCTCGCTTGGTGACTAAAACAATTTCGGCTGCACACTGCTCAGGTCTCCCGAGCCGTCGCGCGGTTCAGGCGACGGAGCGGAAAACTTGGTCGAGCCAACCGAACGACCGTGCGTGGTAAAGGGTGCGGGCACCAGCCTCGCAATGATCGCCGGCCCCTTCAGCCGCGGTGAACCGAACGTACTCCTTGTCGACCGTGAGGGCATCGACCAATTCCGGCGCTGACGCGCTAATGTCATCGCCCTCGGCGTTGCAGACGAACATG
>DATJST010000062.1:0-3193 GCA_035503975.1 Acidimicrobiales bacterium | reverse complement strand
TTGCTTTCGGGCACTCCACCAAGGCCGTAGCCTTCGGGGAACAGCATCTCGAGGGTCCCTTGGTTCACAAAGCTCGTACCGTTGGCGGCCATCGAGATCCCGCCAAAGTTTTGGCCGATCACTCCGCCCGGGGCGTTGGCGAGGTTCCCTTCAAGGGTGAGCCCGAGAGAGCCGCCGCTGCCATGGCCGACGTCGAGGGTGCCCTCGTTGGTCAAGGTGGCGCCGGGGGGCAACTCGAGGTAGCCGCTGCCAATAAAGGTGCCGTAGTTGGTGAAGCTACTAGGGGCCCTCGTGGGGGCGAGGCTCGTCCCGTACACCCAGACGGTCTGCCCACGGGCAATGTCCCCAACCAGCTCGGCCCCCTTGGAATCGCTGCCGAGCAACTCGAAATCCGATGGCCCGCTGCCCGCCAGGCGCAATACTCCTCCGACCTGGACAGGGCTGCCGCTCGTCGTACCGGCGCCCTCGACGAAGGTTGCGCCAATGGGCACCGTGAACGTGCCCCCGTTGGAGATGGTGCCTGCTCGGTTGTAGACGGTGGCGGCGCTGCCGGCGCTGAAAGACGAGCTGACGGGCCCCACGTCCATCGCCCCGTCGTTGGTAAGCCTGGCGTTGCCAACAAGAGACAGGGAAGCGCCCTCCGCTGCGATCGTGCCGTCAGTCGCGTTCGTGACGGCCCCTGAAAATTGGAGGGTGCTGACCGCCGTCACGGTCCCGTCGTTGGTGAGCGCCGCCCCGGCTGCCACGCTGACGATGCTCGAGTACCCCGCGCTTGCCAGCTCGCCTGTCCTGGTGATGGTCGACGTGGCCGCGAGCGACAGGGTCCCCCCGCTCAAGACGAGTTCGTCGGGCCCGGTTGTCCCGCCAAGCGTGAGGCTGGCGGCCTCAGCCCTGCCGTTCAGTACAACCGGGGCCAATAGAGGCACCGTGATGCAGGCGGCATCAGTAGCTGTCGGAGCGGAGCCCCTCGACCAGTCGGCGCCCGTCGACCACTGGCCTCCGCCGCGCGCCTTCCAGGAGTCGGAGCACGACGGGTGCGCCGCCGCGAAGGCACCTTGAGCACTGGTGACCGCTACTGACCCTGCTGCTGCGAGCATCACACCGACGACCCACACGACCCCTAAGCGTCTCATGTGCGAACCCCTTTCCTTCGTGCTGAAGTTTCGCGCTCAATGGAGAGCCTCACGTACGGCCGTCACATGAACGTCACACCGCGCGCGAGACCAAATACCCAAAGCCTCGACCGCGAGTCAGACGTCAGGTACACGGGGAATGGGAAGGGAAAGGGAGAAGTGCACTCACAGATTCTGTTGCCCGGGCTCACTATTGACGCCTCGGGGAGGCGGCACCGGCAACAGCGCGGAGCACCCCGGCCAGCCAAAGATGGCGGACCTCCCGTAGGGGGCGCCGGCGGGGAGTGAGCCGTGTCCTTCATCGCACGAAGTCTTGCACCCCGATGGCTTTCCCCCGGCCCTTTCTCGACAATCATCGTCGAGCCTGGCCGACGTAATAGGCGACCCTGGACTCCTGGCCTATGCGCAGCGGTTTTAGCCCGGGGGCTACACAATGTGACGAAACTCAAGGATAATTTGGTCGTGCGTAACCGTGTTCGTATGGTGAAACCGTCCAGTGCGAGCGAGCCCGAGCCGTCTATTTGCTCGCCCGTCGGGCTAACCAATGTCAGACCGGACCATCGCACATCTGGCAACCTGGCCTGATGTCCCGGTCACAGCCGTTCCGTCGCAAGGAGTCCTTTGATGCCGCGCCTTCAGACTACGCCCGGTGCCGCTCTGGGTATCCAGGCGAGGTGGTCGACGATGTCCTAATCAAACGCCATTTCGGCCCGTCAGCCGAACTCGACACCCGCTATGTCGGCGACATCACTTTCATCTGGACCTGGCCCGGCTTCGCCCACCTGTTAGTTACTTTTTTGCCACCGTCAAAAGAGAGCTCGTCACGACCAGGCCCTGGCGCATTACCGAGCCACACAGGGCTGTCTTTTCCTATATTGAGGGCTGGTCGACCCCCCGCAGGCTCCACAGTTCCCTCGGGTACATGAGCCCGGCCCAATGGGAGGCCGCCCACCGCTCCAGCGGTAACGCCACCGGAAGGCAGGCGGCATGAAAGTCCTGCGGGTCGTGCCGAATATGTCATCTGAGCGCTTCGAAGCAAGCCGCGACTTTTACATGGGCCTGTTCGACATGGTGGTCAGCGTCGAGCTCGGCAGCTGGTACCTCCAGCTCATGGCACCTGAGGACCGCTCTTTGAACGTCGGGTTCCTACAACCCGGCCACGAGTTCTTCGGCGGCCGGCCGGCTCCGCCAGGAGGGTACTCCCTGGTCCTCACGGTCCAGGTCGATGACGTCGACGAGGCCTATGCCCGCGCCCAGCGGCGCGGCGCCAGGATCCTCCTCGATATACGAGACGAGGATTACGGGCAGCGGCACTTTCTCGTGGTGGACCCGAACGGCCTGGTGCTAAACGTGATGAGCGCCATCTGAACCAGCAGTGACAGCAACGGCTGCTGCGCCGGGCGTGAGCCAACTTTGCGAGAGACCGGTTTGAGCGTCATTAACTGCCGTGACCATCTCCCCTTCCTCGAGCACGAGCATCGGTGCATCGACGAGGGAAGCGTGGATGAGCCGGCGAATGCAGTAGCCATCGATCCGCCGGGTGACGAGCTCGCCGAGCGCCGCTTGCAATGGGGTGAGGAGCTACGCTCGTCAACGTTCTGTATGGGCGAGCGGTGGAGCGAGGCATGGGCGCGACACGGAGCTGGACCACGAAGCGCCCGAGCGCGCAACAAGACGAGTTCGGCCTGGCTCCGCGCTCGACTGGCATGTCCGGGATGCTCGCGCGATCAGGCACATCGGCTCAAGCAATTGGTCCCTAGCTTTTAGCGTGGACCGGCACCTATGCAGGCGTGAGCGCCCCGGTCGACAAGCGCCTACGTGAAACGGGCCCGGGCAGCTAACACCGAAGGAAGAATGTCGGACATGAGCGGACAAAGGCTGGCAGGCAGGTACGGCAACGCGTGGGGCTGGGCCCGACGGCGGCTGTTCGGAAGAGCTCCTCGCGCCGCCCTGGTAGCGGCAATTGTCACCGCGGGTTTGTCCTCGGCAAGCCCGCCCGCAGGCGCGTCGAGCGAGGAGCCGGGCCAGGCGGCCAGTCAGGGGGCGGGCCCCCTCTGGGT
>DATJST010000061.1:0-4227 GCA_035503975.1 Acidimicrobiales bacterium | reverse complement strand
GTCTCGAACGGTCGCTGTCGGTCACCCAGAAATGGCCGTTGAGCTGCTGAAATACACGTCTGTGCTTTTCACGGTCAGGCAGCTGCTCACGTTCGCATCGTAGAAGTCGCCGGTTCAAGTCCGGTCACCTCCACCCCATCTGAGCAGATCTGTTGTTCATCGGCGGTCCCAGTCTTGCGGGTGTCGTGCTATGTGCCCGATCGGTGCCCGTTGTAAACCCCTTCCAGCGCGCGTCCAAATGTGTTGCTACGTCCCTGTCCGCGGCTTCTGGGACGTGTGCGTACAACTCCATCGACAGCCGGGCCGTGGCGTGCCCGAGGCGGCCCTGGATGACCCGCGGGTGCTCGCCTTGCTCCACCATGAGGCTTGCAGCGACGTGACGGAGCCCATGGAAAGTGAGCGCCTCGTCCAAGCCGGCCTGCTTGACGGCTGGGTTGAACACCCTCTCCGCGAAGTAGCGCCGCAGGGGGCCGCCCTCGGGGTTGGTGAAGACGAGGTCGTCGAGGCCCGTCCCTGGCCGGTGGGCAGCCAGGTGCTCGGCCAGCTCGTCGATAAGGAACGATGGCACGCTCAGCGTGCGCCTCGATGAGCGGCTCTTGGTATCGGCGACGATGAGGTGTCCCTCGACCTCGGCGATGGTCTGGCGGACTGTGAGCGTGCGCCGGAGGAAGTCCACGTCGCCGACTCGCAGCCCAGCGCACTCGGACCAGCGCAGGCCGAGCACCCCGGCCACCAGGATGAGCGCCCGGCGCTCAGCGGGCACAGCTTCCGCCAAGCGGTCCAGCTCGTCGAGGGTGAGCGTTGGGCGCTCACGGGTTGGGCCGATCGCCACGCGGATGCCACGGGCGAGGGAGCGGGTTATGAGGTCGGCATCGACCGCAGCGTTGAGGACTGCGTTGAGCACTCCCAGGTTGGTCCGGACCGTCGTCGCCGCCAGCTTGGCGAGCATCGCATCGACGCACCCCTTCACGTGAGAGCGGGTGATGCTGCTGAGTTGGCGGTCGCCGAGCGCCGGGAAGAAGTGCGTCTGGAGAACGACCCTGTCACGGGCGAGGGTGGTGGCCCGCTTGGCCGGGTTGGCCGCGAGCCATTGCTCGGCCCAGGACCGGAAGGTGACCTGGCCGAGCGCGGGGTCGCGCCATTCGCCCTTTTGCATCTCGGCTTGCACCCGGGCCAGGAAGGCCGAGGCGTCGGCCTTGGTCGGGAAGGTCTGAGGCGCGGGCCGGTCCAGTCCCGAGCCGTCTGGGTAGCGGGCCTGGTAGCGGCCAGAGGGGAGCCGGCGCACCCGCCCGAACTGGTGGCGTTTGGTCGTCAAAGTTGCCTCCTCAGTGGGAGTTATGGAGAGAGGCAGGCCCGGTGAGGCGGGGCCGCGAACGCCTGGGCAGAGCGTAGTAGTCGGCTGTGAAGGCGTGGTCTACAACATCGGCCGCAGGGCCTCGGTGCGGCCCTGGTCGAGCCAAGCGGAGATCTGGGCAGGGTCGAACCGGATGAACCTGCCCACCCTCAAGAAGGGCACCCTCCTCTCGGCCACCAGCCGGCGCACATGACGGTGGGTCACGCCCAGCCGCTCGGCAAGCTCGTCCATGGTCAACAGCTGCGGTATCGCTTCTGAACCGGCCATCGGTCTCCTCCTCGCTCCGTGGTACGCCGCGCGGGCGTCCTACCTATAGGGGCCGAGCTGGCGATGTTGCCGTCTACATGCAGCAATGTCCCTGCCCCGCGGAGCACCTTGGGCGCGGGCACGCTCAGGGAGCGCCCCCGGTCACCGAAATCTCCTACCTACTCTCCTACACGACCCTGAGATCTCTGAATTGTGCTATCCTCGTTGTCATGGGCAGACTATCCATCTACCTGCCGGACGAGCTGGAGGCACGTGTGAAGGCGCTCCAGCCAGACACGCCGACATCTCAGGTCATCCGCACTGCCTTGGAGCGCTACATCGGCCGTGCCGGCGAGCCCGCCTACGCCCAGGCGCCGGAGGACGTCGCTGATCTGCTGGTGGCGGGCGTTGCCCATTTCGCTGACCTGGCCAAGCGCGACTACCAGGACGGTTACCGCGCGGCGCTCAAGCGGCTACCCGACCTTGACTGGCACGCACTGGCGGGCTTCGCCCGCGACGACTTCGACATCTACAAGTGGGTCGAGCCGTGGAAATCAGGCGCGTACGACGTCGCAACCCACAGAGTCGAGGGGCGCGAGCCTGACTGGTTCCAGAAGGTGGCCGAAGACCTCGGCAGCCTGCTGGACCCGTTCGGTTACGACAAATTCAGCTTCCGCCACACTCCGCCATGGGAGCGCGGCTACGCCGACGGCCTCCGTGCGGGTTACGAGGCGGCGCTCGGCGCAGGCGCCATGGACGCTGGCGGACCGGCGACCACCAGGAGAGCCGTCGAGGGCGTGCTCAAGCAAGACGACGCGGCTGGCAACAGCATCGACGGACAGGAGGTAGTCGAGCCGCCCTGACCCCGAACAGCAACGAGGGACCCGCTGTCACGGGTCCCTCGCGCCAGGTCCCGCTCCGTAGAGCAGCACCCCACGAACGCTCAGTCTACGGGCGAGACCTGGCTCCTATGAAGCGGCGCCGCTTACAGCCGGCTGCACCGCTGCTACGAAAGGAGCTTGTCATGCACCAAACAGAGGCGCCACCACGCTGGCATTTCACCCGGCATCTTCGGGTCCGCGCGGCCGAGCGCGGGTTCTCGGAGGTGGAAGTGTACAAGGCGCTCCACGAGCCTGAGGTGGTCTACGACCAAGACGACTACGCACCTAATCGCCAAGT
Organism: Acidimicrobiales bacterium; assembly: GCA_035503975.1. GTDB lineage: Bacteria > Actinomycetota > Acidimicrobiia > Acidimicrobiales > Palsa-688 > DATJMJ01. Next base: position 1,448 of record DATJST010000061.1, on the reverse strand, counting down.
ACGTCAGCGTGGACGGCTCGGGGTCGTCGTGAACCGCTCGACGGGCGCGGTGATAACCGTCGTGTTCCGCTCCCCCAACACGTGGCGCGCCCATCTCCAGGACGGTGGGGCGGCGTGACCGTGCGACTCGAGCCAGTCGAGCCTACGCAGGTCGCCTGCCCCGAGTGCGGGGCCACGATCCCGGTCACGGACTTGTTGACGGCCCGGTTACGCGAGCGGGTCGCGGTCGAGCTGCGTCCCCAGCTCGAACAGGCAGCCCGCGCCCGCGCCGAGGACGAGCTGCAGCAGTTGCGGGACACGACCACTGATCTCGCGGCCGAGAACAAGGAACTCAAACGGCAGGAACACGAGCTACGCAGGGAGCGAGAGGCACTTGCCCGCAAGCAGGAGGACCTCGACCTGATCGTGCAACGAGAGGTCGACAAACGTCGCTCGGAACTGCGGAAGGAAACTGAAGAGCGCCTGGCGCAGGAGCACGACCTGAAGCTACGCGAGAAGGACGAGCAGATCCGACGGGCACAGGCGGACGCGGACCAGCTGCGGCAGCGGCTTAGCCAGCCCTCCCAGGAGCTGCAAGGGATTGTGCAGGAGATGGCCCTCGACGAGCGGCTGTCGGCGCGGTTCCCGGACGACGACATCCGTCGTGTCGCCCGGGGCCGGTCCGGGGCCGACATCGTGCAGAAGGTGCGGTCGCGCAGCGGCACAACGGTCGCGACGATCCTCTGGGAATCCAAGCGGGCCAAGACCTTCGGCAACGGCTGGATACCGACTCTGAAGGACAACGCCCGCAACGAACGCGCCGACGCGGCAGTGCTCGTCTCCTCTACGCTTCCCGACGACGCGGAAGTCGCCTGTAGCGACGGCGTGTGGGTCGTGTCCCTACGGCTGGCCGATTCGGTCGCAGAGCTGCTTCGATCAGGACTCATCGAAGCCGCCCGAGTGAGGACAGCCGCGGAGCTGAGAGGCGGGCTGGCCGGGAGCGTTTACGACTACATGACCTCGGCTCGCTTCCGAGACCACGTTGTCACCGCCGTCGAGGGCCTCGACAAGGAGATGAGAGCTCTGAACCGCGAGCGCACAGCGTTCGAACGCCGCATGGCCGAGCGAGAGGAGTTCGTCCGTAGCCAGGCCCGAGTGTGGGCAACCCTGTTCGGCGACCTCGAGGGCATAGGTGCGGAACTCGCGCAGGTACCCGCGCTGACACTCCCCCTCGAATGACCTCCACCGGCAAGGGTCCCATCGCGTACAGGCCCTTCACCGGAGCGGTGCCATCGTTCCGCCCACGGCCTGCAACGGCTACCCGAACCCCACTCCATAAGCGACAAGCTTCCCGAGCCTTCTCGCCGCGCACCAAACGCTGTCAATAACACCGCGGGCCACACCTCACCTACGATTTCTGCTGCCCGTTCGTGACCGTAATTGACCGGTACTGCCCGAACCTAAAACTG
>DATJST010000060.1:0-15229 GCA_035503975.1 Acidimicrobiales bacterium | reverse complement strand
GACTGGTCGGCTACATCTCCCTCCAGTACCTCTAGGTGGGGATCATGCCTGTGGTGAGACAGGTTCTCGTGGCGACCAACTTCGAAGCTGTCCAGCACCCGGACCTGACGGCCCTCCGCTAAGAGCCGGTCGACTAAGTGGCTGCCGATGAACCCGGCTCCACCAGTCACCAGATCCCTTCCCCCGGCGGAAGTCATGCCTTGAACATCCTAGCGGCGGCACGGCTGGCCAACAGCCCACGCAGAGTGGTCGGTCGCAGCCGGAGGTACAGCCAAGCGAGCGACGTCACCGTCGCCAGCGGCAACGGCAGCCGTGGCGCCAGCCGGAGCAGGACGCGGCGGTCTACGGGTTGGCGAGCCACAATCGTCACCATTGCTGTCCGCTCACAGGCGGGTAGCTCCAGGGCGATACGTGCAATAGCAAAGCGCCAGCGCCGGTCAAAACGCGCCGAGTAGCCGGGCGGGAAGACGGGGTCGTCGCTGATCCTTTGTGTGTACAGCTCGAGCGCTCGGGCCGCCTCGGCGGGGACGGTCGCGGTGCGGCGCGAGACGCTGTCTCGGTGCACGTTCCAGATCGCAACCGGTCTCGGGTGGAAGTAGAAGCCGTGCGTGAGCGCGATCTTGCGCACGAGAAAGCCGTCAGCGAAGCTGCCCAGATCCGGGACCAGACCGCCCGCCTCGGCGATCGCGGCCCTGGATAGCAAGGACGCGCCCGTGAGTACCCAGTTATCCGAGCTGCGGAGCAACCGCGCCGTGCGCTCGCCCGTCACAACGCCGGGCGAGTACCGGGGCCACACCGCCGGGCGCTTGCCCTTCTCCCGCCCGCTGTCCCGGTCTCGGAGCACGGTGGTACCGGTGAACAAGCCTAACTGCGGGTGCTGCTCGAGCAAAGCCAGGCCCAGCTCGAAGAACCCGGGCATGACCAGGTCGTCAGCGGCCGCCATGTACACGTACTGCCCGCGGGCCCGGGCGAGCCCTGCGTTCAGCGCCGCAACAACGCCCTCGTTGCGGCCCAACGTGATCACCTCGATAGCCGGGTACTGCCCGGCGTACCGCTCCAGGACAGACGAGCTGTCGTCCGTGGACCCGTCATCCACAACGATTACCTCGTCGGCCTGTCGAGACTGGGCGAGCAAGGCGTCAAGCGCGCCAGGTAGGTAGCGCGCGTGGTTGTAGTTCGGCAAAACCACCGATAGCAAGATCATCAGGGCCCGCCTGGGACGTTAGGTCGTGACCGGCCTGTCTAGTCCTCGGCGCTCAGCACGTACGCCCTCATTTCCGCCCGGGCTTCGGCGATCACGTCGTCGAGGACATCCACCAGCCGGCGCTTGGCCTTCCAGCCGGTGAGGCGTTGGATCCTGCCCACATCAGGGACTCGCCGCGCCATGTCTTCGAACCCGGCTTCGTAGGCCACGTCGTAAGGGACGTGCACGATGGGCGATGAGCTCTCTGTCCTGGCGATCACCGTTTCCGCCAGGTGCTCGATCGAGATTTCCTCCGAGCTGCCGAGGTTGAAGACATCCCCAACGGCGGCCGGTTCGTCGAGCAACCCAACCAGGCCGCCCACGACATCGGCCACGTGGCAGAAGCAGCGTGTCTGGCTGCCGTCCCCGTAAACCGTGAGCGGCTCGCCGGCAAGCGCCTGGCGCACGAGGCGGGGCACGACCATGCCGTAGGCGGGGCTCTGGCGAGGGCCGACCGTGTTGAACAGGCGTACGACTATGGTCGGTAGACCACGTTCGCGGTGGTAAGCGTACGCCAGGATCTCGTCTACCGCTTTGGAAGTGGAATAGGCCCACCTGGCGACCGCCGGCGACCCGAGTACCCGGTCAGAAGTCTCCTTGAGCGGCTCAGCGTCATTTTTTCCATATATTTCCGAACTGCTGGCGACCATCACCTTGCGCCGGTAGCGGTGGGCCGCCTCGAGGACGCTGATCGCCCCTTTGATGTTCGTCGTGAGCGAGTAGAGCGGCTGCTCGACGATGAGCTTGACCCCGACCGCGGCGGCGAGGTGGATGACGACATCGCAGTTGCGGACCGCATGGTCAACCGCCAGTTCGTCGAGCACGGAACCCTGGGTGAAGCGAAAGCGCGGGTGGCGCGCGATGGCGGCAAGGTTGGTCGCACGCCCAGTTGACAGTGAGTCCAGCACCGACACCTCGTCGCCCCTGGCGAGGAGCGCCTCGGCCAGGTGGGACCCGATGAAACCAGCTCCTCCTGTGATCAGGAAGCTCGCCATCGCGATGCAGGCTAGCGGCTACCGTGCGCGGGAGGCCGGCACACGTTCTGGGTGCACGGGGGGTTCTGGTCGCGCTGGCGTTAGCCCATGCAACACCGGCACACCCAAAACCTCGGACCGCAACCAGAAAGCCCGAGGACCGGCTCCAGGTGACGCCGTGCGTGCCGACGGTGCGACTGTACGTGACGCGGCCCGCTCCGGTCAGCGTCGCGCCAGGCTTTCCAACCCTCGGCAGGTCCTCTGCGACCGGAGCAGCAGCGCGCCGTCCGACGGCTTGAAGCCTCGGCCCCATTTTCGTCGGGCGGACCTCTCCATCGAGTGCCTGCCTACTTGTCCCATCTGGCAGACTCTTACCAAAGGTGTCACCGGCTTGGCGCGGTTAGGTGGGCTAACCGGCCGTTCCCGCCGCTCACGCCAGATGACAGACAGTAGTGCGAGGGTGGAGGGCCGCTTGGTACGGAGAATGCTGCCAGTCCTGGTGGCTCTGGGCGCGGCGTCCCTGGCCGTTACGGCTATCTCCCCGATGCCGGGTTCGGCGCGCCCCCCCGGCGCCGAGGTCAGCCAAACGGGCCTGGCGACGGCCGGCCAGGTGAGCGGGGACGTCCGTTACGCCCTTTCCCAGCCGGTGTGCCCGAGCCCCGGCCCTGGTCGGGCCGCCTGCCTGGCGGTACGGCGAATCGAGGTCAGCAGGGGCACCCAGGGCGCCGAAGCCTACGTGGCCGGCGCGGGGCCCTTGGACACGGGGGCCAACGGCGGCCTGTCCCCCGCCGACCTGGCCAGTGCGTACAGCTACAGCCCGACCGCGACGGGGCAGAACCAAACGGTAGCCCTGGTCGACGCGTACAACGACCCGGACATCAATGGCGACCTCCAGCAGTTCGACGCCCAGTACGCACTGCTGCCCTGCAGCACGTCCGATGGTTGCCTGGCCGTGGTCAACCAGAACGGAGGCTCGACGCTGCCTAAGACCGACACGTCCGGGTCCTGGGAGACCGAGGAGTCACTCGACGTCGAGGTCGTCCACTCAGTATGCGAGCAGTGCAAGATCCTGCTCGTCGAAGCCGACAGCCCCACTCCGGCCGACTTGGCTCAGGCCGAGGACGCGGCAGTGACCTTGGGCGCAACCGAAGTGTCTAACTCGTGGGGCATTGCCGAGTCTGAGTTCCCTACAACGTCGGTTGCGGACTTCGATCACCCAGGGATCGTGGTCACGGCGGCTGCCGGTGACGACGGCTACTACTCCTATGACACGCTGCAGGGCGTCAACGAACCAGATGCGCCGGCCTCGTTCGGCACTGTCGTTGCCGTCGGCGGGACTTCGCTTTACCTGAACGGCGACGGGGCCCGCAGCTACGAGACGGTCTGGAACGACAACGGCCCGGAGGACGCCTATCAAGAAGCCTACGGGTCGGCGCTCAACGCCACGGGCGGCGGTTGCAGCAACGAGTTCGCCGCGCCCACGTGGCAGACGAGCCTGGCCGACTGGGCCGCCACCGGCTGCGAGAGCTACCGCTTGGTGGCGGATGTCTCCGTGGTGGGCGACGACATGACCGGGTTCGACACCTACGACTCCTACGGCTGCACCTCTCCCTGCACCGGATGGCAAACCCTGGGCGGCACCTCGCTGTCGGCCCCGATCATCGCCGCCATGTTCGCTCTCGCCGGAGGGGCGCACGGGACCAGTTACCCGGCGCAGACGCTCTACAGCCATCTGGGTGCAGCCAGCTTGTACGACGTCGAGAGCGGAGGCGACGGCTGGTGCGACGGGGATGGCCCGGGTACTTGCGGTGACCCCAACACCCTCGGCTACGGGATCGTCGACTGCGACTACACCGCGTCCGGCTCGCCCAGCGCGGGTGATCTGGCGTGCGACGCCGCGGACGGGTACGACGGGCCGAGCGGGGTCGGCACACCCAATGGCATCGGCGCGTTCATCCCTTCTGTGACGAACCCCGTGGTGACGGCCGTCAGCCCGGAAAATGGTCCGGCCAGCGGGGGCACTACCGTGACCATCAACGGTTATGGCCTGTCCGGGGCCACCGGCGTGAGCTTCGGAGGCACCCCGGCGGCCAGCTTCACTGTGGTCGACGACGGTGAGATAACGGCGGTATCGCCACCCGGAGCGATCGGCACCGTCGACGTCACTGTTACGACGTCCCAGGGTGGTTCGATGACCGGACCAGGGGACCGGTACACGTACACGACACCGCCGACTACCACGACTGCGGAGACGACGACGACACAGGTCACCTCGACAACCCTGACCTCGACGTCCACAACCCTGTCATCGAGCACGACGACCGTAGCCACGAGCACGACCACGGCGCCGACGAGCACGACCACGACCACGGCGCCGACGACCACGACGACCGTGCCAACGACCACGACGACCGTGCCGCGGACGACCACGACGACCGTGCCAACGACAACCTCCAGCTCGACTTCGACGTCGTCCACCTCGACGTCCTCCACCTCGACGTCCTCCACCTCGACGTCGACCACTTCCACCACCGCAGCCGGATCGAATTCGCCGACGACGGCCACAATGCCGCCCTCAGGCGGTCCCCCGCCGGCCCTGCCAGCTCCAACGGGCACCACCACCGCTGGTACGACCACCACGACGGGGGTCACCTCGAGTACCACCGCGGCTCGCACTACGGGTAGGTCCGCGACAACCGCCCCGCCCGGCAAGAGCACGGCTAAGAAAAAGGGTGCGGCCCCGCCACATCCCAACATCGCGGTGGTCACCAAGTCGCTGCGGCTGACCGGCAAATGGCATTACCTGCCGCTCGGCCTCAGGTGCCAAGGCGCGACCTGCGCCGGCACCGTCAAGGTCGTCCTGTTAACGACCTACAGGAGGGGCGCGGCCGACAAGACCAAAGTGCAACCAAAGGACCTCGTGGCGGCCGCGGCATCCTACAGACTGGCTGCCGGCCGCGCGGAGGTCCTGCGCGTAGGCGCGACATCTGCGGGATGGGCGCTCTTGGACCGGGCCACCAGGGCCAAGCCCATTTATGCCACCGTCGTCGCCTCGGTCAAGGGCGGCAAGCAGTTCACCGCTCTCCTCGTCCTGACCTGAGCCGCCCGCGGTGAGGCCGACGTTAGGGGCCTGAGCGAGCCAACGGCCCGGCACGGAACGTGTGCCGGCAGGAGCGAGCGACGCGCGCCACCCCTTGGGCCTAAAAGGCCCCGGCGCGCATGTCTGCAATGAAAGGGCCGAGGCTCGCAAGCGTCCCGCCGTAGAGGGCCTTCGCCCGGTTCGTCACGTTGTAATAGTCCTCGCATAAAGCGGCCTGCTGCTCGCGGTTGAGGTCGGAGAAATGCTTGCCGGTGGCCCTGAGCGCGGTGAGGTCGCCGTAGTTGTAGCCGGCAGCCGACTGTTGCGCGCACAGTGCCTGGGGAATGTAGACGGCACCAACCAATTGGTACTGGGCCACGTGGGTAAGTTCGTGGACCGCAGTGCCCAGGGGCAGGCTCCCAGGAGCGTGGATTATGTGCATGGTCGTGATGGCACCGGGAAGGACTTTGCTCTTGACCATGGCGGCAAGTTTTGTGCCGATCTTGATCAGGACCGAATCCTGGTCGACCCGCACCAGCTCGTAGGGGATGAGGCCCGGGGGGTGGACAGATGACGACGCGCCAACCTCGGCCCCACTCAGCGGCTGCAGGTGGTTGAAGAGACCGTAAAGGATCTCCAAGGCCTCCCCCACGCCGACCAGTTCCATGAGGTGCAAAATGATTTCTCCGGCCAAGGGAGCGCCCTCAATCACCCCGTCCCAGAGCCATTTAGCGAAGTCTGCTGTCCCTTTTTTGGCCCATTCCGCGGCGGCCGCCAGCCCCTGCCAGGACCACTGCTTGAAGCTGCCTATGCCATCCCAAACCCACGACAGCGCCGCCAACATGCCGTCGAGGAGCTTGTCGGTACTTGGGCTCGTCACGAAGTCCAGGGCCCACCCCGCAGCGCCGGCCAGCGCCCCACCCAGCCAGCCGAGAGCGCCCTCGAGCCCCTGCGCCAACCACTTGAACGTCTCGAGGAGCGCATCCCATGCCTCCGCGGCCGCACCCGCAAGTCCCGAGCCGAGCCAGCTGAGCGCGCCAACGATCGCTTCCCAGCTGTCTATGACAAGCCGCGCCAACCTCACCGGGACGCTACTTATGAAGGTCCACTCCATCACGCCCAGAGTGGAGAGCTTCTCGAACGCGGCAGTGCCGACAGCGACAAGGATTTCGACCGCCTTTTTGCCGAGCGCCTTCAGACAGGACCAAACGCTGCTCCCGGCGGACTTCAACCAGCTGAGCATGTCGGCGCCGAGCGCGGACACGTCTATGCCGCTCAGGTCCACTCCGAAAGACGTCGCCCGCGACGTGATGTCGTCCCATAAACCGCCAACGGCACCAGCGACCTCACCGGCTAAGTCACCAACCACCGAACGTTGGGTTGAAGGCGGCTCCCCCGGGGGCTGCGGCTCGCAAACCTGTAGGCCAGCCCCGGTGCCGGTGTGAGGTCGGAGCAAACCGGCAACGGCGGCGTTGCCCACCGTTGCCTGCAAACTGAGCAACTGGATGGCGGGCACCTCGCCGGAGGAATAGCGGCCCCTTCGGTCGCTGCCACCCGCCGGGAAGACGTCCGGGCCCTCCGACCGAGCCGGCTTCACATGAGTAGGCGCCGTTTGCACCTCGTTGCGTCGCGACGTCGCGTCGGCAGCGGCCGGCAGGCCCACGTACAGCACGTTATCCCGGGGCACCGTAGGCTTGCTCCTGAACCCCTGCCCGATAGGGCAGGCAATTGGGGCAATTAGCACGTTCGTAAGGCATACCGGCATTCGTTAGTTACGCATCACTATGATGCACAACTGCTCAGCTCGCCTTTTCCGGCGCGCGAAAAGTCGCACGCGCTCCCCCTTCCTAGGGTGAGCCCTGACAACTTGTGCATGTTCGCTGACAGGTTGTGCACCTTCGCCGCGCCGCACGCCCCGCTCCGGCCAGCTCAAACCAGCCCAAGCCCGGCGAAAGCCCCGCCCAAGCCCAGCGCAAGGGCAGGCCCGGCCAGGTCCGGCACAACCCCCCGGCACGCCCAGTGCAGGCCACCAGAATGCCTCGCAAGCCATCGCGCCACAGGTCCATGACAAATGTGCGCGGCCGGTGAGCCGCCGGCGCACGAGATTGTCATTGGGCCCTCAATCGAAGGCCACACATGCATCACATATCGGTGCGACCAATATCTCCATGAACATTTACCGCAAAACCACAGCAACACTAGCCCTCCTGGCCGCAGCGATCTCGCCGATGTTCGCATTGTCGGCCCAGGCCCAAGCCCAGACCCCGTCCACCCCGAGCTCGGTCCCAATTGCGACGCCCGTCACTTTCAGCCAGGATCAGGTCCAACTCGAGCACGCCATCCTCGCCCGCCAAGTCCAGCTCGCCTATCTGGGAGTCGATGTTGCCGATGCCGCCAACCTCACCTCCTCCGACCGTGCCGCACTGGTGACAATTCTCACCAACGAAGCCAGCGCTCTGGCTACTGACGCCTCGAACGCCGCCGCCGCGACCACCGAGGCACAGCTCCAAACCGTCCGCCAGGCGATGATCGGCGACGAGCGTGTCTACCTGGTGGTCAGTTACCAGGTCAACCTCGTCGTCAACGCCGACAACGACAGTGTCACCGAAGCCGGTTACACCAGCCTCGTCAGCGAACTGACGCCTCTGGTGAGCGAGCTCGGGTCCACCCAGGCCACCAAGGTGCTGGCCGACGTGACGTCGCAGGTGAGCGCAGCCACGACCCTGACGTCAGGCATTTCGGCCGACGCGCTGGGCCTGAGCCCCTCGGGCTACCCGGGCAATGCGAGCGAGATCAAAACCTGGGATTTCCAGCTCAGCCAGGCCCAGCATGACCTCAACGTCGCCAAGGCCGACGTCAAGCTCATCGAGAAGATTGCGCTCGGTGTGCCCAAGCTCCCCCACCTGCACGTCTGAGCCGTGAGTCCAAGCTGCCCCACCTGCACGCCTGAAACCCTGGCTGTACGCCCGCCGGCCAAATCCCCTTCCCGCAGCGGGTAAAGAAAAACAGCCGACCTGCGCAGTGCCCCTCGTCTCCGCCGGGCGAGGGGCATTGCCGCGTGCCGACCGAGGCGGCGGTGCTCGCGGGCCTTGCCGCGTGCAAAAAGGGGCAGTGCTCAGTTCAGGCGACGATCGAGCGCTCGAGGTCGAGCAACGGCGGGGTCGGCTCGAGCCCCAGCTCCGCCAGCGCCGAGCGCGCCCTGCGCACCACGGTGAGGGCTTCCCCTCGGCGTCCCTGCTGGAGCAGTGCCGAAGCCGCCCGCATGTACCTGAAGTCGTCGTAGGGCGCGAACTCTATAGTCCTCTCCACGACCCGGCGCAGGGCGTCGAGGTCCCCCCGCCGGGATGCTTCCGTGGCACACATGTCCAACAGGTCGAGCATCACCTGGCGCGCGTTCTGGCGGGGCTTTTCCGCCCAGTCCTCGTAGATATCTTCGGGGAGGACGTCACCCTGGTAACGGGCGATCGCCCCTCGGGCCACGGCGCTGGCGAGGGCCAGGTCATTGTGGACCAAGACCTGCGCGCGCCTGGCTTCGGCCAGGAACTCGTTGAGGTCAACGCGCACCGCCTCGTTCAGCACGAGCATTTCCCCTTTCCTTTCGACCACATTGCCCGCGCTCACCTTCAGCCGGTTGAGGACCGTGCGCAGCCGGTTGCGACCGGCGTCCCGGCCGACTTCGGGCCAGAGCACCTCCATGACCTGTTCGGCATGCACCCTGGCGTTCAACGCCACGTACTTGAGCAGTTGTGCCTCCATGCTCGGGTTGAGCGCGATGGAGCGACCCGCCTCCGCTAAGGAGAAACGACCGAGCACGCATAGCGACAGCGGCAGGGTGGCAGCTTGCAGGGCGAGAGCCGCGGGTTGCCCGGTCGCCACGGCAAGCGCCATGAGTTGTTCGCACACTGAGCGTTCGCAGATCATCGGCAGCTGCGGCTCCCCCATGCGAGCGACCTCCTCGAGCGAACGGGCGGCCAGCGCGCCAGCGACCTCAGGTGCTCCCCTCCGGTAAGCGGCATAGGCGCGCAACAACGTGACCCTCCACTGCTCCCGGGCGGCGATTGGCTGCTCGGCCGCGGCAACTAAGACCTCTTCGGCGATCACCGGGTCCCCGTGCCGGGCCTCGAGCACTGCCCCGGCAAGAGCCACCTCAGGGCCGGCGTCCTTTGGTTCGGACCTGGCCCGCGCCAAGTACTCCCACGCCAGTTCGGTGTGGCCCACCCGGCTCAAGCATTCGGCCGCGTCGGCGAGGAAGGTGGCCGACGCTTGCGACCACCAGTTGTCGGTCCGGTGCTGCTCGACGGCGCGAACGTGGCGTAGCGTAGCGTCGGCGTCACCGTTGAAGGAGGCCAAGACGGCCATTCGCCAATGGCCGTAGGCCCTCAGCACGTCGTCGTCGAACCTTTCGGCGACGCGGAACACTTCCTGCACGCTGGCCGCGCTCTCTTGGCCGAGCCCGAGCGCAGCGGCCACTGACGCCTTGAAACACAGCACGTAGGCTGCCCTCCGGGGCCGGTCCGCCACCAAGGCGAGAGCTTCGTCCAAGCCGGCGAGCGCCGCTCCTGCCCGGCCGTTGTAAAAGTCAACCCGTTGGGACTTCTCGATGAGGACCGGCGAGAGCGGCGACCGTAGCCCGAGGGCTCGGTAATGCTCGACAGCCCGCCGGTAATACTCCTCCGTCTCGGCCATGTCCGTCCCGGGCCTCCGAGCCCCAGCCACGCGCGCACGCGACCAAACCGCCCGGGCCAGCGCGTAGCAGCAGCGCGCCTTGGTGTAGCGCTCGTCTCCGCCTGCCGCCTTCAGCACCCGGTGCCCCAAAGTGATGCACTCGTCGAACGCGAAGCGACGGCACAGGTCGTTGGCGTCCTCGGCCTCAACCGCCCTCATCAGCACCGCGTCGTTGGCCCTGGCGGCCAGCTCCCGGGCCCGTTCCAGCACCGCGGCGCGCCGGGCGTACTGGTACTCGGCGCCGTGCCCCCGGGCCACGACCATCAGCACGCGCGGGTTGGCGTCCACCACGGCGGGAGCGAGCTGGTCGAAAATCGACTGCAGCTCGAGCCCGTCCATTGCTTCGGTGTCCTCGAGGGCGGTGCCGGTGAGGAAAGATGCCGCCTCTTCAGCTTTGCCCGACAACAGGAGCAGGTGCACGGCGGCGCCGAGCTGGCCGCGCTGACGGTAGTCCACGGCCCCCGCGAGCATGGCGCCGACGTCGGCCGGTGCCAGTGTGCTCAGGTGCTCGCGGACCGGGCCAGGCAGGTCCCACCACGGGGGCCGCCCGGGCGTGAAAGGTACGCCGGCGCGCACGGCCGCTTCGAAGAAACCAGCTTTGCCCGCGACGACGTCCGCTACCTGGCTGTCGAGCAGCGGCAAGCGGGCGACTTGAGCGAGTTGCGGCCACGAACCCGGACCGAGGCTCGCCAGGGCCTCTTCGAGTATCGTGGCCACGGCTCCGGCGGGGTCACCCCCCTCCAGCGCCGAGGCGACTATGGCCTCGGCGCGCTCGCCGGTGCGTGCCGCCCGCGCCAGTGCCAGTACCGTGGCCGCCGTCCAACCGCCGGTCGTCGCCACCAACGACCTTGCTGCTTCGGGGGCAAGCTCGAGGCTGAACCCGGAGCGGCCCAGCTCGGAAGCTTCCTGCCAGTTCAGGGCCAGGTCGCCGCCGCTCAAGTGGAAGTACTCGGCCCTCTTCAGGCGTTCCGCCCCTTGGGGGAGTTTCCGGGCCAGCACGACGAGCCGTTGGTCGGCGGCGGCGTGCGCGGCGATCCTTTCCAGCAGCGCGGCTGCGTCCGGCGCCGCGTGCTGGGCATCGTCAACAACTAGGGCACAACGCTCAGTGGCCAGGGCGGCGAGCAACGCGTCGACTGCGCCGGTCGTGTCCGTCCCCGCCGCCACCGCAGCCGCGGCGGCATCGGAGAACCCAGCGCGTTGTACCGCGGCCCGCAGCCGGCCGACCAACAAGTTGGCGTCGGTACCCGGGGTGTCAAGTTGGACTTCGATCCCCACGGCACACCAATCGGCCACCAGTTCGGCACCAAGGACGCTCTTCCCGTAGCCTCCGGCGGCCTCCACAACGACGACTTTGTAGCCGGCGCAACGCTCCGTGAGCCGGCGCCGGGGGACGTGGTACGGCGGCAGGCTGTACATCGGGCCTCGCCACAACTATATAGCGGCCCTCGCGAGTGCTCCCGGCAGTCTGTGACGCTCGTGTGACGCTCGCCCCGCACAATCGGCGCGGAGGTCATCAGGCAGAAAGGAGCCGACGTGGGGCACAGCAGCAGGGCGCGAAGAGGCGGGACTATCAACCGGCCCTATGGGCAACAGCGAGGCTGGCGGCGGTGGAGGGTGCTCGCCGTGCTTGTCACCTGCCTGGCCACCCTCGCCGTCTCCACCCAACCGCTGCTCCAGGGCACAGCCGCGGCCACGGGCCGCATCGCTCAGATCCGCGGAGCGAACGGTGTCGAGATTGACGGCGCGACTGGGTGCCCAACTCAGCTCATCATTGAGCGCGGCGCGCACTGCGTGAGCTGGCCTGTCGACTTCGATGTGCGTTCGGTCCACGACAAGGGCGGGTGCGGCCAGCAGCTTTTCATGCTCGAGCCACTGAACTCCGAGGTGGACGAGTACGTAGCCCTATGGAGCTGGCTGGAGCCCAACCAGAACCCACCCCCGGACCACCCGTGGATGTTCACGAGCGTTAGCGGCGGCCCGTACGGCGAAGAGGCATGGTCCACGAGCAAGCTCACGCCCGAGAACACCGGCGCTCCCATCAACTACGACGTTCCTCAAGGCGACGGCGCATGGTTCGTGGCCGCAGGAGGAGGGCCCGCGCCTGAGTACTGCAAGGTCAATACCGGCGAGGCCGTCGGCTACGCAGTCACATACCGGTGGGAGGTGAGCGGTAAGGTCACGCTGGCGGGGGTCGGCGATGGCGTGCCCGGTGTAACCATAAACGCGGACTGCCCGAGCGGCGGCTCCACAAGCACCGACAAGGACGGCAAGTACCTGTTCTTGGTCACGAGGGGCCCGTGCACGATAAAGCCCGAGCCCCCCGATGGACAAACCATAACGCCCGAGAAAAGGGCGCTGGACGTTGAAGGCAATATCGACCATGTCGATTTCGAGCTGCAAGGCGTCCTCTATTTCAAGGCCAAGCTCGACCTGTCGGGAGCCAAAAAGGGCAAGGGCGGCCTGGTGAAGGCCGGGAGCACATTTACCGTCGATGTCACCCTCAAGGACGTGTCGAAGACGGAGTGGGTCGTCGTGGCGCCGATCTACCCCGACCTCGTGGGCAACGCCACCGGCGGTGCGTTGTTGCCCAGCGGCGAAACGTTGCAGCCGAGCAGCGCTGACGATGCCGACCCCTCCGAGATAGTCGTTCTCGGCCCGGGCGAGGAACAAGATTTCGACTCGGTCATCGGCACCACTGCCAGCCGGGCCCTCGGCACCGACGACGGAGGCGACAAGGTTTCGGGCGGCACCCGGGCATACGTGCAGTTCGACGTCCCGACGGCCTTCATCCTGCACAGGGGCGACGATTACGCGCTGAGCCTCCTCGACCCGAAGCTGATCGAGGTCGCCCAGGGGTCCACGGACAAGATGACCGTCAGCATCGACGACAGCGCCCCGGACCGGGACGCGCCCACTTGGTACAACGCCGTGTGGGACATCAGTAAGGGGATCGTGAAGGGCCTGTGGAACGTGACCTGGGGCATCGTCAGCGGGTTGTGGCAGGTGATGAAGCTGCTGGGAAGCGCTGTCACCCAGGTGCCGACGGCGATCATCAACTACATCACCTTGGAGACCGAGCTCTGGCAAGAGGCCAAGGACGACCCTGCACTAATGGCGCAGCTCACCGACTCCACCACCAACGCCATTTTGGTGATGTACAAGGAAGCGCCGTTCCTGCTCAAAAAGATCGGTGATATCCGCACTGGTGTAGAGAGCGCCATCCAGAAGCACTTCGACGCGATCTCCGAGGACTACTACAGCGGCGATTGGGACAACGCCGTTACCGAGTGGTCCGAGAACACTACCGAGGTAGTAGGCAACGTCGCCACCCTTTTCCTGAACCCGTTGGAAATGGCTGGTGCGGTGTCGAACGTCACCATCGCGCGCATCCCCGCCCTCATAAAGGGCGTCGAAGCGGCGGACACGGCCCGTTTCGCCGCCGAGGCCCCGGTGGTGGAGGCCGCACTGGGTTCCGGAGAAACTGCTGACGAGGTCGGGGAAGTTGAGACCGCCCTCTCCAGGAGCTACCCGGGCACGGAGCTCAGCTTGACCAATATTGCAAAGGTCTTCGGCATCAATGCAACCATGATGGCTGACTTGGCTGAGTTTTGCCGAGCCAACCGGGTCGTGGTCACTTTGCGCTCACGCGCTTTTGAAGCGATCGACCTCATCGAGCGCGGCCTCTCGGTGGTAAAGCCAGCCGCCATCAAGCTGAAGACGGTGTCACAGATCGACCTCGACTGGCTCGGGTTCCCCTCCGAGGTCGCAGTAGACGGACAAGACGTCTCCTCTATCGGCCAGGTCATGTTCCGTGAACCGATCTACCTGTCGGAGACTTGCGACGCGACCTGCGCCCTCGGCGAACTGCAGGACAAGTTGCTGAGCGGTGGCATAACCAAGGACAGCCCCGAATTCGAGCAAGTCACCTCACGCTGGCAGCAGCGCTACGGCGAGTGGGTGGACAAAGGCAATGGCTACATCCCCGAGCTCCAGGAGGCCGCAGCCAAGGGCGAGCTCACACTGGACTGGCACTGGGGCGAGAACCAGATCGAACCCAAGCTCACGGCCGGCACACCGCCCCAGACGGTCGGGTTCAAGATGACCGCCGGGCCCGACGGCGTCAGCATCCCTCTGGTCTGCCCTGAGTGGTCTATCGCCACCAAGATCTGCTCAGGTACCTGGAAGTCGGTGACAGGCGACGTCGACCTCGTCTCGATCACCGCCGCCGACGGGAGCGCCCTCAGCGACAAGCGTTACGTGGAAATCCTACAAAAGCTGGGTGCCAGCAGCTTGGACGTCCAGCACCCGGCTACGGCTACGTGGTACAAGCAGCTCAATGACGGCAGCTACATTTTCGATGCCACTAGTGCGAAATTCACGGACAAGGCCAAGTACATGATGGCCGACAAATGTTGCCTGATGCAGGTCGGAGCTGACGGGGTCCCTCGCGAGGTTATGCTCAGCCTGAAGGGCAGCTCGTTCACGAGCAAAAATGACTACTTCCTCAATTACGTGGGCCGGGAGCTGCTGCCTTCGCCGTGACCAAGGAGGGGCCGCCCTCCTGGCTCAGTTGAAGCGCAGCCGGCGCAGGGAACGGGCGCTCGGCCCGGGCCACCACAGGACGCAGCCGAGGAGCACAGACCCCACCGCAGCCGGGACGAACGCAATCGCCGGGTGACCGGTGGCGTCCCATAGGAGGCCGCCGCACAAAGGGAAGATAAAGGCGGCGACGTAGGCAATGGTCGACGTCGCCGCCGCCATGCGGTGCACATCGTGCGGCTCGGCGAGCAAGGCCGGCAGAGCCAGCGCGATCACAAAGGCCATGGCCGAGGACAGCCCCACCAGCGCGCACCCGGCGACGCCCACGGTGCTGGGAGATGCGACCAGGCCTGCCAGGCCGGCCACCCCGGACAAGGCGCACAGGCTCAGCAGCCAATGCGGGCGGGCGCCCCGGCGGGCGATCAAGCCCACGACAACCGAGGCGCCCAGTTGCGCGGTGTTCAGCGCTGCCAGGCACGGGCCGACGAGCCCGGGATGGCCGACGGCGTGGAGATCTGTGGGCACGAAGGCGTTGGTTCCGAAGTAGAGGACCGAACCGCCGCCCTGCAGCAGCCCCGCCCGCCACGTGACGGCGTGGGACCAGTCCGGCCACCACTGGCGCGCTCGCGCCAACGGCACTGGCCGAGGGCCTCGGGAAAACAGGACCAG
>DATJST010000059.1:0-7409 GCA_035503975.1 Acidimicrobiales bacterium | reverse complement strand
TGGTGAAACTACAACTGGCACACGTCTTGGAGGAAGACGGTTACTTGTTCCTCCGCATGAGCGCTCAAAGCGGTGGTTCTGCACCGCCGGTTTGAGCCGGCGAGCCCGCGCCCTGCTCGCTCAGGAGTTGGTCGATCTCGGCCGGTACCTGTTGGGGCGGCGCAGGCGGCAGGAGGCGGAACGACGACCGGTCCATCTCGCGGCCGTCCACCCGGACACTGAAGTAGTAAGGGCCAAGCACCGGGAGGCCGAGGCCGAACATCGGGATCGCCATGGGCATGCTCCACTCGTCGCTGGCCAGCATCTGGGGCTGGTGCGGGGCCCGGAAGTACACGATGAACATCCCACGATCGGCTGGGTCACTTCCCGGGGGCAGGTCGTCCGCCAAGGCCACCCTGGTTTCCCGGCTGTCTCCCACCTGGACCAGTTCGATGGTCATCTTGTGCGTGCGCTCGGTGTCCTCTTGGCGGATGAGGCCGAGGATCGCCAAAGTCATGTTGACCCTGTAGGGAGAATTCGGCGTGGCGCTGTTGACCATGAACAGGCCGGCCCCGGAGATGAACATCTTGCCTCCGCTCACCTCGGCGAAGTCGCACACAACTAGCTTGGCGTCCATAGCAGAGAAGCTACGTGGGTACCGGCGCGTGCGCCAACCGGCCCGGGCGAGGGCCACCGGCCAGGCCGCGAGCGGGCAGTCTCCCGGCATCGGCTCGCGGCGCGCCATATTGTTGGCTCGTGCGCCCCGGGCGCTCGGGCGGGCACCGGCAGCGAAGGCGATTGCAGAGGCAAAGGGCGCGAAGGGAGAGGGATGGCTACAGCCGCCGTTACGCCAACCGTGAGCCTCACCAGCCCCGACCGTACCCTGGCACTTGTGCCGCCCCAGCCCGGCGCCGGCAAGGCGGGCACGGGCAAGCTCAAGCGCCAGCTCGGCCTGTTCGGGCTGCTGGCGATCTCGCTCGGCTCGATGCTGGGCTCCAAGTGGCTCCTGGTCCCCGGTATGGCAGCCGGGAGCGCCGGCCCAGCCGCGCTCCTGTCGTGGTTGCTGGCCGGCGCCATGCTGGTCCTGATCGCGCTCATGTACGCCGAACTGGGTGCGGCTTACCCGCTGTCGGGGGGCACGGCCCGCTACTCGTTCCTCAGTTTCGGCCCGGTGGCCGGTTTCGCCGCCGGCTGGGTCTCCTGGTTGCAGGCTGCCACCATCGCGCCGATCGAGGTCGAGGTCGCACTGCAGCTGCTGGCGCCCAAGTGGCCGGGGATCTGGGACCCCGCCACCCACCTGCTGACGGGTAAGGGGACCGGTTTTGCCATATTGTTCGTTGTCTTTTTCACGCTCCTCAACCTGGCCGGCGCCCGGTGGACAAGCGGGTTGAACCAGCTGTGCACCTACTGGAAGGTCCTCGTCCCCCTCACCGTGGTCGGCGCCCTGGCGGCTAGTTCTTTCCATACGGCCAACTTCCAGCCCCTGAGCAGTGATTTCCCGTTCGGCTTCCAAGGCATATTCCAGGCCGTTCCCGGGGGCGCCGTCTTCGCACTGCTCGGGTTCGAGCAGGCCACCCAGTTTGCGGGCGAAGCGCGCGACCCCGAAGGCGACATCCCTCGGGCCGTAGTGATATCGCTCGTCGTCGGCGTCATCGTCTACTTGTGCCTCCAAGCGGCGTTCATCGGCGTGCTCGGCCCGGGCGGCATCGCCGGGGTCGCGGCCGGGCACAGCGTGGTCGGCCTCGCCGCCTACGGCCCTTATGCCGTGACTGCTGGTGCTCTCGGCCTCGGCTGGGTGGCCGTGCTGATCTACGCAGACGCGGTGGTCTCGCCGGCTGGACAGGGGATGCTGTACCTGTCGGCCACTTCACGGGTGACCTATTCGATGGGCAAGGCGGCGACATTGCCTAAGGTCTTCGAGCGAGTGGACCGGCGCGGGGCCCCGTGGTTCAGCGTCTTGTTGGCTTCGGCCTTCGGCGTTGTGGTGCTGCTGCCGTTGCGCAGCTGGCAGGACCTTCTCGAGCTGATAGCCGGGGCGACAGCGTTCATGTACGCCTTTGCGCCGGTCTCACTGGCCGCCCTGAGGCGGTCAGACCCCGACAGGGCTCGCCCGTTCCAACTGGCCTTGCCTGAAGTTTTCGCCCCCCTCGCCTTTGTCGCGGCCAACTTGATCATTTACTGGACGGGTTGGCCGGCGCTCTGGCGGGTAGAGGCCGGTACCGGCATCGGGATGCTGGTGCTCGCCATCACTCATGTGACCACGACGAAGGCCAGCCGGCCGCGGTTGCAGTTGCGCGCCTCGGCTTGGGTCGTGCCCTGGCTGGGCGGCCTCTTGGTGCTGGACGGTATCGGGCCGGCCTATGTGCGCAGCGTTCGCCACGTCGTGCCGTTCTGGTGGGACCTGCTCGCCGTGGCGCTGTTCAGCCTCGGGATCTTCTACTTGGCCCAGCTCCTAGCCCTCCCGGCCCGAGATGTCGCGGCCAATATCGCCGCCGCCGGCGCCGGGCCGCCCGACGAAGACATCAGCGAGGGTGTCGGCCAATGAAGCGACCAGCCGCAGGTTGGCCTGGCGGGTGGTGGCCAGTGTGACCCACCTGGGCGAAGCCTTGGGCCAGGTGGTGGTGGTCGAGGCACCGCTCCCACCCCTCCCGAGCCCTGGGGCTGAGCCCGCGCCGAGCCCGCCCGGGGAGCGCCACGGAGGGGGCTCAGTGCGCCTGAGAGCACTGGGCGCATCGGCACGGGAGGTCGCCGCCTCGGTCGGCCGGCTGCGCCACTTCGACGCCGCGCTGGTCGCTGTTTTGGTGGCGGCATCGCTCGGGTTGCACTGGCGCACGATGTCGACCAGCTACTGGGGTGACGAGGCCATAGCCATCGGGATCGCTTCTCACCCCGTCTCGCAGCTGCCCCACTACCTCGTCAACGACGGCTCCCCGCCTCTTTACTACCTGGGCCTGCACTTCTGGCTGGCGGTGTTCGGCCGGTCCCCGGTGGCCACCCACGCATTGTCGCTCGTCCCGGCGGCACTCTCGGTCCCTGCGGGGTGGTGGTGCGGCGTACGGCTCTTTGGTCGGTGGGCCGGCCGTGCAGCCGCCGCACTGGTCGCCAGTTGCGCCTACTTGGACTACTACAGCACCGAAACGCGGATGTACTCCTGGCTCGTACTGGCCGCCATCCTTGCCGTCGGCTACTTCGTCCTGGCACTGCGTGACGGGGGCTGGGGCAACTGGGCGGCGGCGACCGTGCTGATGACCGCCATCTTGTACCTGCAGTACTACGGTCTCTACCTGTTCGTCGCGACCGTAGCCGTGGGCGCGGCCAGTTGTTGGCGTCGCCGGGCGTTGTCTCGGCTAGGTCCAGTGCTTGGCTACGCGGCCGTGTGTGCCGCCGCCTTCGCGCCTTGGGTGCCGCAGTTCGTGTACCAGCTGGACCACACCGGCGCGCCCTGGGCACCCCATCCGTCGGTGCTGGACTTCTTCGGCGATTCCTTCAACGCGTTGGCGTCTGCCGGTTGGGCTGGGGTCGTGGTGGCCATCGCCTTGGCGGTCCTCGCCTGGAAGGGACCAAAGCGTCACCGCCAGCGGCGTTCGGTGGCCCTCGCTTCGCTTGAAAGCTCGCCTGGGGCTCGCGGTGGCGTCGCCAGCGTGGCGGTGCTCCCGCTCTTTACTGCGGTACCGCTGCTCACCCTGGCACTGGCCTGGGTCGCCGGCCAGGTCGTCAACTCGTGGAACCCTCGCTACCTCGGGATCGCGGTCGTACCTGCCCTGCTCGCGCTGGGCGCCGGCCTCTCCCGGGCGCGCTGGCGACTAGCTGCCCTCGTGGTCGCGGTCGGCTCGATGGCCGCGACCGCCGTTCCCGTACTCGTGGACAGCTCGGTGACCGTGCAGACAGCGAAGAGCGACGTCGCCTACCTACTGGCCGAGCTGCGGGGACGGCTGCACCCGGGCGCTCTGGTCATCTCGGCGGAGGTGACGGACACGCCCGTCATAGCCCTCGACCTCGGGCCCCGCTATCGCTACGCCACCCCGTTCGGCTTGCTCGCCGACCCCCTCGTGGTCGATTGGTCCAACCTGCCCACCCGCCTCGAGGGCAACAACGCCCAGTCGGCCCTCTGGCCGCTGCTGGCAGCCGTGCCCGCAGGCGGCCAAGTCCTGCTGGTCAACCCGACGAGTTGGGGAGGGTCGGAAACCCCGGAGCGCTACGCCGGGCCCGTCGAAGCCGAAGGCGTGGCAGCCAACCATATCGTCGTCTCGGACCCGGACCTCTCTGAAGAGGAGTTCCTGCCCGTGCCGCGCTACTCCAACCCGCTCTACCCGATGACCGCCGTCCTGTTTGTCAAGCTGGGCTCGGGCGGCGAGCAATGAAGGGCTGTTGGAGGCCACCGGGCAGGCCCAGCCTGCCGGTTGGCGGAGAGGGAGGGGCAACGTTAGGAACTGCACCAGGACACTGGATGGGCGCACAACCTCAGCGAATTGCACATACAAGAGCGCTGCACCCGGCTGACCTAACGTCGTCGCAGTGAGCGCCGTTGACGAGCCTCAGCTGCCAGGCGAGGAAGCGGCAATTGAGCGAGCGTTCGGCGTTGTCAACCGGTGGCGCATCCTGTCGGAGTACCTTCAGCGGAGCAGTCACGCCGTTGAACGCCTGGCAGCATGTCTGGCGCTTGCTGCCCTGGACCAACCCGACCATCGGGCCAGCCCACTGCTACGAGTCGGACAAGTGCCAACCCCACAAAGCCTGGTATGCGCGGGTCGCTCGCCTTTCACGGTTGGCTATCAGGGAAGCTCAGGGTGGGCCCGAAGGAGATGAGAAAGCACAGGATCAACGGGTAGCTGGGGCGAGGAAGGCTGCAGAGGAGGCCTACGGTTCAGCCGACTCCGTCGATGCTCGTAAATTGAAACCAATCGATGACTCGAAGGTGGGTCAGGAGTTGTCAGATGCAGAGCTTCAGGCCATACGGAGCTACACCGGTTCAGATTATCGTCAACTAAACGGAGCACTCTGGAGGGGATCGGTGTATGAGGTGAAAGGAGTAGGGGGCCTCAGCCACAATCTCAGCAGCGGGCTTGAGAAGCTGCCCGATATGAAGGGACGGTACTGCGTGGATATTGCTGTCGCATCAGGCACGACAGGACTCTTAACCGATCGTATTGCCGGTCTTAGTCGATTTGCCGCGCAAGTAAGAGATGGCATCCACGACATACAACTCACCGATGACGACATCAAAATGGTGCCTTTCCTCGACAAGACAGATAGCCAACGTTCCAAGGTCAATTTCAAATAGGCCCGCTCTAAGGGGGTTGTCCAGGATGGCTTTGAAAGTAGCCAGACTCACATTGAACCGTGCGGCGATGCCGCAGAAGTGCAACGAGTTGGGTATCCGGTTCGAGCGACAGAGCGTCGCAATGATCAAGGGAAACCTGACTGAAATGATCCTGTTGCGACCAGCAACCAGCCTGCTACCTGAGGGTGAGGCTGTAGGTCCTGAACCGCGGTTCAACCTCGTCGTGTGCGGTATGCACCTGAAAAGTGGTGACGGCACGGTGGCGCAAGGCTCCGGCCAACTGGTCATCACCGCCCAGAGGTTGCTGGGGATGATCAACAACGGCACAGCAACTGGCAGCAATCCGCTTTCGTCGAGTAGCGGCAGCGTCTTCTGCTTCTCCATCGGCCGTGACGACATCTATGCGCCCGACGTCACCAAGCGTCGGTTCAAGCCATCCGACTATGGGTTTCGAGCCAGGGAGGAACAAACGCCGTCGTTTTATTTGACCGTCTTCTCGGCGATGGCGTCCATTGCCAACGGAAAGACCTTGTATTGGCACGACAAGAACATGGATTCTGCCATGTCAGCTGAGGGACGGCAAAGCCTCCTCAAGACGTAAGAGACAATGAGCAGCTCAGCCGGGAGGTCGAGGACAGGTGGCTCTATTCAAGAAGAAGCAGGATCCGATGTCACTTACGATGGCTCTGGTCCAGGCCTATGCAGAGGACAACCAGGTCATGGTTGACCAGGCCCGCCAGGGATTGTCCGGAGTAGGGACGAAGGAGATGCTGCTCAGTCTGTACCAGTTCGGGCAGATCTTAAATCGTGCGAACCTGGGCGCAGAGCAAACTGCAGTTATCGAGGCGGAGTTAAGTGCCGAGGGCCGAACCCCTGAAATGACGGCGGCAATACAGGGCGTGGGGCGGGCAGTGCTCCTAGACCGCACACATACAGCCTTCATCGATGCCATCAACACTTATGTCCCGACATTGCAGGGTTCCACGAGCGACCAGCCGCGCCAAATGGCGCTGGCCCTCTCCGCGATCACCGGGGCTATATGCCGCCGGTTGAAGGTTGGGTTCAACTGGAAATAGGGTATTTAATACCACCAGTTAGCCAATCGCGCGATGGCACCTATAGGCAGCTCTGCATCGCCATGCCTGATCAACTCGTTCCCGTACGTCTCGACGTGCTCCCAGATCACCGAGCCGTGGCCGCGGCGGGGTGTACGCCTACTTCTTCTGTTTGGGCAGGCACCGCAGGCGCAACGATTGCCGGCTGCCCTACCTGCTGGCGGACAATGCCGAGGATGCCCTCATACACCTGTGGGACAGTGTCATCTTCACGCTTGAGCTCGTGGTGCTGGTTACCAAGGAGGTCGGGCGGGAGTCAAGACGCTTCAGACCAAGGACAGCCGCACCCTCAAGGTCCAGTAGCAGCGGGTGGTGGTCCTGAAGCGCCAGAAGCAGAAGCTGCTTGACGCCTACATGGCCGAGGCCTTCCCGGTCGAGGACCTAAAGGTGAGACAGGGGAGGGTACAGGTAGAGCTGGTGACAGCCAGGCAGCTGAGCGCCCAGGCGAGCGCCCACTACGACGAACTGAAAGCGCGGCTCAAGAGTGGTCTTGAGCTGCTCTCTCAGGCCGGCGAGCTTTACCGGCAGTGCCCGGACGAAACCAGGCAGAGCGTCAACCAGGTCTTCTTCGACTCCTTGTTGCTGGATCTAGACGTCCGGGGCTTGGTCCAGGTGGCCGGAATGGAGCTGAAGCCGGAGTTCGAGGCGCTGATCAAGATTGCCGAAGGCATCATTACCCGGGTTGAGCAGGAAGGACGCCACGACGAGGTCAGGCCCAGCGACCTGGCGCACCTAACCGTTCCGGATGTCGCCGAGGTATGAGCGGAGGCCGAGAACGGCTGGCTTGAGGCCCTCCGGGTGGCGGGACGGGCGTACCTGGTCGGGCGGTCTCCCCTGGAGAACGAACAACCCTGGCCGGTGTACGCCTGACCAAGGTTCGAACTTGGCTCATCTGGCGGAGAGGGAGGGATTTGAACCCTCGGACGGGTTATAGCCCGTCAACTCATTAGCAGTGAGCCCGATTCGGCCGCTCTCGCACCTCTCCTAGCTGTATCTGACCTGCTTGTTTAGCTGTCCCTCCCTGGGTTGCACCC
>DATJST010000058.1:0-20704 GCA_035503975.1 Acidimicrobiales bacterium | reverse complement strand
ACTCAGCCATCCTCTCGGGCGGTACGGCGCTGCTGACCGTGCTGACATCGCTGCTGTGCGCTTACCCGCTGTCCCGCTACCAGATGAGGTTCCGCAAGCCGTTCCTGTACACCATCCTTTTCTCGACGGGGCTGCCCATCACAGCCATCGTCGTGCCTGTCTATGGGATGTTCGCTCGCTTCAACCTGGTCGACAACCAGCTGGCAGTTGTGTTCTTCATGACGGCGACGGCGTTGCCGTTCGGCATCTGGCTGACTAAAGGGTTCATGGACGGCGTGCCGGTCGAGCTCGAGGAGGCGGCATGGGTGGACGGCGCTAATTGGATCAGCTCGCTGCGCCGCGTGGTGGCACCACTGATGGTGCCAGGGCTCGTCGTCGTCACGATATTCACCTTCGTGGCCCAATGGGGGAACTTCTTTGTCCCGTTTATCCTGCTACAAAGCACCGATAAGCTGCCCGCGGCTGTCAGCATATACAACTTCTTTACCCAGTACGGCGACGTGGAGTACGGCCAATTGGCGGCGTTCTCGGTGCTCTACACTCTCCCGGCGGTGGGCTTGTGGGTCATCCTGGGCACGTTCCTGCGGGGGAAGTTCAGCTTCGGCGGCGCAGTAAAAGGTTAACCACAGAAAGGTCACTTGGTTGCACAACGACAGAGACAAGGTCATCGAGCGGGCGCGGCACGCACTTTCCTCCCGGCTCCGGCCCCGGGGCCACACCCAGAGAGCCGCCTGCAGGGTTGCCGCTTACGTCCCTGGGGAGCAGGTTGATGTTGCGGACGCTTTGAAGGCTGATTACGTGCCCATTGCCGCCGGCACCCCGTGGGGCTTGCCCTGGGCCACGACCTGGTTCCGCCTTGACGGCGAGGTCCCCTCGGACTGGGCGGGAGGGCGCGTCGAGGCGGAGATCGACCTCGGCTTCAGCGAGCACAACCCGGGTTTCCAGGCCGAAGGGCTCGCGTTCTCGGCCGACGGTGCACCGCTGAAGGGCATCATGCCGCTCAACAATTGGGTCCCGGTCGTGGCGGGGCCGGCGGCTGCGTGGACGTGCTTCGTCGAGGCCGTAGCGATGCCCGGGATCATGGGCCGGCGCGGCCCTGACCGGGAGTTCGAACCCACCGACCTGGGTGATGTGCGCACCGCGGGTCAGGCTCCTCTCTATGTCTTCGGAGGCGCCGACCTTGTGCTCTTGGACGAGACCGCGGTCGCGCTGGCGCTCGACTTCGAGGTGCTGCTCGGCCTGGCGGAACACCTCGGGCCCCGGGATGCGCGGGGCAACGAGGTGCTGCGCGCCCTCGAACGGGCTCTCGACCTTTATGACCTGGACGGCTCGCCGGCCGCGGCTCGCCAGGCCCTCAAGGAAGTGCTGGCCGCTCCGGCGTCTCGTACCGCGCACCGCGTCTCTGCCGTCGGCCATGCCCACATTGACTCAGCGTGGCTGTGGCCCGTACGCGAGACCGTGCGCAAGTGTGCCCGTACCTTCGCCAATGTGGCAGCTCTCGGCGAGATCTACCCTGAACTGGTTTTTGCCTGTTCCCAGGCTCAGCAGTGGTGGTGGGTACGCCAGCACTACCCGGCCATATTCGAGCGCATGAAGCGGCAAGTTCAAAGCGGCCAGGTCCACCCCGTGGGCGGCATGTGGGTCGAGTCGGACACCAATGTGACCGGTGCCGAGTCCCTCGTGCGCCAGCTCGTGTTCGGCAAGCGGTTCTTCCTGTCCGAGCTGGGGGTCGAGACAGACGAAGTGTGGCTCCCGGACTGCTTTGGCTACTCGCCGGCCCTGCCCCAGCTCATAACCCTGTCCGGCTCACATTTCTTCTTGACTCAGAAAATATCCTGGAACGACACCAACCGGTTCCCTCATCACACTTTCTGGTGGGAGGGGATCGATGGCACCCGTATATTCACCCATTTCCCGCCGGTCGATACCTACAACGCTGAGTTGAAGGCGGGCGAACTAGCCCATGCGGCGCGCAACTACTCCGAGGTCGGTTTGGCCAGCCGTTCCCTGGTGCCCTTCGGCTACGGCGACGGAGGGGGCGGGCCGACGCGGGAGATGATGGAGCGGGCGCGACGACTGGCCGACCTGGACGGTTCCCCGCGCGTGACCGTTGAGGCACCCGCCACGTTTTTTGCCGCCGCACTAGCCGAGTACCCTGATGCCCCCGTGTGGTCGGGAGAGCTCTACCTCGAACTGCACCGCGGCACGCTCACCAGCCAGGTCGGCATAAAACAAGGCAACCGTCGCTCGGAGCACCTGGCGCGGGAAGCGGAGCTCTGGGCCGCTACCGCCGCGGTTGGCGGCCTCATGGAGTACCCGTACGAAGAACTGGAGGAGATCTGGCGCGACATCCTGCTCAACCAGTTCCACGACATCCTGCCTGGGTCGTCAATTGCCATGGTCAACGACGAGGCGGTCTCTAGCCACGCCTTTATCGCCGCCCGGCTGGAGGAAATAACGGCCCGCGCCATTTCGGCACTGGCGGGGGACGGGGACCTGCCCCTGGTTTTCAATGCTGCGCCGCATGGCCGGGACGGAGTCCCTGCCATGGCCGCTGGCACAGCCACAGCGCCCGCGGGCACAGCCCGGGCCGGCGCCGGCAACGTACTCGACAACGGCCGGCTACGCGTCGTCTTGGACGACGACGGCCACATCGCTTCGCTGGTGGACCTCGAGGCTGGCCGTGAAGTGTTGCCGCCCGGCACCCGTGCCAATGTGCTCCAGCTCCATCCCGACATCCCCAACAAGTGGCCGGCATGGGACATCGACGGCTTTTACCGCAACCGGAGGACCGACATCGGCCGTCCCACCCGGATGGCGGTGATCGCCGAGGGGCCGCGCGAGTCCGCCATCCAAGTCGAGTACACCTTCGGCTCCTCGACGGCGGTGCAGACATTACGCCTCGAGGCGGGGAGCAAGGTGCTCGACATCGAGGTGGATGTCGACTGGCACGAGCGCGACCGCCTGCTCAAGGTGTCCTTCCCGATCGATGTGCACGCCGATGTGTCCACCGCGGAGATCCAGTTCGGCCATTACCACCGTCCAACTCATACCAATACCTCCTGGGAAGCAGCTCGGTTCGAGTTCGTCGCTCACCGCTTCATCCACGTCGGTGAACCCGGTTACGGTGTCGCCGTAGTCAACGCCGGCATATATGGCCACGATGTCAGTGCAGTAGAGCGGCCCGGCGGTGGACGGTACGTCGTAACACGGCTCTCGCTCGTGCGCGGCCCCACGTTCCCCGACCCGCGCGCCGACCGTGGCCGGCATCATTTCCACTATGGGCTAGCGCCGGGGGCTGAGGTGGCAGATGCGGTGAGGCACGGCTACCGCCTCAATTTGCCAGCGAGGGCAGCCTCGGGCCGGGCGGCCGTGGCTCCCCTGGTGGCCGTGGCGAACCCGGATGTGGTCGTGGAGGCCTTGAAGCTGGCCGACGACCGCTCAGGCGATGTAATAGTGCGGCTCTACGAGTCGCTCGGCGGCCGCGCCACGTCCACGCTGGCAACATCGTTCCGGCTGGCCAAGGCGTCGGTGACTGACTTGCTGGAGCGCCCGGTCGAGGAGGTGCCGGTCGAGGAGGTGCCGGTCGAGGAGGTGCCGCGCGACGGGGTACCGGTCGAGGCGAGCCAAATCTCATTTTCACTGCGACCGTTCCAGGTCCTCACCCTGAGGCTCTCACCCCAAAGCTGACGGCCGGCTTAAGTGCGCTCCGAGAGGCCAGCTACTAGCCAAAGGTGAAGTCGTAAGCAGATAAGCCGGGCGTCATGCTCAGTTGGAGCATGGCTGTAACGGGTCTCGGCATCTTGACCATGGTGTAAAGGCGCGGGTACCCGCTGACGCGCACGGTGCCCAGCCGACGCCCGTCCAAGGACAGCGTTATGACGCCGTGCCCGCCGAGGACCAGGTAAACATCCTTGGCGTGATAGTCGAGACGGAGCTCGGCCCCCTTGCCCGACAGGGCGAAGGCGCCGGTGTTGTCCCAATAACCGTCAAAAGACACATAATCCAGCGGTACGTGCGCCCCGAAGTGATAATCGAGGACCTTGTCCAGGACGATATGCGTGCCGGTGTAGAGCTGGAGGCCGGGCCACCCGAGATAGGTCTCGGGCGATAAGACCTCGCGCGGAGTGAGGTCCGCGACCTGAGTGGGCGGCGGTAGCCAAGGGACGTCCACGCTCAAGAGGTCGCGTATGAGAGATTCGGTCTCGCCGTAGTCGCCTTCTCCGGCTTGGATGTAGCGTAGCTGGCCGGTCTGGTCGACCAGGTACTCCTCGGGCCACTGCTCGTTACCAAACGAGATCCACGTCATGTACCGGTCGTCAACGGCCACAGGGTAAGTAATCCCGAAGGATTTCACGGCTCGGCGCACGTTCCCGACGACACGCTCGAAGGCGAACTCAGGGGTATGGACACCGATGACCTCGAGGCCATAAGGCGAGTACTTTCGGTACCAAGCTTCCAGGTGCGGGATGGCACGCTGGCAGTTGATGCACGAGTAGGTCCAAAAATCGACCAGGACCACCTTCCCCTTGAGCGCGTTCGCGGCAAGCGGGCGGTCACCCGGCGTGTTGACCCAGTCGGTGATGTCGAGCAAGCGCGGCGCCGACCCATAATCCGTGAGCACCGGGTTGGCGGCGTCGGGTAAGCCGGGGCCGGCGCGGTCCGACGGCACGTGTGCGCGTTCGCCGGTCAGGTGGCGGAGTTGCGCGGCCACGTTGCTCGACCCCTCGAGGCGACCGTCGAGCGAATTGACATATCCGGGGAGGTCCCTTTGCAAGGGCGCGGCGGCACCCGACACGACAAGCGCGGCGCTGGCAATTATCAGGGCTCCGGCCAATTGGCGGGACCGGTGGGCGTGCCGGCGCACCTGGCGCGCTTTGGTCCCGGTCTTGAGGGCGAGGTACGACACGAGCAAAAGGGGTATGGCAGTGCCGGCCGCATAGCAGAGTGTGATGGCCACGGTTCCGAGGCCGACTCGGTGAGAGGCGGCCACGACAGTTATTGCCGCGAGCACCGGGCCTGCACAGGGCACGAACACCAGGCCCAAGCTGGCGCCGAGCAGTACAGCGTTAGCAGGATGGCGCTCGCGCCCTGGGCCGAGGCGGGCAAACGGCCTTTCGACGAGCCGTCCCAGCCAGGGAAAGACGAGGCCGGCACCCAAGATGAACAAGGCGGCGATGCCCATGTCGCGCAGAAGGTCCTGGGGCAGCCCCAGGAGGCTGAGCAGCGTACTGCCGGCGAGGGTGGCGGCGGAAAAGGTGACGACCATACCCGAGACGATCGCCAGCGGCCGCCACCGGCCAGGTCCGGCGGCACCAGCCCCGGCGAGCGCAGGCAGGACGGGCAGGGCACAGGGCGATAAGCCGGTAACGAGCCCGGCCAAGAACCCAACGGCGAGAAGAAGGACCACGAAGCCTTTGCTCTATTCGGTGTACCGAACACCATGTTAGTGATTGACAGCCACCACGTCGGCAGGAAGCATGACGCCTATGTCGCTGCCAACCCCAGGTTGCCCACAGCTCGCCTTCAGCTCCCTGCGCATGCGGCGTGACCGGCCCGGGCTGCCAGGGGAGCAGTTGAGCCCCGGACGACCAATTCCGGTTCGAAGAGCAGCCTCTCAGCGCTGGTCACAGTCCCGTCGATCTGGTTGGCCAGCAGGTCCACCGCTGCGCGGCCCATCGCCTCGATGGGTTGGCGGATGGTCGTGAGCGGAGGATCGGTGCACGTCATCAGCGCAGAGTCGTCGTAACCCACGATGGAAACATCCTCGGGGACACGCAGCCCGAGCCTACGTACAGCCCGGACGGCTCCCAGGGCTAGGGGGTCGCTCGCGCAAATGATCCCGGTCATGCCCAGACCCACCAGGCGGCTGCCCGCGGCGCGGCCCGCCTCGAGGGAGAACGGTACGTGCTCCACGCGCGAGCGACCGGCAGCGGTACGCGCAGGACCGGTGAGGCTATTGAAGGCCGCCAGCCGGAGGCGGCTCGGCATGTGGTCCTCGGGACCGAGGATCATGCCGACCTCTTCGTGGCCCAGGGATTGAAGGTGGATGAGCGCCTGCTCAGTGGCGACGGCGTCATCGGTCGACACCTGCGCGAAGGAAAGGTCATCACTGCAGGCGTTGACCAGGACGACCGGCAAGCCGCGCTCACGCAACAGCTGGTAGTGGGCATGGGATGAGCCGGCTTCGGCGAAGTTGCCGCCCGCGAAGATCACGCCCGAAGCATGCTGGTCGAGCAGCATGTTGACGTAATCGGTTTCCGACGGACCGTTCGGGCCGCTCGCGCACAGCACCGGCGTGAAGCGCAGTTGGGCAAGGGCACCGCCCACCACCTCGGCCAAGGCCGGGAAGATGGGGTTCCCCAGCTCGGGGAGGACCAGGCCAACCAGCCTCGCGCGTTTGTCTCGCAATCTGGTGGGACGTTCGTACCCGAGGACGTCGAGCGCGGTTAGGACCACGCTGCGGGTGGCAGCGGACACGCCTGGGCGGCCATTGAGGACGCGACTAACCGTGGCTTCGCTCACCCCGGCCTTCCCTGCAACCTCGCTGAGCCTGTACGACATAGTACTGCAACTCTATGGCATGCTTTGTTAGACAGCTGACGAGATAGTGCAAAAAACGGACAAGGTGAGCGCATCGTCCGGACCTTGTTTGACTAGGTGGCGACCGGACGCCTTGACGTGTTCGTACGCGCGGACGGGGGGCGGAGTCACCAGGCCGCGGCCGCTCTCGCTTCAGACAATGTGGACTCATGCTTCTTGCGTTGCATAGCACCAAGAGTGCAGCTTTGTGTCTAGGTCTTGCAAATCTTTGTCGACTGTGCCATCCTTAGACGCGACGATGCAGACAGATGCGACTGAGAAGGCTGCCGAGCTGCCCGAATGCGAGCGTGCGACCGAGCTGCCCGGATGCGGGCGTGCGACGGAACGCCCCTGGTGGCGCGACGCGGTCGTGTACCAGGTCTACATCCGGAGCTTTGCTGACGCCAACGGCGACGGTACGGGAGACCTGGCGGGAGTCCGCGCGCACCTGTCGTACCTGGCTGCGCTGGGCGTCGATGCGCTCTGGTTCAACCCTTGGTACCCGTCGCCGCTGGCCGACGCCGGCTACGACGTCGTTGACTACCGCTCGATTGACCCCGCGTTCGGGACCCTCGGGGAAGCGGAGCAGCTGATCGCCGAGGCCCGCGCGCTCGGGATCCGCACGATCGTGGACATCGTCCCGAACCACGTCTCGAGCCTGCACCCGTGGTTCAAGGAGGCGCTGGCCGCGCCCGCCGCGTCGGTCGCTCGCCAGCGCTTCTGGTTCCGGCCCGGCAAGGGCGCCGACGGCGAGCTGCCACCGAATGAGTGGCAGTCGATCTTTGGCGGCTCGGCCTGGACACGCGTCGCCGACGGTGAGTGGTACCTGCACCTATTTGCCCCTGAGCAGCCCGACCTCAACTGGGAGCGCCCGGAGGTCTGGGACGAGCACGAGGACATCCTGCGCTTTTGGTTTGACCGAGGCGTCGCTGGCGTGCGCATTGACTCGGCCGCCCTACTGCTCAAAGACCCCGAGCTCCCCGAGGATGTGCCGGATGCCGCCCCCGGTGAGCATCCCTTTACCGACCGCGACCAGTTGCACGACGTCTACCGGCGCTGGCGGGCGCTGGCCGACAGCTACGTGGAACCGCGAGTGCTCGTCGGCGAGGTCTGGCTGCCCGACGCCGAACGGCTGGCGCGCTATCTGCGCCCCGACGAGCTCCACACCGTGTTCAACTTCGATTTCCTGGCGTGCCCATGGGAGCCGGGCCCCATGCGCGCCTCGATCAAGTCGGCTCTCGCGTCACACGCGCGGGTCGATGCGCCTGCCACCTGGGTGCTCTCCAACCACGATGTCACCCGTTCGGTCACGCGTTATGGGCGAGCCGACACCGGCTTCGCGTTTGAGACCAAGCGCGAGGGGACGCCGACAGACCTTCTTCGCGGCCAGCGCCGCGCCCGTGCGGCCGCGCTCCTGGCCATGGCGCTGCCGGGCTCCATGTACATCTACCAGGGCGAAGAGCTCGGGCTTCCCGAGGCCGAAGACATACCACCCGAAAAGCGCCAAGACCCGATGTGGCTCCGCTCCGGAGGCGTCGACCCCGGCCGCGACGGCTGCCGAGTCGCGCTCCCATGGTCGGGCACGAAGCCACCGTACGGCTTCAGCCCGGACCCGAACGTTCGGCTCTGGCTCGACCATCAGCCCGATAATTGGGGGCCGCTTTCGGTCGAGGCTCAGACCGAGGACCCGAGTTCGATGCTCAGCCTCTACCGAGCGGGCCTGCGCATCCGCCGCCAGGCCCCCTGGGGAGCCGGAAGCCAGCTGCAGTGGCTCGACTACGGCGAAGAAGTCATCGCTTTCGCGCGGGGAGAGAGCTTCTTCTGCATCGTCAACTTCGGCACTCAGCCGCTTGAACTCCCTGCGGGGGCAGACGTCCTCATGGCGAGTACAGAGCTTGTCGGCGACAAGTTGTCGCAGGACACCACGGTCTGGCTCGTCCAGACCACAAACCGGGCGGCGTTCGACCCGGAACAGCCTCGGGCGCACCACAGTTCCTAGCGAGGGAGAGGAGAAGGTAATGAAGTTCAAGACCAGGGCGAGGACTTCCATCCACATGGGTGGTGCGGTCCTCGCCGGCGCGAGCCTGGTGGCTGTTGCTGCCGGTCCGATTTCAACGGCCGCCGCCAGCGTGCCGATCGTCAAGATCAGCGTCGCTTCGTTGATACCGGGCAGCACCGCCGCCGCGACGGCCGCGTTCAACAGTCAGGTCAAGCAGTTCGAGCAGGCCAACCCGGGTATCCAGGTCACGTCTGTGCAATACCAATGGCTCGGTTCAACGTTCGCCGCCAAGTTGGCGGCAGGCACGCTGCCGACCGTGTTCACCGTCCCGTTCACCGACGGTCGCTCGCTCGGGGACAACGGGCAGCTCGCCAATCTGACCCCTTACGCGGAGGCACTGCCGTACTTCAACAAGTTCAACCCGGCTGTCATCGCCGAAGGCATCGACAGCAAGAAGCAGGTCATCGCCATCCCAACCGCGTCCTACGCCCAGGCACTGAGCTACAACCGCCACCTCTTCAGCGAGGCCGGGCTCAACCCCAACGACCCGCCCACGACCTGGGCGCAGCTCGAGGTTGACGCCAAGCTGATCTCGGACAAGACAGGCATGGCCGGTTACGCGGAGATGGGAGCCAACGACAACACCGCCGGCTGGATCCTGACCACGCTCGACTACGCCCTCGGCGGCCGTATGGAGAGTGGGATCGGAGCCACCGCGAAGGCGACGTTTGACAACCCCGAGGCAGTCCAAGCGCTGAACATGATCAAGAAAATGCGCTGGACCGACAACTCGATGGGCTCGGACTTCGACTGGGGTTGGAGTGACATCAACCAGGCGTTCGCGGCCGGTCAGGTCGGCATGTTCATCAGCGGCTCTGACGTCTACACCAACATGGTGCAGGCCTACAACATCAACCCGAGCATCTACGGGCTCGCGCCGATCCCGCTGGTGAACGCCCCGACCGCGGGCGTCCTCGGTGGCGGCACGCTCGCCGCCGTCAGCGTCAAAGCGTCACCGGCACAGGTCGCGGCGGCCGTGAAGTGGATCGACTTCTACTACATGCAGCCGTTGGTGAACGAACAACAGGCGATCCGTAATGCCAAGACGCTGGCCGCCAACAAGCAGCCGATCGGCACGCCGGAGGTCCCGATCTTCGACCAGGCCCAGCAGAACCTCTCCAACAGCTGGATCAAGCCCTACATCAACGTCCCGCTCGCCCAAATGGCGCCTTTCACCACGGCCATCTTCCACGAAAAGATCATCCCCGAGCCAGAGTCGGCCACCCAGGCCGTGTACGGCGACCTTGATTCTGTCGTCGAGGCTGTCCTGACCGAGCCGAACGCGAACCCGTCGGCCCTGCTCGCCGCGGCCAACTCCGTTGGCCAACACTCAATTGAGGCAGGATCGTAAGCCTCCTGGTCTGATCGGGCCCGGGTGGTAATGCTGGTATAGCGAAACCACCCGGCCCGCAATCCGCAGGTCCAGACAATACGATGTCGACGACCAACCTCACTGCACCGAGCCTCGCGCAGACGGAGCTCGCGCCCCCGGCGCGGGCTCCTTCTGCGGCAGCAGAACCCAGGCGCGTTCGCCGTATGGTACTGACCTGGATCCGGCGCGGTGGGATATCGAGGCTGTTGTTCCTATTGCCGCTGCTGACCGTGTTCGGTGCCTTCTCCTGGTACCCGATCGTGCGGCTGGTGCTGATGGCGTTCCAGCACACGAACTTGGTACAGCCGGCGACCTGGGTCGGGTTCCAGAACTTCAGCGAGGTAATCCACGACCCGCTGTTCCCGATCGCGGTCAGGAACACCGCGGAGTTCGCGGGGCTGGCGCTGGTTTTTGGCTACCCGGTCCCGCTCGTGGCCGCCGTCTTGATGAGTGAAGTCCGCCGGCGGCGCGGTCTCTACAGCGCCCTTGCTTACCTGCCGGTCGTGATCCCGCCTGTGGTGGCGGTGCTGCTGTGGAAGTTCTTCTACGACGCCGGGCCCTTCGGGGTGTTCAACACGATGCTGCACTGGATCGGGATCGGGCCGCAGCCGTGGATCCAGTCCGAGACCGCCGCGATGCCATCACTGGTGCTGGAGTCGACCTGGGCCAACGCCGGGGGCACCGTCATCATCTATCTGGCGGCGTTGACGGGCGTCAACTCGGAGCTCTACGAGGCGGCGGCGGCCGATGGGGCGGGGCTCTGGAAGAAGATCTGGCACGTCACTCTCCCGCAGATGCGCACCATCCTGCTCGTCACGATGATATTGCAGATTATTGGCACCGCGCAGGTCTTCTTGGAACCGTACCTGTTCACCTCGGGCGGTCCAGACAATGCCACGATGACGGTGCTGCTGCTGATCTACAACTACGCGTTCGGCAACTCGCTCGGCGGCAGCTACGGAGAGGCCGCTGCGCTCAGTCTGATGCTGGTCGCCTTCTTGGCGGTTTTCTCACTCATCTACCTACGGGCCACGC
Source organism: Acidimicrobiales bacterium (assembly GCA_035503975.1). Taxonomy (GTDB): domain Bacteria; phylum Actinomycetota; class Acidimicrobiia; order Acidimicrobiales; family Palsa-688; genus DATJMJ01. The sequence goes on along the minus strand of DATJST010000058.1, from coordinate 9,656 downwards.
GTTCCTGGAGCCGCCAATGACCGCCCTGCAAGTCCGGCGCAAGCGTGACCAACGGCCCCAGGAAACCCCTCGGGGCATTGTGTCCTATACAGACTGGCGCCGGCCCAGCGTCAAGTACGGCCTTGGGACCGCGCACGTATTGCTGCTTGCACTGCTCGTCGTTGTCGGGCTCGGGCCGATACTGTGGCTCGCCAAGGCGGCGATCACGCCCACCCAGGACACCCTCATCCAGCCCATGGCGGTCTTCCCGCACGGGTTCGCGTGGAGCAACATCTCCGATGCGTGGACGCAGGTAGATATCGGGCTTTACCTTTGGAACACGGTCGTCATCGCCCTGGGCTCATTGATCTGCCAAATCTTCATAGCCACTACGGGGGCATTCGCACTTTCGGTCCTCCAGCCCAAGTGGGGCAGGCTGATCATGGCCGCACTGCTGACTACGCTGTTTGTCCCGTCAGTGGTGCTACTGGTACCCCTTTACATCGAGATCGTGCACCCGCCGCTGATCGGCGGGACGTACGTAGACACTTACTGGGCGATCTGGCTACCGGAGGCGGCCAGTGCCTTCAACGTGGTGCTGATGAAGCGCTTCTTTGACAACCTCCCACGCGAGCTGTTCGAGGCGGCCCGTATCGACGGCTGCGGTCCGGTGCGCCTGCTCCTGTCGATCGTGCTGCCGATGTCAAGGCCGATCCTCGGCGTCGTGTCCATTTTTGCCGTGCTCGGCTCGTGGAAGGACTTCCTGTGGCCACTGCTGGTCCTCACTGACGAGAGCAAGCAACCCCTGTCGGTCTTCCTGCCGTCGATCCAGGGCCAGACGGAACTCGGAGTATTCCTCGCCGCGATGCTGATCGCCTGTCTCGTCCCGATCATCGGCTTCCTGTGCCTCCAACGATGGTTCCTACGCGGGACCGGGCTCAGCGGGGCACTCAAAGGGTGACCAGCTGATTGCTTGTCGCCGAACCGCGGCTAGGATCACGGCTGGCACCTGGGAGGGCGCCACCGGGCCAGCGGCAAGGACAGAGCCCACCTCCGAGCGACCTCTAGCTATGGCTGTGGCCTCTTCCTCGGCCTGAGCAGCGGACCGCAGGCGACAGAGGGAGACGCCATGTCCCAATCGCTTCCCGAGCGCCCCGACCTCGACCAGTTGCGCCGTCAGGCCAAGGAGCTGCGCGACGCCGCCCAGCGGGGCGACCCGTCAGCTGTGGAGCGCTTTGCCCGCTATCACCCCTCGGCTGGCCAGGTCCAGGCGACCTTGGCGGTTGCGCAGCTGGTCATCGCCCGCGAGCTCGGCTTTGCCAGCTGGCCTCGGCTCAAGGCCGCCGTTGACGCGAAGGCGTCCATGGGGCGAAGCTTGCCAGCTTTTCTCGCGGCCTCCGTCGATGCCCGGCTGCGCCAGGCCGCCGTTGACATCTTTGGTGGCGACCCCGAGATCGCCAGCAAGGACATGCGCGCCGCGGTCGTCCTGGGCGACGTCGACGCCGTGCGGGCCATGCTCACCGCCGACCCGGGTGCGGCCGTGGCCGTCGACGACGACAGGGGCTGGCCGCCATTGCTTTATGCCTGCTACTCGCACTGGCACCAAATCGACCCCGACCGCGCCGTTCGGCTGGCCGAGGTGAGCGAGCTGCTGCTGGCCGCGGGGGCGAGCCCACGCACGAACAACGGTGCCTTTCGCAACGGCTACCGCTCGGCACTGCACGGGGCAGTGGAGGTGAACAACCCGTCGGTCGTCCAGGTGCTGCTCGAAGCGGGAGCCAACCCTGATGACGGGCGCTGTATCGAGCAGGCCGCCGACCGGCACGACGTGCGCTGCCTCGAGCTGCTCCTCGCCCGCGGCGCTCGGGTGGCGGGCACCTGGGCCCTCGGCGCGGCCGTCTACGCCGACGACGCCAAAGTGGTCTCGCTCCTCATTGACGCCCTCCGGACCGCCCAAGGAGAGACAGCATACGAGGCCACCAAGGCGCTGGCCGATGCCGCCGCGGCGAACGCCTCGCACCAGGTGGTCGCGGTTCTCCTCGCCGCCGGAGCCGATCCCCAGGTGAGTGACTCAGATGCCGGCCTGTCAGCGTTGCGTTGCGCCGTGCGGGCAGGCGACGAGGAGACCGTTAGCCTGCTGGTCCGTCACGGCGCGGTTGACGACAGCACCGATGTCGACCGGCTCATCGGCGCCTGCCGGGCTGGGGACCGCCAAGCGGTCGAGCAGCTCATCGCAACCCACCCCGACGTGCAAGACGGCTTGACCGAGCAAGACCGCGCTGTCATCGTCGATGCCGCTGCGACCGGGCCTGCCGAGGCCGTCGGGCTCATGCTCGATCTCGGCTTTCCCATCGATGTCCGCAAGTCCGGCGATCAGCCCTTGCACGCCGCCGCCTACCGCGGGAACGCGGCAGTGGTCCGGGTGCTCCTCGACCGCGGCGCTGACGTGGACGGCCGCGACGGCCGCTTCGATGGGACTCCTCTGGCCTTCGCCACCGTCGGCAGCGGCGAGCAGGCTGGCAAACCGGGAGAGTGGACCGAGACGGTACGCCTCCTCATCGAGGGCGGCGCCTCCCCCCACGATGTGTGGGTCTCGGGAAAGCCACCCAGTGAAGAGGTCGCGGGGCTCCTACGCTATTACGGCATCGTCCCGGACGAAGCTTCCCGACCGGCTCCCGCGGACCAAGCCGAGGCGCCCGGTCCGACCTGCGGCGGCGTCATGTCCGAGGTCGCCCTGCACCTCGAAGCCGCCTTCCGTGGCTCGGACCTCGAGTTGCTCGGGTCGCTGCTCCATCCCGAGGTGAGCTGGACTGGCCTCTGCCGTAACAAGGCGGACGTCCTCGACTGGTACCGTGGCTTTCAGGCCGAAGGCACGCTCGCGACGGTGGAGAGCGTCGAGGTGGACCGCGACGCCGTCATCCTTCGCCTAAGCGTGCCCCGCACCGCTGAGGGTGCCCGCCCGGCCTCGCCCGAGGAGGTGTGGCAGGCGTTCACGGTCGTTGACGCCCAAGTCGTCGACATCCGTGCCTACCGCGACCGGGCCAGCGCCCTTGGTAGGCCATGAGGGCTCATTACCAGCTCGGGGCCCGTTCGACCGACGAGTGGCTTGTGGGGCCCGGCCCGGAGCTCGTGCGCCGAGGTTGACCGTGGACCACGAGCGCGTCATATCCAAGGTCGTCGCCTGGGCCAACACGGAGGAGAACATCCGCCTCGTCGTGCTGGTGGGGTCGGTCGGCCGGGGCGACGCCGACGTCGACGAGCTGTCCGATCTCGATCTGCAACTGTACGTCACCGATCCTGAGCGGCTCCTCGCCGACCCCACCTGGCATCGGCGGTTCGGGGAGGTCCTCGTCGTCGAGAACCTGCCGAACCCGGGCTGGTACCCGACGCGGCTCTGCTACTACGTCGATGCCAAGATCGATTTCATCCTGACGCCGGTAGGCGATATTGGCGTCGATACCTACGACGAGCCATTCCGGGTGCTCCTCGACAAAGACCACGCGTCCGAGCGGCTCCCGCTCGCCCCACCTCGCCATAGTCTGCCGAGCGAGCCCGAGTTCTCGGAGTGCGTGAACTGGTTCTACGCGGCTGCGATCATGGGCGCGCGCTGCGTCGCGCGCGACGAACCGTGGCTCGCCAAAAACCGCGACGCCGACGCCAAGCAAGAGCTCCTCAAGATGATCGTCTGGGACCACCGGGCACGCTACGGCCCGGACTACGACACCTGGTTCCTCGGCAAGCACCTCGACCAGTGGATGGACGCCGACGTGCGCGAAGCGCTCGACCGGTGCTGGGGAGCGTTCCCAGTAGCCGACGCCCGCGCCGCGCTCATCGCCACGGTCGAACTGTACGAGCGCCTCGCCTGTCGTACGGCCGAGGCGCTCGGGCTCGCGCAGCCCCTGATCGACGGGCCGCGGGCTGAGGTCGCACGGATCCTTGCGACTGCGCCTGGCATCTCGGGTTAAAGCAGGTGCCGAGCGCCCGCCGGGTGACGCCCGCCGGGTGGGGCCCCAGCGAGAACCTGGTCAGCGTGCGGGCGAGGTGATGGCGTTGGTGCGGCGGGCCAGGTACCAACCGAGCTCGAAGATCACCGCCACGCCGAGGATGCCCATGAAGACGGGCTGCTCGTACCCATCGATGAGGCTGCGGCCGATGCCCGCCTCCACCAACGCGAAGACCCCGAAGGCGGACCACCCCGGCCCGGTGACGAGGCAGTGGGCGTGGCGGCAGCGCCAGTAGTTGAGCGAGCACCAGCCGCCCGCCGCGAGACCGGCCAGCCCGTCGGTTACGAGGGCAGGCTCGACCGAGAGGTGTGCGGCCACATTGAGAAGGGCGACCACGAGGACCACGATGCCCACTGCAGCAGCGTTGCCGAGCCGGGCCCGGTCGACCCGCCGCTTCATCTCCGAGTCGGCCGGGAGCGATGGAGGGGACCAACCACATAGTGCGCGCCCTCCACAGCCCAGACCCGGCCCCTGAGCATCGCGGCGTTCGCCGATGCTCACCGTGAACCTCCTCTCACGCGCACGGGATGGTGGCCCTGGTGCAGGCCGCGAGGATGGCGGCAGCGATCTCGTCGCGAGTGGGAAGGTCGATGCGGCACGCCGGACCTGGCCCGAGCGGGTAGCCGGCGATCTCGACGCCTTCGATCAGCACGGTCGGCGACGGGTAGGGCCCCTCCGCCTCCTCGACTACCGCGGTGGCGCCGACGCGCTCGAGGAGCGGGCAATCGCGCTTGTCGGGGCTCCGGTCGCAGGTGGCCACCAGCTGGCGCAGCGAGTCGCGCATGGCCGACAGGCGGGCGATCTTCCCCTCCAGTTGGCCGATCTTCTCGGTCGCGAGCTCTTTGGCCGCGTCGCAGTTGCGAGGGCCGCCCACGGCCAGCTCTAGCAGTGAATCGATCTCTTCGAGAGAGAAGCCCAGCTGTTGCGCGCCCTTGACGAACCGGACGGTGCGGACCGCCTGGTCGTCGTAGGAGCGGTACCGGGAGCCAGAGCGCTCAGGCTCGGGGAGGATCCCGCGTCGTTCGTAGTAGCGGAGGGTCTGGACGTTTACCCCAGACCTGGATGCCACTTCGGAGGGTCGCGTACCTGCAGGGTAAACCCTGTACCTAAGTACCGAGTCAAGCCCCTCCTTCCCCAAACGAGCCCAGCCGCCGGCCTAAGCCACCTCTCTGCTCGGGAAGGGGGGGATTTGAACACGGCGGCTCGTCCCGTCCCGTCCGGGTACCGAGGGAACGAGTTCAAGCAACGCTGCCCGCCGGGACGACCCACTCGGTTGGCTGACCGGTAATGCCCGCGATGAGCTCGAAGTCGTGGTCGTAGTGCAGGACGACGAGCCCAGCCGCCTCAGCAGCCGCCGCTATGAGAAGGTCGGCGATCTTGGCCCCCCGTTGCTGGCTCCGCTCGGCGAGACGGTCCTGCACCGCCACCGCCCGGTCGAGCATGTCTTGGCTCATTGGCACGAACGGCCAAGCCCTGCGGGCCTCACGCATGACGACGTGAACGCGGGGACTGGTCGAGGAAAAGCCGGCTTCGAGGTCCGTGACCGTGCAGCGCGCCACGAGGCCCGCTTCGAACAGGGGGTTCAGGCGCTTGGCGACTTCGGGCACCGCTCGTCGCGTCAAAGCCGACGTGTCCCCGAGGAAGTACGGTCTCAGCCCCACGCCGCTTGCCGGCGTGTCGGGTCAGCCAGGGAGTCCCCGATGCCACGCTCAGCAAGCAGCGCCTGGCGGCGCCGGTCAAGAGCGAGCACCTCGTCCAGGGCCGCGTCGACAGTTGCCTTCATGGTCGTCGTACCAAGGAGGGAACGGACCTCGGTCAGCTTGTCGTCGTCAACATCGATCAACCGCTTCGTCATGTCCTCAGGATATCTCATCTGAGCTAGGTGGATATCTGGTCGAAGCTAGCGTTGCACTGTCAGCGGCGCGCCGCCGTAGTAAATCGCGCTCCGGTGTGTTCTGCACGAGCGCCGCGCCGCGCCCAAAGGCCGCGGTCGCCTCGGCGTGGCGCCCGAGCTTGTCGAGCAGGTCGCCCCGCACGGCGTGCAGGAGGTGGTAGCGCTCGAGTGGGCGCTTTTCGAAGCCGGCCGGGTGCGTGAAGACCCCGATGCCGCCGTCATCCTGGTGCAATCGGCATTAGCTGTCGGCGAACGAGAGCGCGCCCAGGCGCTGGTCGCCCGGCTCGAAAAAGGCGCCGCGGCCCACCCCCACTTTGCCAGGCTGGCCGGGGCGACCTCCTACTGCCGCACCCTGCTGCAGCGCGATAACGCCCCTCCACCGGCCCCGGCTCAGCCCCCAGACCGCGCGAGTGCACCTCTCGTGCCTCTCGCGCTGGTGGCGGAGCGGCCCCCGTCGTCCCGCCCGGCCGGCGGCCAGCGCCTGGCGTTCGGGTGGGACAGCCTAACCGGTACTGAGTCCCGAGTGGCCGCGCTGGTGGCCCTGGGGCTGACCAACCGGCAGGTGGCCAAAGAGGCCTTCATGTCCCGCCACACGGTGGATTCGCACCTGCGCCGCATCTTCCGCAAGCTCGGCATCGGGTCGCGTGTCCAGCTCGCTCGCCTGGTGGTGGAGCGCGGTCCCGCCGGCGGGCAGCCTCCGCCCTGGCAACCGCCGCCCGGTGCCGCCTGAGCAATCTGGTTAGGCTGCCGGCTGGCTCCGCGCCGGGGAGCTCTCGTAAGAGACGGCCAGCTCGCCCTCGGCCACGTCCACCCGGACCAGCGCCCCTTCTTGGACTTCGCCCCCGAGCAGGGCACGTCCCAAGCGGGTCTCGAGGTGGTGGGCGATAAAACGGCGCAACGGCCGAGCCCCGAAGACGGGGTCGTAACCGGCTTTAGCCACAAATCGGCGCGCCGCTTCAGTGACCTCCCGGGTCATCCGGCGGTCGGCCAGCCGGCGGCGCAGGTCTTCGAGCATGAGGTCGACTACGCTCTCGATCTCTTGCTCAGTCAAAGCCTTGAACAAGACGATATCGTCCACCCGGTTGAGGAACTCGGGGCGAAAGTGGTGCCGCAGGTCGTTCATCACCTGTTCCCGGGTGTCGGACTTGATCTCGCCGTTGGGCGTCACCCCCTCGATCAGGTACTGGGGCCCGATGTTCGAGGTCATGATGATCACCGTGTTGCGGAAATTCACCGTCCGGCCCTGGGCATCAGTCAGCCGACCATCGTCGAGGACTTCCAGCATGGTGTTGAACACGTCGCTATGTGCCTTTTCGATCTCGTCGAACAGGACCACCGAATAAGGCTTGCGTCGCACCGCTTCCGTGAGCTGGCCGGCCTCCTCGTAACCCACGTACCCCGGCGGGGCGCCCACCAGGCGGCTAACGGTGCGGCGCTCCTGGTACTCGCTCATGTCGATGCGCACCATGTTGTCCTCGCTATCGAACAAGGCGCAGGCCAGGGCCTTGGCTAGCTCTGTCTTGCCCACGCCGGTCGGGCCCAAGAAAATAAAAGAACCAATGGGGCGGCGCGGGTCCTTGATACCCGAGCGGGCCCGGATGATGGCATCGGCCACAACCTGAACAGCCTCGTCCTGGCCCACCACCCTTTGGTGGAGGATCTCCTCCGGTGCGTACAACTTGTCCCGGATCTTGAAGCGGACCGAGTCATCGGGCCCGGGGACAACGTCGAAGGACACCGCGTTGAGCTCGTCGGTGACCTCGGAAAAGCGGCGCCCAATGAACCGCTTGGCCGAATAGATCGTCCCCTTGGGGTTGAGGATGGACTGGCGGCGGCCCAATTGGCCCACAAGGCGCTCCCCGTGGTCTGTGAAAGCCACCACCGAAGGGGTGGCGCGGGAACCCTCGCTGTTGGGGATGACAGTCGGCTGACCTCCTTCCATGGTTGCGACCACCGAGTTCGTCGTCCCTAGATCGATGCCAACCGCCTTAGCCACGGCCCCTCACCCCTAACCTTTCTTCCGCAGGGCCCGGAGACCGGTGACCGTTGAGGGCTGAGCGACCTCCGCGCCAAGTCCGTCCATTGCAACTCGACACCTTTATCCTCCCGCCTGCACCGCCCGCTGCACATCCCTTCATCGCGTGAAGCTGGGCGCTCACCCGTCGAACGGTCAGCATCGAATGTGGGTCTTCGGACTGCGCCCGGACGTACAGCTGGTGACCCGTCCCACTGCCTGACCAGACGCTTCGCTGGTCGGGAAGGGGGTGTCTGGTTTCAACACATACTGGACACCTGTCGCGAGACATAGCGGACACCAATATGGAGAGGTGTGCGCATGGAGCTCGCTGGTTACCTTGTCAATGCAGTAGTCCTTGAAGGCCGTCCGGTGAGGGAGGTGGCCCGGGCCCACGGGGTGTCCAAGACCTGGCTCTATGAGCTGCTGGCGCGCCACCGCGAGCTCGGTGAGGCGGCCTTCGTGCCCCGCTCGAGGCGTCCCCGGTCCTGCCCGTCGCGGGTGAGCCCCGAGGTCGAAGACGAGATCGTGGAGCTTAGGAAGTCGCTGGCCGAAGAGGGCCTCGACGCCGGGGCCCACACCATCCAGTACCACCTGTGGCGCAAGCACCGCCGTGACAAGCGCGTGGTCCCCTCGGTGGCCACCATCTGGCGGGTGCTCAAGCGCCGGGGCTTTGTCGTGCCCGAGCCTCACAAACGGCCCAAGTGCTCCTATGTGAGGTTCAACGCCGAGCTGCCCAACCAGTGCTGGCAGGCCGACACCACGCACTGGTGCCTGGCCGACGGCACCGACGTCGAGGTACTGAACATGCTCGATGACCACTCGCGTCTGTTGGTGGCTTCGGTCGCCTTCGCCGTCACCAAGGCCAAAGACGTAGTGGCGGTCTTCCAAGCCGCGGCCGAAGAACTGGGCCTGCCTGCGTCGGTGCTCACCGACAACGGGGCCATTTTCAGTGCCGAGAGCCGGGGCGGGCGCTGTGCCATGGAGACCCTGCTCGTGCACCTGGGCGTCGACTACAAGCACGGCCGGCCCTACCACCCCCAGACCCAAGGCAAGGTCGAGCGCTTCCACCAGACCCTCAAACGCTGGCTGGCCAAGCAACCCCGACCGGCCAGCGTCGAGCAGCTACAAAGCCTCCTGGACCAGTTCCGGGCCTATTACAACAACCTCAGGCCCCATCGGGCCATCGGCCGGCGCACCCCGGCCGAGGCCTACGCCGCCCGGGAAAAAGCCGCTCCCAAGGCGCCTGTACTGCCCTCGGGCCATTACCGGCTGCGCCGGGACCGCGTGGACAAGATGGGCAAGGTGTCGTTGCGTTACCAGAGCCGCCTGCGCCACATAGGCCTCGGCCGGGCCCACGCCGGCCAGCGGGTCTTATTGCTTATCGCCGAGCGCGACGTGCGTGTGCTCAGCGAAGATGGCGAGCTGATCGGCACGTGCACCATAGACCCGGCCAACGGCTACCAGGCCCTACAGCCGCCCCGGGGCCGGGCACCTGCCCAGACCGTGCGCCAGGAGCCGACAAAGCAACTGAGGTGACGGGTTGCGGCCAAAACTGCTCGGCTCGGCTAGTAATGTCCGCTATGTCTTGAGACACCTGTCCGGGATGTCTCGCGACACAACATGGCGGAGAGGGAGGGATTTGAACCCTCGGACGGGTTATAGCCCGTCAACTCATTAGCAGTGAGCCCGATTCGGCCGCTCTCGCACCTCTCCTAGCTGTATCTGACCTGCTTGTTTAGCTGTCCCTCCCTGGGTTGCACCC
>DATJST010000057.1:0-24861 GCA_035503975.1 Acidimicrobiales bacterium | reverse complement strand
CCGTCGATAGTCACGGGGGCCCCGCCCGCCGCAGGACCTGAGCTGGGGCTGATGCCGGTAACGATGGGCAAGCTGGGTTTGACGTAGGTGAACTGGTCGGCGGCGCTGGTGGCGCTCAGGGCTGCCGGCGTGCCGTCTGCGTTGCACGAGGTGCCCACCACCACGTCCACCGTGCCCGAGCCCGGGGGCGAGACCGCGAGTACCTGTGTGCCGCTTGACGACACCGAAGAGAGGTGCGCAGCCGTAGAGCCGAACTCCACCAAACATGCCGAGCCGAGGTTGGCGCCAGCTATGGTCACTGTCGTTCCGGCAAGGCCCGAGCTGGGGCTGACACTGGTGACTGTAGGTGTCGCTGGCACTACCTGGTACGCATTGGAGCTGACCGGCGTCGGCTCGGCATATGTCGATAGCGATAGCCTGTAGGTTCCTGGCGGTGGGTTTACCACACCGATAATGGAAACGCGCATCATGTCATTACGAGGAGCCGGGAAATCCTCCGGGACCGATATCACCACCGTGTCACCGTTCGGGGCCAACGAGCAGTCGCTTAGATCATCACCTTGTGAGAGATTTACAATAAGGCACCCTTTCGCCGGAAAGCTCGTTCCGGCTGGCCCTTCGACCGTTATGCTCCATGTGCCCGAAGCAGTTGTCCCGCCGAGCAGGATCGGGGACTGGAAGACGATTTCATACGTGGATGAGGAGCCAGCAGCCTTAACTGTTATGCCCACCAGCACTTGTGAGACTGCCGAGACATAGGTAAACTGGTCCGCGGGATTAGCGGTGCTCCAGGTCGTCGGGCCGCCTTCGAAGCAGGAGGATCCTACTTGTACGTCGACCGTGCCGGAGCCCGGAGGCGAGATGGCTATGACCTGTGCGCCATTTGGCGACACCGAGGATATCCTCGCCTGCTGCTCTCCAAACCTCACCTCACATGCTGAACCGAGGTTGGTCCCATCGATGGTAACTATCGTTTCGCCGGCAGTAGAGCCCGAGCTGGGGCTGATACTGGTGACCGTAGGTGGTGGGCTGATGTAGGTGAACTGGTCAGCTGGGACAATTGGGCTCGTAGCTCGGGTACCGTTTTGGCAGGAGGTCACGACGATATTGACAGTGCCGGAGCCCGCAGGCGAGACAGCTAGAATAGAATTACCATTGAGAAAGTTGTTCGCAACCGTCGAGCCGAACTCCACCTGGCATACTGATGCGAGATTCGCGCCCTCGATCGTCACCGACGTGCCACCCGCGGCAGGGCCCGAGGTGGGGCTGATGCTGGTGACCGTGGGCGCGTAGCTAAACAACCAAGAGTTGCTCGGCCCATATTCCGTGGTGCAGGCGTCATTCACGGTCACCTCCACCTGGCCGTTCGTCGGTGGAGGCAGGGGTTCACTGGGCACGGTCACTTCGAGAGAATCGGGCGTTTCGTTCGTAACGGTGGCTGTTTGGCTGCCGAACTGCACGGTCACACCACAGAAGTCCGTGCCGCTAATGGTCACCGTCGACCCGGCACCGGCAATGTCGGGGCTGATCCCTGTGATTGTTGGGGATGGAACCCCCTCCAGTGGGTCCGCGGCGCTCGCGTTCGCGACCCCGATCGACGCGGCCAACGGTATGGCGGCCAAAGTCAGGGCTAAGCCGAGATGCATTAGGGGTGGGAGGCGTCGACTGCCGCGCCCGTGCTTGAGCGGGGCGTAATACCCGCACTGAGCCGCGCCACCAGTGAGGAAATGAGCTCCACGGCTCGAGCGAGTTATCTTGCCCACTGGTGTTCCCGGTTAGCGCAAGAGGACGACAGGGTCAGACGGGGTGGGACTGTCGTCTGGTTGGTCATTGTGAAGTCAGCGTCCCGGCATAATAGAGGGCCGGCTTGCAGCTGCCCTGGCAACCGGTCACGCTGAGCACCAAGCGTTGAGTGCTGGTGAAGTAGATCGGGGTGATCCAGTGGTAGTCGAGGTCACGGAAATTGTCCAGCGACCAGGACATGAGGACGACGCCGTTGCGGCTCAGAGTGATGTTGCCGTTATCGCCGGCGGAGTTCTCGAGCAGGAAGTCGGTGACAGCCAACGTGTCCCCTTTGGGGACGGTGTATATCGCTGGGCTGTTGTTGCCCGCCGTCAACAGGTCATTGATCGGATGGCTATGGCTGACGGGAGCACTGGACGCCCCTTTTGTCTTGGGAGTGGTCGTCGTACCGTTCCCGGTGGCGGCAGTCGTGGCGGTGGTTGTCGGTGACGTTGTCGAGACCGGGGTGGTGGCGGCTGTCGTGTTCGTCGTGGTTGTGTTGAGCGCCTGGTGGACCTGATTTTGCACGGCCCCGTTTATCTGTGGTTTGACCATCTTGAACCAGAAGATCCCGGCCAACAGGATCAGTGCGAGCAAGGCAACGACGGCTTTAGGCAGCCACTGTGGGAGGACGGCGTCCCGCACCGCGGTCCCTTGGGCTACGACCTCAGGTGGGTGTGGGTTCGGTGGCACCGGCGCGCCGGGGCCGCGAGGCTCCGGTTGCCGCAGGACGATGTCGAGCGGCTCGGTGGTGGACGGGCCGCGCCAATACCACTCCCGTCCTGACAGCGTGACCTTGGCACGAGAGGCCGCGCCGGGTGCCACGTCCACGACTGGAGGGTTGGACCGGTAGCGGAACGAGCTAGGACCGTCCGCCGCACCCAGCTCGGCCTCAAACGGCACGTTGGACCGGTTGGCCACCATGACCTCAACGCGGCTGCGCCGCCGGACGCGAGTGACGCGCGGGCTGAGCTCGACCAAGACGTCGCTGAACGCCCTAACGTCCACCGTGCCTTCTTCGACAGCGGTGCCAGATGGGTCCTCGCGCGACGCGACCCTTATCCCAAACAAAGTAGGCCCGGGGGCGGTGGCGGGATCTCTGGGGGGAGCGAAGATCACGGTCACTGCTTGCTCTGCTTGGGGGAAAAGTGACACCGAGGGCGGCTCTACCCTCGTCCACGCTCCTGCCGGCCCCAGGGCTTCGAAGCTGAACTCGTCGACGACCGTGCCCACGTTGCGCACGAGCATGGTCAGGCTCGCGCTCGCTCCGGGTTGGACATCCACAGACGTCACCGAAAGTCGCGCTAACGCGCCCATTTCGGTACTCCTTGTAGTAGGTGCGCCGCGAAGCTTTGCGGGACGCGGCAGACGGGGCGACGGCGCCAACCTCCGTCGGCAATAGTGCTCATATCTTCGGGCATTTTGCCTCCTTCGTAGAAGATAGGGCGAGCGTTCTTGATGGTGCTCGGAGCCTCCGGGTCGCGGTTCGGCTTCGCCAGTTAAGTCTGCAACGGCCGTGTTCCCGAAACCTTCCCGGTGGCATACGGAGCCCTGAGCAGGGACAACTCGTGTTTCTCGTCAATTAATGCAACAAACCCAACAGCCGGCCCCCCTCCGTTGGCAGTTCCCGGCCTGCAAGCCTGCTCTGGGCACTGGGCCTCCGCCCTGGCCGCACGTGCTCAGGCCAGCGGCATCAGGGGGTGCAACGCCAGCGGAGTGCTGCCATCCAGTGTCCAGGAACCTTTGCGCCCTTTGCCAGCCACGACCGACCTGCAAGGGACCGAAACGGGCCGCCGCAAACGCCCAAACGTTGCCTGTCGTGGCACTAGCTGGGCTGTCCGTGACAGTGGGGGCGCTCGTGACAGCCCGCGGTCAGACCGACCTCGTCGTCGTTGTCGACTGTGTCCCAGTCCCGAATGTGCCAGTGATGACGCTGGTTGGCCACCCCGCCCCAGCTCCGACGATCGCGCACTGCCTGGGTGTCGGGCAGGACATAGCGTCGGGGCTGTCGTTGGGGATCCATGGCAATCCATCATTGGGTAGGCCCGGTACGACACTCCAGGTGGGCGTTGGGAACGGGTGGTCGGACACCAGAAAGGCCGTTCCCCCCCAGCCAAAGCAAAGTTTCGTGGAAGCGCAGATGACACCGAGCGAGATCCCCTCATTGATGGGGAAATCGAGCGGGGTCAGCCTATAGGCCGAGATGTCGCGCGGCGAGAAGGTCAGGGCCTCTTGGTGGTTCGCCACGTTGGCAAGGCACCAGGTTGTGGTCGGACAAGACACAGCGTCCGGGACCAGCCCGTTGTTGGGCACGATCGTCGTCGCCGTGTCGACGGGTGTCCCGGACGATGCGTCGAACGCCATGATCGCGCCGGCAATTATTCCCGGCGGGTCGCCCGGGGGGTTCTCGCCCACAGCTACGCAGAGGCTCGTCGAAGGGCACGAGACCGTGCCCCCGCCGAGGCCGTACATCTGCGTCACGGTCCACGTCGGCGAAGTACTCCCCGGGTCAGCGGAGGTGAGGATGGAATCGCCCCCGGTCGCTACGCACACCTTCGGGGACGGGCAGGAAACGGAGTTGATGGGCCCACCTCCATCTGCTGGAGCCCCATCTGCTTGTAGGACCTGGGTGACTGTCCACTTGGAAGCCGACCGTGCGGTCGGGCCCGTCGAGGTGACGATGTTCCCCTCACCATCGCCCGCGACACAAAGCGTCGTCGACGGGCATGACAGGCCGAACAGCTCCTCGTTGTATGCGCTCATGTCGATGCCGTGGTAGTCAACCGAACTTGTTACCCAGGTGGGCTTCGACGAGAACGGGTCAGTCGAGATGGCTACGACGGCCGGGTTCTGGTCGGGTTCGCCAACAACCACACATAAGCGTGTAGTCGGGCAGGAGATCCCCATACCCTGCATGAAATCGCTCGACGGCGTCAATGTCACGGGCGCAGACCACCTGAAGGACTCAGCGGTGTAAGGGGTATGGGAAGTGGACGCTGCGAGCGACGGCGCCGGGTCGACGACCATGGCACCGCTCGTGCCGCTCACGAGTAGGACGAGGCAGGGCAGGCCCACCGCTCGGCATCTCCTGCTCAACCGCGGCGAGCGGGAGTGCCGCTCTCCCATGCCGTCGGGGATCACGCTGCTCACGTGTTGCTCGGTGCCCTTCATGTATTGCTCCTTTATCTTGGGCAATCGCTGATGTTGGCTTTCCGCTAAGTCTGCATAATCCGTGTTCCCGGAACCTTCCCGGGCCAGCCTCGGGCGCTTGACAGGGCGCCGGGGCCCAGTTACCCAGTGGTACATCGACGGTGCCGTTCTCGCGGTGGCAAGGGACGGCGACAGGCTGGGCCCAGCTCAATACCTGGCCGCGGTCGCCGAGTACGGTGACGAGCCTGGTACCTGCCCGGCAGGCGCCGTTGCTGTTGGCCCGTTAGACGACGCCGGCCTTGACGCCCACCTCATAGGTCTGGGCGCTCCCAGCACGCGCACAAGCTCGTTCCCGAAACCTCCCCTCGCACGGTGCCATCGTGCCGCTCACTCACAACGGCCGCCGCCGCACGCGCAGACTTTTTGGGAGACGACTAGGCGAGAACGGCCCCGTAGTCCGGGCCGGCGCCGTCGCTACCCCATACGATAAGCGACATACCGGTCCACGCTGCGGTGGCAGCATCGAGGTCGCCATAAGGGTAAACGGCGAGTTTCTTCCAACTCTTGCTCCCTGCCGCGAGGGCGGCGGCGTGCCCGGTATCGTCGATGCCCACCAGCGCCTGGCCCGTCGATGCCCATAACACCGGGCCGGGCTCGTCCAAAGCGGGGCTGCCCGGGACGGAGCTCCAGGCCCCGCTGGTGGGATCGTAGGTGGGTATGCCGGGCTTGTAGGAAGTGGGCCTGAGCGGGCACGCCGGGGAGCGGGGGAGGCAGGAAGTGCCACCGATAAAAAGGACCTCCCGGCCGGTCCAAACCGCTGCGGCGCCAAGGAGTGGCAGCCCCGGTTGAGGGCTCGCGAGGGGATGCCACGCGTGCGCCCCCGGGGCCCACGACAGGGCCTGTACAACGAGCCCCATGGCAGTGCAAGGGCCGGGCGAGCACGATACCGCGGAGCCCTGCCCTTGGGCCGATACCACATAGGTGGCCCACATGAGCAAGTCATTGCCGGTCCATGCTGCCGTCACCCCGGCGGTCATGACCGTAACGTGGCTTGGGTGGGCGAAGCCCATCGTGCTGACGTCCGCGCGAGCAAGCTTGGCGACCGAGGGCACGGCGGGCAGCCTCTCCCAGCGGTTGGAGGCGGGGTCGTAGCTTGCAGCTTCGAAGGGAGCGCCCGTGGCCCCACCTCCCACCGTGACCAGCATCTCCTGGCCTGTCCACATGGCGGTGGGGTCGCTGGTACCGGGCAGGGGAGATGGCGGGAGCTTTTGCCACTTGTCGGTGACCGGGTCGAAGGCGGCGCCGTCGGAGAAGTACCGGTGGGCCGTCGTGGCGCCGGGTTGGCCCCCCCACAGGATGACCTCACTCCGGTCCCATACCGCGGCAGCGCCCGAACGTGGCGCGAGCGGGCTCCTCGGCAGGAGCGACCAGGTCTTGGTGGCGGGATCATAGGCCGCCCCGTCGGACAAGGCCGGCGACGGCCCTTGTGCATTGGGAGAGTTGGCCAAGCCCCCCCACACCACGAGCAGCTGGCCGGTCCACACCATGGATTGTCCTGTACGAGCGCTCAGCGGCCCCTGTGGTAGCGCTGACCACTGGTCGGCCGCCAATGAGCTAGCCGACCCGGGCCCATCTGCGGCTGCGTTCGTTGAGAGCGGCGGAGGGAGCGGCGGGGCGGCCAACATCGCCGAGGGCATGCCGACGATAAGCGCCAGCACGGTGGTGCCGGCTGCCAACGAGTAGGGCCAGGGCCTTGTAAAGGTCATCATCACCCCCTTAGTGCCGCGCAGCCGGAGCGGTCAACCGGCGAGCTGGTCATAGTTTTTCTAGAAGCGGTAGGAGAGCTGCCGCTGTAGCTGGACGTGGACAGCGGGCCTACCGGCGCGGAGCGGCCAATCCTGCAAGCGGGTAAGCCGACAGCACACCGCTGGTGGACGCAGCGCCCGGGCCAGAACCTACCCAGAGGCCTCCCCGAGCGGAGAACGCCAACGAGCCCACGTCCCCTGGTTCGGCGAACCTACGGTACGGGGCATGATCGCCCGAGGCAGTGACCGGGTAGCTGGTGACAGTGTCGCCGGCGTTGCCCACGTACACCATCTCCGAGCTCGGGTCGACGGCGAGGACCCAGGGGTTGTCGATCCCAGTCGAAGCGCCCTGGATGATATCAACCGGGGCCGGCGCTCCCGATTTCACCAGTTGCTGGGCCGAGAACTCCACGACCGATCCGCTGTCCTCGTTCGCGACCCAGAGGTCGCCAGCAGCGTCGAAGCCCAGGCCGTTTGGCGCGTGGAGGCTGTTGGAGGACAGCACCACTGCCGGTGCCGGCGCCCCTGAAGAGCCCAGTTGGGCCGGCGTGTACTCGACGACGCTGCCGCCCACGTTGTTGGCGGCCCAGAGGTCACCCGAGCCGTCGAACACCAGCCGGGCAGGCCCCGAAAGGCTCCCGCTGTTGGCTGAGACGACAACCGCAGGGCTCGGCGACCCAGACGACGTCAGCTCGGCCGGGGTGTACTCAGAGAGCGTGCCCGCACTGTAACTGCTCACCCAGATGTCCCCGTTGCGGTCAATTGCGATCCCATTGGGCGAGGCAATGCCGCCGATGGTGACCATAGGCACCTTTGGCCCAGAAGAAACCAGCTGCGGCTGGCTGAACTCGGAAAACGAGCCGCAGCCCTGGCACGCTACCCAGAGATCCCCGCTCGAGTCGAAGGCCGCACCGGTGTTCACCCCGACTTCGCTGCTCGTGATCCTTACCACCGGCCGTGCCCGTCCGGCCAACCCGCTCGAGCAGCTACCGGGGGCCGTCGGCGTGGCGATGGAGGTGCCCGTTTCGGTGCTGTAGCTCCCGCCGGCGGTGGGCTCCATCAGGCCGCTGAACCCCGCTGACGGCAGTCCCACCCAGGTGTACATCGGGTCGCCGTGGCCTGGGTCGTCCTCGTCGGTGAAAGTCACCGTGGCCGTGGAAGGGTCGTAGGCATACGCCCCCGTTTCACTGCAAACTGACATGGTCCAGCGGCCGTCGGTGCCAAAGCCGATGGTCTTCGTTCCTTTGTCGACCAACCGCCCGTGGCGGTAGAACTTGTAGGAGAACGAGTAGCTGCCGGCAAATGACCCCGGGCCCGACGACCTTGCATCGAACACGGAGGCCGCGCCCATCCCCAAACGGCCGCCGACGGTGCCGACCAGAGCGATGGCCCCGTCCGCCGACAGGGTGCCCGAAATGCCGAAGTGGTGACCTGCGTCGCCAGAGGCGTTGGTCAGTGTGGCCGTCGGCGACGTGGAACTGGCCCATGAGGCCTCATTCGGGACGGCGAATACGTAGGCCGCTCCCCGAGACGAGCCGCTGTCCTCGGCGTCACCGATAAGCGCGGTAGCTCCATCGGCGGAAATGGCCACGGAGTACCCGAAGTCGTTGTCCGCTGCCGCGCCAGAGCTGGTGAGGACCGCTGTCGGCGATCTAGAGCCGGCCCATGACCGCGCACTCGAGACGTGGAACAGGTAGGCGGCACCCTTGGTACCCACGCCGGGTGCGCCTACCAGCGCCGTGGTCCCGTCCTGGGACAGCGCGACCGCGCCACCGAAGCTGCCCGCGGGCGCGCCGGCCGAATTGGTGAGGGTGGCTGTGGGCGACGAGGTACTCGCCCAGGACCCGTCGCTCGGGACGTGGAACACGTACGCCGAGCCGACGACGCCGGGTGCGCCTACCAGCGCCGTGGTCCCGTCCTGGGACAGCGCGACCGCGCCACCGAAGCTGCCCGCGGGCGCGCCGGCCGAATTGGCGAGGGTGGCTGTGGGCGAAGAGGTACTCGCCCAGGACCCTTCGCTCGGGACCTGGAAAACGTAGGCGGCCTCCGACGAGGCGCCGCCGGGTGCGCCTACCAGCGCCGTGGTCCCATTCGCCGAGATGGCTACCGAGAGGCCGAACAGGTCACCAGCTGTACCGGCCGAATTGGTGAGGGTGGCTGTGGGCGAAGAGGTACTCGCCCAGGACCCTTCGCTAGGGACGTGGAAAACGTAGGCGGCGCCCGTGAGCGAGCCGACGCCGGACGCGCCTACCAGCGCCGTGGTCCCGTCCGCTGACAAGGCCACCGGGTAGCCAAAATGGTCACCTGCGCCCCCACCGGTGCTCGTCAGCATGGCCGATGGGGCCGAGCTACTGGTCCAGGGCCCGCCGTTCGCCGCTCGGAAGATGTAGGCCGCACCCGCGCCGTTGGCGAACCCGTCGTCGGCGCCGACCAGCGCCGTGGTCCCGTCTGCCGATATGGCTACTGAGAGGCCGAACAGGTCACCGGGTTTTGCGGCCGCATTGGTCAAAGAGGCGGCCGGGGCCGACGAGCTCGACCACATTGCGCCGGCGTCGCGGAGACGTACTGGTACGTTCCC
This sequence comes from Acidimicrobiales bacterium, assembly GCA_035503975.1. Taxonomy (GTDB): domain Bacteria; phylum Actinomycetota; class Acidimicrobiia; order Acidimicrobiales; family Palsa-688; genus DATJMJ01. The sequence continues at coordinate 15,546 of DATJST010000057.1, read as the reverse complement.
TTTCGCGTATTTGCCCGAGAGGGCCCGGGCTGTGCCGAGGCCCGCTGGGCCAAGCCCCAGCGCGGCATGGATCGCCTCTTGTAGCCCAACGGGGATACGCGCTTGGACGGCGGAGGTGCGAACTGGGCCCTGCGCCGAGGTCGTATAGCCGGCGAATGTCGGCGCCCGGCCGACAGGCACGGCCGAGACCGTTGCCAACACAAGGACAACGCAAGCGGCTGCGACGCCGGCCCGGACCGATTGGTCGAAGTGTGACTTGGACAAGCTCCGCCATAACCGCTTGCAGTGGGACGTCGAAGCGACCTCGAGGCTCTGTGCGCCCATGGTCTTCTCCTATCTGTTCAGTCATCGTTGGCTTCGCAGGTAAGTGTGCAGGGCCCTGGTTCCCGAAATCTTCCCGTGCCGAGCGTTCAGTCTCGGCCCCCCGATGGCGACGCCCTAGGCGTAACCGAGATCCCAAGCAAGTTCCAGCGCCCCGGCAAGCTTTCCTGCCGCCAAGGTGTGCCCCGCGCCGTCCCAGGCCGCTCCGGCCGACTCCAACTGCGACTGGAGCTCGTCGGGCAGACGCTGCTGGGTGGGGACGAGTATTCGCCTGCTGGCCTCGACCGCCTTTGCGACCTGCCCACTGGAGAGATAGACCGCGATCAGGGGCCAGAGGCAGAGCCAGTACCACGAGTACGACACCACTGTCGTGTCCCACAGCCGGAGAGCTTCGGTCGCCAAGTCGACCACGTCTGCGCGCCTGTCCTCCCGCCACGCAACCCATGCCTGGGTGGCCCTGGCCGCTGCCACGTACTCTGGGTAGGAAGCCGCCTCGGCTGCCTCCATCGCCTGCGGCGCCAGCGCACGGACGGCCCCGACGTCGTGGCGTCGCAGCGCGGTCACATTGAGGTAGCACAGGCAGCGCGCCCGCAGGACTACGTCGCCGATGTGCTCCACAGTGCCCAGGGCAGCCTTGAGGTGCTCCTCGGCCTCTGCCAGATCGCCGTGCCAGAGCAAGAAAAAACCCAGGCAGAACACGGTCCAGGCGACATCGCGCTCATCACCGCCGTCCTGGGCAGCCGCCACCGCCGCCCGAGCGTTCACCAAGATGTCGTCGTCGATGCGGTAGCGAGCCTCACGGGCTCGCTGGAGGGCCATGTTCAGGTAGAAGCTCTGTTTCCTGGCGGGCGTACCACGAGCCTCCAGAAGGGGCCGGGCCCGGGCCAGGGCTACCGCAGCGTATGTGGGCTCGTTTCGCCAGTAGTGAAGAGTCGCCCGGCCGTCGATTTCGATCTCGAGACGCAGGTCGACGACGGCTTGGTCCTCGTCGTGGTCCGCCGGCTGGCCGCCCAGCAGTCCCTCGGCAGCGTCGAATGAAGCGAGGCCGGCGTCGTAGTTGTGGTCGGCGACTTCCACGCGGCCGAGCCGGGCGTACAACCGAGCGGCCTGAAGGGGGCCGCCCGGAGCGGCTGAGTCGACAAGGCCGAGCGCCTCTCGCAACGCGACCCTCGCCTCTGAATGTCGCCCAGTCAGCCACAAGACGTTGGCCAGGTTGGCCCGAAGCTGCACGGCAGCCTGGCGCGTCGTTGCATCAGCCCGGTCCATGATGGCCAATGCATCGCGGTAAGAAGCGATCGCTTCATCGTTGGCGAAAGCCTTGGCCGCGTGGTCACCGGCGATCTCGAGATAATGGACCGCCCTCCCGACTTCACCGCCAAGGGCAAAGTGGCGCCCCAAGACGGCGGCCACCTCTTCCAGGCGGTCGGCCGAGACCGCCTCGAGCCCCCAGGCGGCGCGTGCGTGCAACTGGCGGCGCTGGGCCCGTAGCATGCCCTGGTAGGTAGCTTCCTGGATGAGAGCATGGCGGAACCGGAAGACGGGCTCGGGTAGCTGGCGCAGCTCCCACAGCAAGCCCGTGGTGCACAGCTCACCCAGCACAGCCGGCAATTCATCATCTGTGCCTGTGACCGCACCGAGCGCGGACTGAGAGAACTCCGGGCCCAGCACCGAGGCGGCCGCGATGGCTTCGCGCAGCGGCGGCCGCAGTCGGTCCACGCGGGAGCGGATCAGTCGCTCGAGGGCGTCGGGGACCTCGCTGACGCCGCTCGCCCTGAACGACCACCCGGCCCCGTCTCTGGTCAAAGCGCCGGTCTCGATAAGTGAGAAGAGCCGTTCCTCCAAGAACAAGGGGTTACCCTCGACGTTGGTGCACACGGCCTGTACAACGTCCTCGCCCACAGCCCTGCCAACGAGGGACCGGGCCAGTTCTCTCTCGGCGCTGGCAGGCAAGGGGGAAAGCTCAACTTTGCGCACTGGGCATACGGCGTCTGTCTCCACGGCCCTTTCGAACGCCGGTACGCCGGCGTCCGGCTCGGGCCGCCTTGTGGCCACCAGCAGGAGAGGGCCGTCTCGCGCCAGAGCAGCCACCTCTTCAGTTAGTCGTAGCGAGGTCGGGTCCGCCCAGTGCAAGTCCTCCAGGACGAGGACGGTGGGGCCCGCCGCGACGAGCCGAGCCACCACCGCGCGCATCGCGGCGAACGTAGCCCGCTGGAGCCCCTCCGGGCTGAGACGGGCCAAACGGGCCCCCTCCGAGCCGGCCCGCAGACCCATGAGGTGAGCGAGGAAGTCGACGTGGTCGAATTCTGTCCCGAACATCGCTTTCAGCGCTCGTCCCAGCGCAGGGCGCACAACCTCGTCGCTCTCGTCCGGTGCGACCCCGATCCAAGCAGACAGGAGTTGTTGATATAGGCCATAGGGTGTCGAGGACGCGTAGGAAGCTCCGCGACCCTCCAACCACAGCGGCAACCTGCCCGTGCCGGCGCCGACCCAGGCCATGAACCGGGCCCGGCACTCCTGGACCAGGCGGGACTTGCCCAGCCCGGGCTCACCCACCACAAACGCGATCGAGCCCGTCCCTGCCGTGGCGGCCCGCACGGCCTCGTCGAGCACCGAAAGCTCGGCCTGGCGGCCTACCAGGCGGGTGTGGCTGCCAAACCGGCGTTGCCCATGGTGGGCGAGGCTGCGGGCCTTGGGGCGCTCCAGGTAGGAGCAAGCCAGCGGTTTGGCTGATGGGGAGGGCGCCACCTCCTCGGTCGGGCCCCATTCGAAGATCTCCTCCGTCGCTGCCCGCGTGACCGGGCCCACCAGGACCGAGCCGCTCCTGGCCGCCGACTGCAGTGCTGCCGCTACTGCCACCACTTCTCCCACTGCGCCGTAATTGACCGTGGCCCCGGTGGCCAACGGCCCCACGACGGCGCGCCCGGTCTCAACCCCGATGCGCACCGAGAGCCCTTCTGCACCGGACAGGCTGTCATGCCCGCCGATCGCCGAAACCACCCGGTACCCCGCTCTGACTGCCCGCTCGGGGTCGTCCTCGTGCGCCTCTGGCGCGCCGAAGAGCGCAACGAGGCCCGCTCCCGAGACCGACGTGACCAGGCCGCCGAGCCCCTCCACCTCCGCTATTACCTCGGCCAGGGCACCGCCGACAACTTCTCGCAAGTCCTCGGGGTCCAGCCTCCGCCCGACGCCTACCGGAGCCGCCAGCTCAGCAAATAGGACGCTGACGAGCCGGCGTTCCTCCTTGGCGAGACGGGGCGCGGACGGCCATGCCGGGGCCGGCTCAGGTCTGGCGCCCATGGCACGGGGAGCGTCACCGATAAGGGACCGGCGGGCCTCCTCGAGCGCCGGTGGGACACGTAGCCCCATGGCCTCGAGTGCCACGCGGCACCGTTCGAACGTTGTCGCCGCCAGCTGGTGGCGGCCCTGCGCCGCATGCAGGCGCATTAGCGCAGAAGCTGCCTCTTCTGAGGTGGGGTCATGAGACAGGCAGTTCTCCCAGGCGTCTACGACGGCGCCGGGCTGTGCGCGGCCTCGGCCGCTCGTGCGGTCCCTCGCCAGTTCCAGGCGAGCTCTTTGGCGCAGCAGTTCGAGCGCCTCTCGGGGCCGGATCGCCCAGTCGGCATAGGGTTCGTCCTCCAGCAAGGCACGATCCTCGGTGAGTGCAGCCGATAGCGCTTCGTCTCGTAAGACGCCCGGTCCCATGCTCAACGCTGCTCGAAGTGCGTTCTCGTGGATTACCAGGTCGAGCTCGACGGGGACTTCCGCGGGCACCCAGATGTGGGCCCTGTCGGCTCGCAACAGCTTGGACGCCTCCTCACCCAGCGGTATAAGGGCTGCTCTGGCCATAGACAGTGCCTTAGAGAACGCGTTGGCCGCCGCGGCAGGGCCCAAGTTGGCGAATAGCACGTCGCCTACAGCCTCTCGGCCAACCCTGCGGCCCGGGCTCAGCATTACCAGTTCACAGAGCCTTTTGGCACTGGGGCGCGCCCAAGGGCCGGCGCTCCGCTCGCCCAGCGTTATGGCGAACGGGCCCAGCAGGCTCACGCGGAACCGCGCTGTGGCCGGCCGTCCGAAGTCGCCGGCCGGACCCGTGGCCACGGCCGCATTTTCCCACTCCGAACTGCTGAGCGCAAAGAAAGGGCCCGTCGAGCTGCCGCCGACCGGCGGGCTCGGTGACCCAGAGGACCTCAGCTCGGCCGGGGTGTACTCAAAGAGTGTGCCCGCACTTGGCCCTCGATCTGGTATTGGAGCCGGGCCCCTCCGCTGTGGGGATGCGCGCCATGAGGCGACGGTAGATCGCCGTGCTCCCGTACCGGGCCCTGGGGTTGGGGTTTCGTTGTTGCCGGGGCGTGGTCTACCATTTCGCCGGCCCTTTCTGCCGTGTCGCCGAGGATGTCGTCCCAGGAGCGGTCCCATGGATGACCTAGCCAGCACTGTCAACGACTATGCACGTTCACGGCACTGAACAGACAAGGAGGTCGCGGGATGAGGGACCCATTATCCACACCAGTTTTTGAACAGGCCGAAGGCTTGCCCCCTTCAGGCTCGCTCGCGGTCGGCCGCCAGATGAGGGGCCTGGGGAGTGGCGAAGTGGCAGGCGGCCTGTAGGCAGGACCCGGTCACTCCATGGAGGGCAGGCTCGACTTGTTGACAGATGTCTTCGGCTTTCCAGCAGCGCGGGCGGAAGCGGCACCCCGATGGGTGGTCGATAGGGCTGGGCACGTCACCCTGGAGGACGATGCGCTGCCGAACGCCCCGCAACGTCGGGTCGGGAATAGGAGCAGCCGAGAACAGGGCCTGGGTGTAGGGATGGCTCGGGTGAGAGCATACCTCTTCCTTATCGCCCACCTCGACGATGCGCCCGAGGTACATGACGGCGATGCGGTCCGATACATAGCGCACGACAGAGAGGTCGTGGGCTATGAACACGTACGTGATACTCAGCTCGCGCTGAAGGTTACGGAGCAGGCTCAGGATCTGGGCCTGTGCGGAGACGTCCAAAGAAGAGACGGGCTCGTCGCAGACGAGGATCTCCGGCCCCACGGCCAATGCCCGCGCCACTCCAACCCGTTGGCGCTGGCCGCCGGAAAACTGGTGCGGGTAGCGCCGCGCGAAGTCGCCAGACAAACCAACCATTTCCAGCAGTTCTTGAACGCGAGCCTGCCGCCGGTTTTTGGGACAGAGGCCGGGGTGGATCTCGAAGGCCTCGTTAAGCGCTTCGCCGATCGTCATGCGAGGGTTGAGAGAGGTGTAAGGATCCTGGAGCACTATCTGGATGCGGCGGCGGGCGGCCCGCAGTTGCTGGGCGTTGAGCTCGAATAGGTTGCGCCCGCCGAAAATCACCTGTCCCGCTGTGGGCTTCTCCAAGCCGAGGAGCAGCCGGGCCAGGGTGGATTTGCCGCAGCCGGACTCACCCACCACGCCGAGCGCCTCGCCCCGGGCCAGGCTGAAGGAGACGTCGTCGACTGCACGCAACGCCCCTGCTTGACGCCGCAGGATCCCGCCCCTGTGCACCGGGAACTCCTTGCACAGGTTGCGCACCTCGAGGGCCGGCTCACCCTCGGGCACCAGCAGTTCCTTCCAACACGGCATGCGAGAAGTGGCAGGCACTGGCGCGGCCTTCACCCACCCCCAGCAGCGGCGGCCGCTCGTGGTCGCACACCTCTGCCGCGAGCCAGCACCGGGGGCGGAACGGGCACCCGGGAGCGACCGTTGTCATGTCGGGGGGAGCCCCGCCGATCGGTCTCAGGTCGTCCTCGGCGCGGTCGAGGCGCGGCACGGACTGTAACAGGCCGACGGTGTAGGGGTGCGCCGGTGCCCGGTACAAGTCTCGTACCGGGCTCTCTTCGACTGCGCGACCGGCGTACATCACGATTATGCGGTCGGCCATGTCTGCCACCACTCCCAGGTCATGGGTGATGAGGACGAGGCCCATGCCCATCTCTTGCTGCAGGCTCCGCAGAAGTTCCATGATCTGGGCTTGAACAGTCACATCGAGAGCGGTAGTCGGCTCATCGGCAATGAGCACGTCGGGCTCAAGAGCCAGGGCCATGGCGATCATGATGCGCTGGCGCATTCCTCCGGAGAACTCGTGCGGGTAGGCGTTCGCCCGCCGTCTGGCGCCGGGGATGCCCACCCGCTCCATGAGACCGACTGCCGCCTGTTGCGCCGCCCTCCTGGGCATCCCGGCGTGGAAGCGGAACATCTCACCAATCTGGTTGGACACGGTGAAGACCGGGTTGAGTGCGGACAACGAGTCCTGGAAGATTATGCCGATCTTGCGGCCCCGGACCCGGCGTCGCTCGCGCTCAGGCATTTTTAGTAGGTCGCGTCCGGCGAACCACACCTCGCCGGCGGTGACCTTGGCTCGGGCCGAGCTGAGGGTGCCCATGATGGCATGGGCCATCACGCTCTTGCCCGAACCCGACTCGCCCAGGACCGCGAGGGTCTCGCTCTGGCCCAGCGACCAGGATACCCCGTTCACCGCGTGAACAGTCCTGTCGCGCAACCGGAACTCGACGGCTAGGTCCTTCACCTCGAGTATGGCGCCCTGAGCGGGTGGCTGGCCCTCTTTCGGCCGCCGATCGAACGGTAATTGCTTCATCGCAGCCTCGGGTCGAGGGCGTCCCGGAGGGTGTCGCCCAGCGTCACGAAACTGAGGACCGTGATACTCAGGAACAGGCCGGGGAAGACAAGCAAGTGCGGGTACTGCTGGAGGTCGTTCTGGGCGGCGGCCAGTTCCAGGCCCCAAGAAATCGCTGGGGCTTGCAGGCCGACGCCGAGGAAGGTGAGGGTGGCTTCGGCCACCATAATGCCCCCGGTGGTCAAGGTGGCGTAGATGACCACGGGGGCCAAAGCGTTGGGCAATATGTGCTTGCGCAGTATGCGGAAGTTGCTGGCGCCGAGCGCTCGGGCGGCCAAGACGTAGTCCTTGTTGCGTTCGCTGAGCACCGTGGAACGCATGAGCCTCGTCATAGTCGGCCAGCCGAAGATGACAAGGACCAGCGACACCGTCAAGACGTTGCGCTCGGGCAGGTCGATGAGGATGATGAGCGCGCCCAGGACGAAGGGGAAGCCGAAGAAAACGTCGGCCGTACGGCCAAGCAAGGTATCGACCAGCCCGCCCAGGTAACCCATCGCGCTGCCCAGCACGATGGCAACCAACAGGCTCGAGGCCGTCACCAGCAGACCGATGCTGACCGTATCCCGCGCCCCGTACACGACATTGGCGTACAGGTCGCAGCCCTGTACGTCAAAACCAAAGGGGTGCCCGGCCCGCGGCCCCAGGGCGCTGTCGGCCAGGTTGCAGTCATGCGGGTTGCCATGGCCGAACAACCCGGCGAAGAGGCCCGGGAAGGCCACGATTGCTAGCACGAGGGTAACGATGCCAGCCGACACCAAGAAGAGCGGGTTGTGCACCAGTTCGCTCCAGGCGTCGCCCAGGAAGCTCGAAGCGCGTCCCGCGCTGGGTGTGCCGGCACCACCTGTACCCGGGGCCGGGGTGGCCTGTTGTCCGCTCCAGGCCGGGATCATTTGTAGCGCACTCTTGGGTCCAGTATGGCGTACAGTAAGTCCACGGCCAGGTTCCCGAGCAGGAACACGAGCACGAACAATGTGGCCACACCCACGACCACCGCCCCGTCCTTGTTCTGGATGGCGTTGAATATCAGAAGGCCGACGCCCGGCAGGTTGAACACGCCCTCGACCACCACGGCTCCGCTGAGCAGGAAGCCCAGGTCGATACCGAGGTACGTGACAACCGGGATTATCGAGTTGCGCAGCGCATGTTTTCCTATCACCCACCACCGCGGCAAGCCCTTGGCCACCGCCGCGTTCACGTATTCCTTGGTTAGGGTCTCGAGCAGCGAGGCCCGCGTCAGCCGGCTCACCGTAGCCAGACTGAATAGGGCGAGCACGAAGCCTGGCACCAAATAGCTCTCGGGCCAGCCAGCCTGGGTCCCCGCCACCGGCACGAGGTGCAGCTTCACCCCTAACAGCACCTGGGCAGTGAACCCGGCCACGAAGATGGGCACCGAGACGGCCAGGATGCTGAAGAACATCATCAACCGGTCGACGGGCCCACCCCGGCGCAGGGCGGCGAACACCCCGGTGACAATCCCGAGGGCCATTTCGATCCCCCACGCGGTGAGCGCCAAGGTGACGGTCACAGGCCAGGCCTGTGCCATCAGGCTGGACACGCTCTGGCCGGTATCGACGCTGGTCCCGAAGTTCCCGTGCAGGAGCCCGAGCAGGTAGCGCCCGTACTGGTCGATGAACGGCTCGTCCAGGTGGTACTTAAGCTCGAGGTCGTGCACCACGGGTGCGGCCAGGGGTTGGCCGCCCCCCAGTGCCGCTACAGGGTTGCCCGGTATGAGGAAAACCGCGGCATAGATGATGAACGTCACGCCGAAAAAGACAATTACCGTCTGTAACAGCCGGCGGATGACGTAGGCGCCCATTCAGCCCGTCCTCGTGCTCAGCCTAATGCCCTGCCTGTCCGAGGTAAGGCGCTGAGCGGGAGACGTCACCGGGGCAGGCCAGCGGCGGTGACAAGGATCGCTCCGTACTGTGTGGCGACCAACGCGCGTATCGGAGCGGGGGGCATGGGCGTGGCCCGGTCGGCTTCCTTTGCCCATCCGGCGTCCGTCTCAGACAGCTTCCTGTGCTCGCGGCGGATGGCCGGTGTCCCGTTGCCGACGGCCAGTTCCCCCTCCAACGCCCGCAGCAGGATGCCCCCGTAGCGGAGCCGGAAGCAGTGGACGATGTCACCCAAGGCATGCTCTTCGGCGATGGTGGCGGGCCGCCCGCTCTCGGGTTGGGCTGCTCGGTACTCGTCTTGGTCGGGCAGGGACCTGATGGAGGTCATGAACGAACGCGAGGCCCGCCAGAACGGCGATGCTGTAACCGTCTCGTGCGTCACGGCAGCCATGGTTCCCTGGAGTACCTGGACCATTTGGCCCAACTTTGCCGCCCTGCCCTCCAGTAGTGCAGCGTAGCTGTGGCCTACCAGCTCGGTCCGGTTGGCCCGGGGGTCGACCCAATAAGGCAGCTCGCTCACCAAGGTAACCGTACCGTGGCGAGCCGCGTATGACGCGCTGGAGGCACCGCTGCGGCTGGCGACCGGGTCGGTACCGGCCGCCTCGGCGAAATCGTAAGCGTCTTCGCTGCGGATCATGCCGTAGATGGCATCAGCGAAGCGCTCGACATAGGGGACCTCGGGCTCGCCCAGGTCCAAGGGTAAGCCGAAAAAGGCCGGGATCTCCTGTAGTTCCTGGTATATGCCGGGCACCGCCTTGGACAGGTAGTAATACGCCCCTCCGAGCTCTCCGTTGTGCAACGAACACATAAGGTCGGGTTTGCGCTCGTCGATCAGGCGCATGAGAGCTACGGTCTCGGGCAGGACAGCGTCGAAATATGCCTTCTTGTACGCGAAGGGGAAAGTCCATTCGACTTGTTCTTCGCCTGCGGGCCGGTAGAAGTGGCGCCCGTAGTGGCTGCGCAGGAACGGGCCTTTGAACCAGCCCTCGTTCAGGCGCATCCCGTCGGGGTCGATGCAGGGCACTACCGTCCAGCTGTAGCCCAGTCGGTGGCTCAGGTCCTGCGAGGCGCAGAGGGTACGGGCGAGGTGAAGTGCGGTCAGCCCCCCGATGGGCTCGTTGGGGTGCACCCCTCCGAACGCGAGGGCCTCCCTGGGACCGGCCTCGACCCTGAGCGCCGCTATGGGCTCGCCTAGGCGCGACGTCCCCACCCGGGTGAGCGAGGCCACGTCGGGGTACTGGCTGGCCAGCTCTCCCATCTCGTCGACGAGCTCGTCGACCAGCGGGAAGACCGTAAAATCGGGAACGGCGTCAATAAAGCCGGCCAGCCACTCTTGCATTTGGCTCAGCTGTTTACGGTCACGTCTGACAGCTCGACCTGGTTGACGTCGATGATCACATTGGACACGGCAGAACTATGCACGTAGACGTACTTGGCGTAAAACAGGGGCACCACCGGGAAAGCGGCCATGATCAAGTCTTCCGCTTGTCGGTAGTAAGCCTCTGACTGCGACAGGTTGGCGGCTCCGTCACCCTCGTTGATCAGCTTGGTCACCTCGGGGGTGCTGTAGTAGGTCTCGGTGTACCCGGGGGCGCCCAGCTCGAAGAGGTTCTCCAGCGTGTTCTGCATGCTCGGGTAGTAAGCGCCCCAGTGGCCCCGGTAGATCCCGTTGGTCACCTTTTTGTCGGCCAATGCGGCCAGGAAGGGCGTGAACGGCGAAGCGTTGAAAGTGATCGGTTTGATGCCCAGGTTCTGGGTGAGCTCGTTGGCGATGGCCTGGTACTCCTGGCCGTAGCCGGCACTGCTCGGGTACCACAGCACGAGCCCGCCTTTCCATCCCCCAGCCTCGGCCAGCAGCTTGCGGGCCAGAGCAGGGTTGTAGGAGCAGTACTTGCACAGCCCGGTGGGTGCCCCCGCCTCGGTGGGAGGCAATATGGACGTGGCCGGGCTCAGGAGCCCCCCGAACAGCGCGGTGTTGATAGCCGGCCGGTCGATTGCGAGCGAGATCGCTTCCCTGATCAGCGGGTTGCTGAAGTAGCTGTTGTAAAGCGGGAAACCCAGGTAGTCGATGGCGGGGGCGTTGAAGGCGACGACGTCGCTGGGCATCTTGTCTTTGGCCAGGCCGTAGTCATCCTGGCCGATGTCGGTGATGTCCACCTGACCGCCCTGCAGCGCGGTAAATGCCGTCTCGGTGTCCGTGTAGATCTCGAACACGATCTTGTCGGCATGAGGAGCGGGGCCCTTGTAGCCCGGGTAGCGCTCTACCGTCAGCGACTTGTTGGGTTCCCATTTGCCCAGCACTTCGTAGGGCCCGTCACCCACAGGGGCCGACTCCCAGGCCGTCGGGTTACTGAAGTAGGCGTTCGGCAGAGGCAGGAAGGAACTGGTGCTCAGCTCGAGCGGGAACTGGCTGTCGGCGTGGATGAGGTGCACCTGGATGGTCGTCGAATTGAGGGCCTTCAGGCCGGACAGCACCTTGGTAGCAGGCTTGCCCTTGGCCGGGTTGAGGGCTGGGTAGCCGACGATATCGGACAGGTTTTGGCTGTCCGCCCAGGCATTAGGGCCGTAGGCGGTGGCGTTCCAGGCGTTGATGTAGCTCTGCGCCGTCACCGGCTCGCCGTCCTGGAAGGTCCAACCTGGTTTGATCTTGATCGTCCACACCTTGGCCCCGTCCGACGAGGTGACCGATTGAGCCTGGACGTACGTCAGCTTGCCCTCGGCGTTGAACTTGGTGAGCTGGGCGAACAGTGCGTTCAGCTCGTCCAGAGCGGCTCCCTCGTTCTGGCCAGGGACGAACGAGGGCGGTTCGAGCTCGCCGACCGAGAAAGTCCCACCCCCTGTTGGGCTGGCACTTGCCGCCGTGGAGGCCAAGGGTGCGCTCCCCATGGCGATGGTCAAAGTCGCTACCCCGAAGGTGGCGAAGACGTGTCCAAGCCTGTTCATGCTTCTCCGATCCCGGCTCTCGGCCGATTTAATGACGTTCCCGATGCTCTTGGCCCGACCTGACTGGTACATTAGCCTCACTGACCTTTCGATAATTACTGAAAGTATGAAGAACGTGTTACATGGGGCCCGCGGAGATGACGTGGACGGCACTGGCCAAGCGATAGGTTGGCTTGCCGTAGCACCGACCGCTGAGGTGAACGGGGGGAGAGTGGGAGTCCCGCTGCAGACTGACAAGCAGGGCCGCAAGGCGCGCAGCCTCAGTGACGAGGCGCGGTCCAACCTGGTCGAGGAGATGGGCCTCGTTTGGACCGAACTGGGCTCGCCGCGCATGCAGGGCCGGGTACTCGCCTACCTCATGCTGAGCAACGCCCCCCACGTCTCGTCGGCCGAGCTTGCCGCGGCGCTGCATGCGAGCACGGGTTCGATCTCGACGGCCACCAAGGTGCTGGTCGATGAAGGCTTCATCAAACGTGTCGGCATCGCCGGCCAACGCAGTTTCTTCTTCAGGGCCGAGGACGACGTGTGGGGTGCCTTCCTCGCCACCGAGGCTCGCTACCTGCGACGCCGCCAGCTGTTCGCCGAGCGCGCTCTGCACGCGCTCGGCACCGAGGATGAGCGGCCCCGCACCCGGTTCCTCAACATGCGTGACTACCACGAGTGGCTCGCCGAGCACCGTCACGAAACCCACGAAAAGTGGGCCCGCTACAAGCAAAGAGGCCGCTAGGGCTTACCGGGTGCCTACCCCGACCCTGCTCGCCAAGCCGTCCAACGCCAGCGCTCACCGAGCCGGTAGGGCGCAGTGCCGCTTGTGCTCAACCGTCAAGCTCCTTGGCGGCGTCCCATGAAACTCGACTTGGTGGTGGCCAACGCACGGGTCTACGCAATGAGCCCGGCCCGTCCCACCGCTACAAGGCTCGGCATCTGGCAGGGGCGAGTGGCTGGGCTGGACGAGGAGCTTGCAGGTGTGGACGCGGCCCGGGTCGTAGACGCAGGGGGCAGGACTGTGCTGCCGGGGTTCGTGGACGCTCACACCCACCTGGTGTGGCAGGGCCTCGCGCTAGGTGGACTGGACATCTCAGCGGCACGGGGTATCAACGACGCCCTGGCCCTGATCGGCTCGGCCGCTCGCCAGGCCCCGCTCGGGTGGCTCGACGTGACCGGTTACGACCAACGCTTGCTCGGGCGCCACCTGGAGGCGGCCGACCTGGACAAGGTGAGCCAGGGGAACAAGGTCTACGTCAGGCATATGTCGGGTCACGCTTGCGTGGTTTCCAGTGCCGTACTGCGCGAGCTCCCTGGCGCCGAACTGGAAGCCAACCCCGGTGTCGCCCGGGGGGCTGACGGGGGGCCGACCGGTCTGTTCCTGGAGAACGCCCAGGAGATTGTGCTGCGCCGTCGCCTGCCGTACGGTCAGGAAGAACTTCGTGCCGCGCTTCGGCGCAGCACCGCCCTATGTGCGGCCCAGGGCGTTACCTTCTGCGCCGAGGCCGGTACGGGTGGGGGCTTGGTCCACCACTCGCCGGTTGAGGCGGCCGCCTACCAGGACGTCTCCGAACGCGACGAGATGGCTGTGCGCGTCCAGCTCATGGTGGCAGGCGACTACCTCCACCCCCTAGGTGTGACCCCGGAGTACGGACCGGCGCTCGGGGTCGACCTGGGGCTGCGAAGCGGCTTCGGGGGCGAACGGCTCTCTCTGGGAGCGGCCAAGTTCTGGCTCGATGGGGCAATGAGCGCGCGCACAGCGGCCTTGACAGAGCCCTACGCCGGTTCGGCTGACAAGGGTGCTCTCACAGAACGCCTCGGGCACTACCGCACCGCCATCCCCGCCTGCCACGCCGCCGGCTGGCAACTCGCCCTCCACGCGATCGGTGACTCGGCTATCGACGTCGCCCTGGAGCTGGTCGAAGCTGCCACCCGACTGCACCCCATGGCAGGGGCGCGCCCGCGGATCGAGCATTGCGGCCTGGTCCGGCCTGACCAGCTGGAGCGCCTGGCCCGCTCGGGCGCCGTCGCCGTCGTGCAGCCCGAGTTCCTCCGTAAGTTCGGGGAGGACTACTCGGCTATCGTCGGGCCCGAGCGGGCCAGCTGGCTTTACCGGGGCCGGAGCCTGCTCGACCACGGCGTGGTGGTTGCCGGCAGCTCGGACCGGCCTGTTACCTCTGGCTCGCCGCTGAGCGCCGTCTCGTTCATGGTCACCAGGCGCACCGCATCCGGCCAGCAAGTCGGCGCGGCTGAGGCTATGAGCGTGGGCGAGTCGCTGCACGCCTATACCGTGGCTGCCGCGTACGCCTGTCAGGCCGAACGAGAGGTGGGAAGCTTGGCGGCGGGCAAACAGGCCGACCTTGTGTTCCTCGACGCGGACCCTTTCCAGGTCGCGCCAGCCGACATCGCCGCCATCCCGGTGGTGGCCACCGTGGTGGGCGGGCGCGCCACGTACGACCGGGCTGGGCTCTTCGGCGGCTGATGCGCTGGCGACCCGACCCCCGTTGTCACCGCCGGCACGACGACATGACAAGGAGGACCAATGGCTACGGACCGCGGCTCACTCGACAGGGCGGCCGACTACCTGCGCTCATGGCTGGCTTATCGGTACCCGTACTCCAACCTGACCGGCTACACCGTCGCTATTTCCTGGCGAGGCGAAGTGGTCCTGAACGAGGCGTACGGCGAAGCTGACGTGGGCGAGGGGACTGCGCTCACTCCTGGGCACGTCTTCCGGGTCGCTTCCCACTCGAAGACCTTTACCGCCACCGCCCTCATGCAGCTGGCTGAGAAGGAGCGCCTGCGCCTCGACGACCGCGTGGTCAGCTTCCTGCCCTGGCTTTCGGCCCACAGCGACCGCCGGTTCCGCCAGGTCAGCCTGCACCAGCTCCTCTCGCATGGGGGAGGTGTTATCCGCGACGGGCGGGACTGCGATTTCTGGCAACTCGAACGCCCTTTCCCCGATGCCGGCCAATTGCGTGAAGAAGTGCTCGGCTCACACCTTGTAACCGAGCCCAACGTGGCCCTCAAGTATTCGAACATCGGCTACAGCTTGCTCGGGATGGTGGTGGAGGAGGCGAGCGGGCAAACCTACTCCGACTACGTAATTGACCACATCGTCAAGCCTCTCGGGCTGACTTCCACCGGTCCGGAATGGCAGGGGAGAAGGTCCGAGGCAGTCACCGGCCACACCCGACGCGACGCCAAGGGCGAGCGCCGGGCCGTCCCTCAGCTGAGCACTCGCGCGATGGCAGCGGCAACCGGCTTTTACTCCACTGCCGAGGAGCTCTGCCGTTACTTCACGGCCCATATGTGCGGCTCGCGCCAGTTGCTGAGCGACGCTTCCAAGCGGGAAATGCAACGGGTGCAATGGCACGTCCACAAACCGGGTTCGGACCTGCATGAGGACTACGGACTGGGTTTACACCTGGAGGAGGTCGGGGGACGGGCCACGTTCGGCCACGGCGGTGGTTTCCCTGGCCAGATCACCCGTTCAATGGCCGAGGCTGCTTCGGGCTTGGCCGTAGTGGTGCTGACCAACTGTGCCGACGGGCCAGCCAGCGAGATGGCCAGGGGTATCTTCGGGGTGCTCGATTTCTTCGAGCGCCACCGTGAGCCGGCTCGGGCGCGGTGGAAGGGGCTGGAGGGCCGCTACGCCAACTTGTGGGCAGTGCGCGACCTTGTCGGTGCGGGCCTGGGCCTAGTGGCTACTTCCCCCGACACCTGGCAGCCGTTCAAAGAATGCGACAAGATCGAGAT